>NZ_JBKOQN010000099.1:0-1573 GCF_046764895.1 Nocardia sp. CWNU-33 | reverse complement strand
CTAGCTTGAGTTTTAACCTGTGCGGCGTGGTCGCGGCCCGGCGGCTTTGGATGCTTTCTGGTTGCTGGGCGTCTTGATGTGCACGTCGTAGCGTGGTGCCGGGTGCTGGTTGCGGTGTCCTGCGGGTCGTCCTGGGCCGGGGCGGGACGGTTTTGGTGCACTGGCGGGGCAGGCTACTTGTGTGCGCAGGTGCCGAAACCCTCGCCGGACGCGGGCGGGTGTAAGCCGTTGCAGGACAGCGTGTTTCTCCCAGGGGCGACGTAAGTCGGCGGCGTGGTCGCGGGCCAGGCGCAGCTGGGTGTAGGCGGCCAGCAGCAGCCAGGTCCACCGGTCGGCGGCAGCCGGGTCGCGGAGTTTCGGGCTGGTCCAGCCGAGGGTTTGTTTGAGCATGCGGAATGTGTGCTCGATGTCGAACCGACGCAGGAACGCCTGCCACAGCAGGTCGACCTCGCCCGCGTCGAGGTCGACGCCCGAATGCCACAGCCACACCGGTTTCGGGATCGCGCCGCTGGGCAGACGGGCGACATCGAGACGGATCACGGTGCCCTCGATTACCGGTAGCGTCCCGGTCTGGGCGACCCAGGACGAGCGGTGAGTCAGCCTGGGGTGCAACCGATCCCAGGATCTGGCAGTGGCAGGCCCGTAGAGGCGGGTCTCGGTTGTGGTGGCCACCGTGGGTTCGCCCCAGCTGGCCGGGTCACCAAAGACGAACTCGCCGCCGTGGCGGGCTGGGCGGCCGGTGATGCCGGGCTGTCGGGGCGGCGCGGCGCGGCGCAGCACCCGGTCCGACCGCATCCGCCCCAGCACCGCCACCGGCAGATCGGCCAGCAGGAACGCCAACCGGGGCGCGTCGTAGCCGGCGTCGGTCACGATCCAGATGTCCGGGTCGCCGGGCCGGTGGTGCCCGGCATCGATCAGATTGCCGATCACTGTGCGCAGCTGGTCGGCGGTGACGGTGGCCGCGTCCTCACCGGGTGCCAACCGCACCGCGTCCAGCGGTGCGGTCCAGGAACTGCGGCCGGTTTCCAGCGTGCAGACCACCGAATACGGCCATCCCGGAATCATCAGATGAGAGTCCTTGGCACGTCCGTAGGTATGACACAGCATCCGCTGCGGGCAGGTATGGGCTTCGGGCCGCAGCCAGCACGTGATGTCCACCGCCAGCACCAGTCGGCCATCGGCGGCCCGCGGCAACGGCACCGAGGCCAGCGCCCGCCGCAGACGAGCAACCTCGATGCGGCCCCGATCCAGCGCCGCATATACGCTGCCATGACCCCGGCGATGCTCACCGACCAGCGACAACTCCGGAAGCGACCGCACCGGCCCGTCCGCGCACAACACCGCATCGGTCACTTCGAACACCGCATCCGCCCGCGCGGTCAGACACCGATAGAACTCCTGCCGGAACGCCGACAGGTCCCCCATCGCACCGGCACCGCCGGTGTCGTGCACACTATTCACCGAAGCCCTTGAGTCTGAGATTTGTTCTGTCGCAAGACAAATCATCAGTCAAGGGCTTCGTTCATGATCAACTCGGGTCCCCGAGCACGACCTCAAACGTTAAAACTCAAGC
>NZ_JBKOQN010000098.1:0-1622 GCF_046764895.1 Nocardia sp. CWNU-33 | reverse complement strand
CTTGGGTTCATGCGGTCGTCGCAACACTCTCGATGTGAGAGGTTGCGGCGACCGTGTCGTTTTCGGAGGATCTGGCTCGGTTCGGTGATCCGCTGACCCGGCTGGTCGATGCCGGGGTTGCGGTGAAGGAAGCAGCCGAGGTGCTGGGGATCGGACGGCAGCGTTGCTATGCGATCCTGCGTGCGAAGGGCCGCCCAGTAGGCAAACCCAGGGGTGCGTCCCGGGTGGCGGACCCGGTGTTGATCAGGTCGGTGTTCGAGGCGACGGGATCGGTGAACCGGGCAGCCAAGACCGCCGGGGTGGCTCATTCGGTGGCACGCCGGATTCTGGTCGCTGCTGGGCTGGTCGGCGCGGGTCCGATGGTTGCCGGTAAACCAGACGCCAAGCGGCGGTTCGGCGAGTTGATCGCTTCGGGGTGGTCAACGGCGCGCGCGTCTGGTGAGGTCGGTGTGAACGAACGCACCGGCAGGGACTGGCGAGCCGGGATACGCAGGTCCAAGAATAAGCGGATCCACCCCGACGGCACTGTCGTGGACTACACGACCGGAACCCGTTACACAGGTCCGGTGATCAAACCCGTTGGTGTCGAGCCTGTTTCGATCAGTGACCGGTACCTGTCGTTGCAGGACCGCCTCGATATCGCCGATGGGCTGGTGACCGGGCAGTCGTTGACTCGAATCGCGGCACGGATCGGCAAACATAAATCGACGGTGTCACGGGAGGTCCGGGCGCACCGGATCGATGGGCTTTACCTGCCCTATCAGGCGAACAAGGCTGCCGCGGGCGCGCGGGCGCGTCCGAAGGAGTCCAAACTGGTGACTAACCAGGCTTTGCGGGCGTGGGTGGTCGATGGTTTGTCACGGCAGCGGTCTCCCGAACAGATCTGCCACCGGCTCCGCAGGGACTACCCCGACGACGAGAGCATGCGGGTGAGCCACGAAACGGTCTACCAAGCCCTCTACTTCCAGGCCCGTGGCGGGCTGAAACGGGAACTCGCGCAAGCGCTACGAACTGGACGGACCCGGCGGAAACCGCATCGCAAACCAGATCAGCGCACCCACCGATTCCTTGACCCGATGATCATGATCAGCGACCGGCCCGCCGAGGTCGAAGACCGTGCGGTGCCCGGCCATTGGGAAGGCGATCTGATCATCGGCAAGGACGGTGGTTCGGCCATCGGCACCCTCGTGGAACGGTCCACCCGTTACACGATGCTGGTTCACCTGCCCGGCGGTCACGACGCCGAAACCGTCCGTGACGGCTTGATCCGGACGATCTCGACCCTGCCCACCCACCTGCGCGGGTCGCTGACCTGGGATCAAGGCTGCGAGATGGCCAGGCACAAGCAGTTCTCGATGGCCACCGACGTGGCGGTCTACTTCTGCGACCCGGCGAGTCCTTGGCAACGCGGAACCAACGAGAACACGAACGGTCTTCTGCGCCAGTACTTCCCGAAAAGCACCGATCTGAGTGTCTATGGTCCCGAAGACCTCGAACACGTCGCTCACCAACTCAACGATCGTCCACGCAAAACGCTCGACTGGGAAACCCCAGCCGAGCGTCTGCGTGATCTACTTACCCGCTAAAAGCAGGCAGTGTTGCGACGACCCCTTGAATTCACC
>NZ_JBKOQN010000097.1:0-1747 GCF_046764895.1 Nocardia sp. CWNU-33 | reverse complement strand
GGAGTTGATGCGCGTCAGGAGGGGATGCATCGCGGAGGGATAGAACGCTCCGTAATACCGCATCCAGCCGGTCACGACCGGATTGATCGATCTGGCCAGTTGGGCGAAGGTCGAGCCGATCCGGTGATGAAGCCGCCACGAGCGAACCTCGGCACCGATCTTCTTCAGGGCTTCCTGGCTGATCGCGGGCTGGAACGACACGAAAGTGCCGCCGTTCCTCGTCCGCGCCGTGCGGGACCTGAACGTGAACCCCAGGAACGTGAACTGCGTGACGCCATATGGCTGGCGCCGGTTCGCGTCCCGGCAGTACACGATCTTGGTCTTGGCCGGATGCAGAGCAAGCCCGACCTCGGCCATCCGCTCCTGCAAAGCCGCCAGAACCTGACGGGCCTGCCGCTCAGTAGTGCAGTGCACGACCGCGTCATCGGCATAGCGCTCGAACTCGACTGCCGGGAATTCCCGAACCAGCCACACGTCGAACGCGTAGTGCAAGAACAGGTTCGCCAGCACGGGCGACACCGAGGACCCCTGGGGAGTACCTCGGGTTCGCTCCAACAGGGTCCCGTCGGGCTGCTGCACCGGTGCGCGAAGCCACCGGCTGACATACAGCACCACCCACGGGGCATCGGTATGCACCTCCACAGCCTTGACGATCAGGTCCCACCGGACGGAGTCAAAGAATTTCTGGACGTCGAGATCGATCACCCAGTCCTTCTTCCAGCACCGTTCCCGGCATTTACTCACCGCATCCAGAGCGGACTTCCCCGGCCGGTAGCCGTAGGAGTCGGGATGGAACACCGGATCCACCCGTTTCTCCAAGTGCGCGGCCACCACCGTTTGCGCCACTCTGTCGCCGACACAAGGTATTCCGAGGGTCCTCGTGCCGCCGCCGTGCTGTTTCGGTATCTCCACCGCTCGAACCGGAGGCGGGAAGTAGCTTCCCGAGGACATCCTGTTCCAGATCTTGTAAAGGTTGTTCCTCAGATCCTTCTCGAAGTCCTCGACGGTCACACCATCGACTCCTGGTCCGCCCTTGTTCTGCTTGACCTTCTCCCATGCCTCCCAAACCTCCCGCTTGGAGATCTCGAACGGCTTGCCTGTTGACTTCAGCTCACTCACGCGACTCCTCCCAGGGCATCGCCTGGTTGATCGAACAAGTCCAGCCACGGATGACCTGGCCCCTTGGCTCCATTCCCACCGCGCCAGGCAGGAACTTCCCAGCTACTACGAGCCAGTCCGTCAGCGCCGTCCCGCATCGGTACTCGGTCCCTCGCGGGTTCTCCGCTTGGGATGCTCCCTCTCTCCGTCCGCGAATCAGCTTCGCGGACAGAAGTTTCGGGACGGGCCTTCTCACGTTCCACGCAAGAGCAGCAGATCAGGCTCGCGCCGCCTTCACGCCGGACACCATCTGGCCAGTAAGCAGGCTCCCGCCAGACTCATCCCAAGGTCGGATAAAACCCAGGTTTCGATGTCGTCCTAAACATTTCGACGCTTCAACAGCGAACCCCCGCAAGGGTTTTCAGCGCAACGCCTTCCTGATCCCCACCTGACGCCTCCAACGGACGCCTTTTCCCTCATCGCTCACCACGACAGTCTTCAGCTAACGCAGCAGAGGGTGGTTTAGCGCCTCCCCCATGCAGGGCGACACTGGAGGGCCGAGAATCCTCCATCTCTCACGCAGCACCGCTTCAAAGAGCTTCTCCTACACCTTGAGCTCCTCTCCACGTTCGTGACGCACTATCCGTTG
>NZ_JBKOQN010000096.1:0-1775 GCF_046764895.1 Nocardia sp. CWNU-33 | reverse complement strand
ATCAGAAAGTCAGCGGTCCACGTGTTCCGCCGCCAAAAGGTGCTGATCATCTCCGATTAGCCGGCTATCTGCGCGCCGCTTACGGGTCGAGCCGAGCAGATCGGACCGCGGCCTGCCGAACGCACGCAAATGCCGAATTGAGTGCACTGCGGCAGGCAGATGCAGACGAAAGGGTGTCGGGTCGTCATCGCTGTGGATCGCGCCAGTTCCCCGTCATGGTCGCGTACGACGAACAAGATCGCGGCCGATGATCCGGACTTTGCATCAACGGCGTGACCGGTGAGGCCTCGGGGCGCTGCGTCGCCGAATTATTCGGGACTACAGCGGCATCGGCGCCCCTGCGGGTCAAGTCCGCAACGCGCGATCCCGACCGCCCCAGCAGGGCGGTGCGGTCGGCATTCCCGTGGCTGGAGAACCCCGGTCGGATCAGTGAGTTAGCGTCCAGCTCCGGAATTCTCGCGTCGATGTCCTGGAGTGCGCATGACCCGTACGACCCCACCCCGCCCGGCCGATATCGTCGCGGCCTTCCCCCAGTTGGCCCCGCTGGCTCGAACGGCAACCCGGTTGCACCCTCGGCCCGGACCGGTGACCCCGCACGACAGCTCGATCGGTGGACCGCTGCTGTGGCCCGCGAGCGAGCGGTGGCCGCATTGCGACGGTAAGCACGAGCCGGGGTTCGATCCGCCGATGTCGGTGTCCGATGCTCGGCTGCTGCACCGGATCGAGGCCGATTCCTACGGTCGCACACGAACCACGGACGAAGCGAACACGGTGGACCGCCTCCATGGCTATCGGCTTCGGCATGGTGATAGAGCGGTGCAGGCGGCGAGGTCGGATATCCCGCAGGAGCCGCTGGCGATGCTGCCGATCGCCCAGTTGTATGCGCGCGATGTGCCGTCCTTGCGCCCCCCCGAGGGCAAGGACTTGTTGCAGGTGCTGTGGTGCCCGTTCGGTCACGACTCGGAGCTCGTACTGCGGACGCAACTGTTCTGGCGTGACAGCCGAGAGGTCACCGACGTTCTGGTGGAGCAGCCCGAGCCCGCGGTGGTCCAATTCGAAGGCTTCGTTCCCAATGTCTGTCAGCTTCATCCGGAGATCGTCACCGAGTTTCCGCGGGAGGGTATCGATCCGGCTCTGGTTGTGGCGCTGGAGGATTGGAGCACCGCGCAGGAATACGAGGACACGGAAGAGTCCTTCTACTGGTCGCAGTTGTCGACCGCACCCGGTTGCAAAGTCGGCGGATGGACACGGTGGAGCCGGACCGATCCCTTCCCGATGCTGTGCGCCGAATGCGGCGCGCGGATGGATCCGCTACTGACGATCGCTTCGGACGAGTGGGGTAGCTCTGGCTACAGTTGGATTCCCGTCGAGGACCGAGAAGAAAACGGTGGCCATCGCTACGCGAGCCAGGCAGCAACCGGGTTGCAGTTCAATGATCTGGACGACGTGCAGCTGGTCATCTGTTCCGTCGACCCGACCCACCCTCACACCTCACACCGCCCGTAGCCGACTGTCATCCACGCCCAGCGCATGATCCTCGGCTATCGGAGAGCGGAGGTCAACCGGCTAGTGCGGTCCTTCGATGGGGTGGTCGGCTGTAACCCCCGCGCTGCTGAAACAGAACCAATACCAGTCGCCGCTGCGGGATATCCGGTAATCAGCGTAAGTCGTTTTGTGTCAAGCGGTTCGGTCGGTGCCTCGTCCGTCGTCGTCCCTGCATAGCAGTAATGGGGTTGATCCCAGCAGCGTGTAATCGGGTTGAGGTGACGACGGGC
>NZ_JBKOQN010000095.1:0-1849 GCF_046764895.1 Nocardia sp. CWNU-33 | reverse complement strand
ACCTGGTGATGACCAATGAACGCCTACTCGACATGTTCCCCGGACCACGTAACAACCCTTGGACGCCAACGGAATTCGAGCAGAAGACCGGCATCAGGCAACGTCGATTCAGCGTCGATCTCGACGATAAAACAGGTCGCGCCGTGTTCCCGCCCGGTTACGGCGAGCCACCCGGCCCCGCCGGGATCCTCGCGGAAAACACACTGCAGGAGGCGCTGACCACCGCAGGCATCGACGCAAGGGAACTCGACGGCCTCATCATCGGTTGCTGCACCCCAGATCTACTGCACTTCGGCACCGATGCACAGTTGCTTGGCCAGATAATCGAGCATCCGCTGCTCCCAGCGACAGCTGGCGCAGTAGCGGTGCAGGCATCGGTGACGACCATCACAGGTTCGGCGGTCCCGAACATCGAGGTTGCCCGCAGTGTCGAGCCCAGTGCCCACGGCGTCAGTTTCGTCGGCTCCAGCGGGGCGGCTCCCCCGCCTATCACCGAGTTGCTGAGAGTTCTGACGGGGTCCGAGGGCTCCGGCGAGCGGAAGAAGGCCTAATGAGCGCCAAATCAGAAGAAGTCCGAAAACTGATCCAGAAACACCATGATGATTCAGGTTTCTGGGGCAATGATGGTACCGGCTTCCAGGGCAATCAAGCCAAAGAATCTTTGCAGAAGCTCGACGGACTGAATGCGGAGGATTTCAAGGCTGTCATGGACGGCCTCTCCGCGAAAACGAGAAAGAGACTCGCGACGGACGCACGCAAACATGACCTCGATGATGAGGACAAGCCATATTACAGGGATCTCCTAGCCGCGCTTGATAAGGATATCGTCACTTCGGAAGACATCAAGAAATTTTTCGACGCCAAGCAATATCTAGCGGACCAGAAGGCCGCGGTTGAGTTCAACCCAGACTACGGCTATCTATATAATCCACTGAACCAGGGTGATCATCTGCGCAAGGTTCAATTTTACCGGCCGAAGGGTGCCTCTGAGATGTTGAAAGCTCTGATCAGGGAGACCGAGTTCGTGATGCAGTTGGGATTCGACACATTCGGCACCCGCAATCCTGAGGCTGCGCCCGACTTCGACGATGTGCTCGACGGCCCCCAGCTCACGACAGTGGAGGGCTGGTCACAGGTCAAAAGGAAGTACACGGATGTGAATGCCGAGATGGAAGGCCGGCAGAAGAAATACAGGGATGAACACACTACGATCAAAATCGCCACCGAAGAGTTCGATATGGACGAACAGCAGGTCTACCAAGATCTTGATTTCATCACGAAAGAACTCGAAGCGCACCTCCTGGTCAAGCTCCCAGATGGCGTACATCAGGGTGGCAAGATTACAGACGGAGTCAGTGGCGCCACAATGTTCGAAAGGAACCATGATGAGAAAGCCACGAATTTCGGGAAATACGAACTGACCGACGCAACGGAACACGCCTACTACATCAAACACATCGACACATGTGCCGAAAAATGGAAAAGTACATACAAGGACGGGACCAAGCAATACCAGAAGAAGGCTGCAGATATCGACGGTGACGACGGTGGCCTCAAGAAACCTCCGAAAGACGGCGACGACGGCGGCAACAAAGACGGCGGCAACAACACTGGCGCCAACAACACCGGCGCCAACAACACCGGCGCCAACAACACCGGCGGCAACAACACCGGCGGCAACAACACCGGTGCCAACAACACCGGCGGCAACAACACCGGCGCCAACAACACCGGCGCCAACAACACCGGCGTGAAACCCGTCGATTTCTCAGACACAATTAAGGAAGACCTGGCCACCGCAGGGGACAAGGAAACCGACGACCCTCTCACCCAGGGTTCGGACACCACT
>NZ_JBKOQN010000094.1:0-2057 GCF_046764895.1 Nocardia sp. CWNU-33 | reverse complement strand
ATCGCGACCGTGGTGAGTTCGGTACCGGAGGCGAGCAATGCCTCCTCGAGCACGGCGAGGTTGTCCGCGCCGCCGGTGCCCATGATCAGCCGGGAGCCGAACTGCTTGCCCGCGATCTCCAGTGCGTGATCGGTCATCGGGGTGTCGGCGCGTCTTTGCGTAGCAGCCCGGCCCCGCGCAAGTCTGCCCACAACTGCGGGTCGATACTGGCTTCGAACAGATCGGCGTTCTTCTGCTGCTGACCTCGGTTGCGGGCGCCGATGCAAATGCTAGAAACGGCGGGGTGGGCGAAGGCGAACTGCAGCGCCGCCGCCGGCAGCGCGACGTTGTGCCGATCGCAGATGCGTTGAATTTCCGCAGTTTTCGCCTTCACCGACTCGGGGGCGGACGCGTAGTTGAACCTTGCCGTCTCGATAGGTCCGGTTGCCAGGATCCCGCTGTTGTAGACGCCCCCGAGCACGATGCCGACGCCTCTGTCCTGACACGCTGGGAGAAGGTCGTTGAGAGGGTCCTGCTCGAGCAGAGTGTAGCGGCCTGCCAGCAGGAAGCAGTCGGCGTCGGTGTTCTGCAGAGCGCGGTAGCAGATATCGGCTTCGTTGACAGCGAATCCGATCGCTTTGACCACACCTTGATCGCGCAATGTCTCGAGGGCTGGATAGGCAGAGTTCAACGCTTGCTTGAAAACCTCCGGCTGATCCTCACCATGGGTGCGGCGGTCGCAGTCGTGGATGAGCAGGATGTCGAAGTTGTCAGTGAGCATCCGCTGCATGCTCTGCTCGACGCTGCGCATCACACCGTCGTAGCTGTAGTCGTACTCGGCTTCGAACGGTGGTGTGTCGACGTAAGAATCGTTGGAGGCCGTGCCATTGGCGCTGCGGCCCACGACCCGGCCCACCTTGGTTGCGATCGCGTAGTCGGTACGCGGATACGCACGCAGCGCATACCCGAGCCGGTATTCGCTCAGTCCGTGCCCGTATAGGGGTGCCGTATCGAAGAAGCGTGCACCCAATTCCCATGCCTGCGATACCATCTCGGCGGAATCACCGTCGCTGGAGGGCTCGCGATAGTTCCCGATCGGTGCTCCGCCGAATCCCATGGCAGTCAACTGCACGCCCGAGCGGCCCAACTGCGTCGTTTTGCTGATCTTCATGACGCATTCCCCTTTTGTCGATGTGGCACCAGTCGGCGCGCAGCACGGTTACACACCGACCGTGCCGTGATCTCGGCCCCGCCGTCCACGGACATCAGCCCATGACCAGCATTTCGTCGCCTGGTCGACACCACGTTAAGTGCTCGGCATCCCGGTGCCACCGTCCAGAGTGAGCATCGCTTCCGAATTTGGGTGCACATATCGCACGAGAGCAGGAATGCGGTTCGGGGAGCGTGGGATTCACGATGCCGCACCGCCTGACAACCCTAGGATTCCGGTAACTGATCAGGTGGTTGCGTCCGGTTGACTGGCGTGTCGTCTGGGCTGCCGGTTGGTTGGCGAATGATGTTGGGGTGCATGGTGATTCGCGTCCGTAGTATGAGGAGCTCGCTGCTCTGGTGGAGCGGCAGGCGGATCGGCTCGGGCGGCTGGCTGGTCTGCTGAAGCGTCAGGCTGCGTTATCGAGCGGCAGGCGAGTGTGACGAGCGGCTCGAGGCCGAGTTGGCGGAGCTGTAACGACAGGTGGGGCGAAACTGGTTGTCTCGGCCGAGGCCGGCAGGATCGACGCCGACGCGCTGGCAGCGCAGATCCACCTCTATCGCAGCGCCACGCACCTCGGCCTGGCCGAAACCGTCACCCGTGCAACCGCGGTGATGAAGTCACCGAACGCGTTGGCGCGCAGGCTGCTCGCCCGCCAAGACGACTACCTGCGGTTCACCACGAACCTGGCGATCCCGCCGGACAACAACGGCTCCGAACGCGACATCCGCATGATCAAACTTGGGACTGCTGCACGGATAGGTGACAACCGAGTTGGCTTGCCCCTCGGGCAGGCTGAAAGGATGTCATCGTGCCCAAGCCCTATCCCCGCGAGTTCCGCGACGATGTCGTGCGCGTCGCCCGCAAC
>NZ_JBKOQN010000093.1:0-2077 GCF_046764895.1 Nocardia sp. CWNU-33 | reverse complement strand
GATATGTACCGGTAACACCGAGTCCAATCGGTCCGATGCCGAGCGGCACTGTGGGACAGTGGATTCAACAGGCGCTGATAATCATGAAGGCACACGGCATGGACGTCAGCACGATCGACCCGCAAGCCATCGAGATCATCATCAAGCACGAGTCGAACGGCAATCCATACGCCAGGAATGGCTGGGATATCAACGCGAGAAACGGAACGCCGTCGATCGGTTTGATGCAGACCATCGGCCCGACATTCGACGGCAACAAGCTGGCGGGCTACGACAACATCTACGACCCGGTCAGCAATATCATCGCCGGTGTCAGGTACGCCATCAACCGATACGGTTCGGTCAGCAACGTGCCCGGTGTGCTTGCCGTACGCGCCGGCCGACCGTACGAACCGTACTGATGGCGTCGCCGAATCGGGATCCACTCGAACCCGACCCAGATGAAGTCCGCGACACCCGGGTGGGCGCGACAACCACCGCGCCTACCCGCCCAGCCAAGAAAGCCACACGGAACAACCCGGCCCGGATCCCACCGCCGGCATCGGCAGCCACCTCGGCCGCACCCGCACCCGCCGCAACCGCGGCCACCCGCGGCCCCGTCACACCGCTGCCTGCCGACCAATCCTCGGCCACAGCAGGATCGCCGGCTTTCGCACGACCCGATGCCGCCGCTTGGGCCGGTGCCCCCGCCGTCGCGGCCCCCGCGCTGGGAGCGCTCGCGGCGATCGCCGCCCAATACGGCGGCGGTGCGCCCACCGCCGACACCGGGCAGCCGTACCGGCCTCCCGATTTCCTATCGGGACGGCCGACCGGACCGATTGCGTGGGACGGCCTTACCGGATCGCACTATGCGGCGAACACGCAGAACACCGGTGGAAAAGTCGACGCCACACAAGCGTTGAATACTGAACTCGGACGTATCCTCGACGGCGCCGTCGACAACACCATCTACGGGCGCGCGGCCATGGGGTCGATCATCGCCGAGGTCAATACCGCACTGACGGCATTGGGCAGCGTCCAAGACACCGCCGCAGGCCGCAATCTTCTGATCGCCACCCTGGGCAACGCGTTGCAGCGTGCCGGAAATGTTCTCGGACAAGGACAGGCGGCAGCGGCGATCACCGCCGACCGGGTCGCCGCCCTGGCCGACCGATATTTGAAGGATTCGCGCCCGGCCAGACCACGCCCGTCGCGGCGCGCATCCCATCCCGATTCGCGCGGCCCCCGCAGCGGACCACCGCGCACCCGGCCCGCCGGGCAACAGGGACAATGGATCAACGAGGCCATGCACATCCTGCGTCAGAACGGCTACGACACACGTCAGATCGATCCCGCCGACATTGCCGCGATCATCCAGCACGAGTCCGGCGGCAATCCGAATGCGATCAACCTGTGGGACAGCAACGCCGCCGCCGGGATCCCGTCGAAGGGTTTGATGCAGACCATCGACCCGACCTTCAACTCGTATGCGTTGCCCGGGCATCGCGACATCTGGAATCCGGTCGACAACATCATTGCCGGCGTGCGCTATTCCATCGACCGTTACGGCTCGGTCGGCAATGTGCCGGGCATCGTGCAGATGCGCAGCGGCGGCGGCTACGTCGGATACTGACTCGGATTGCCCTGCGCCGTAGACGGTTACGTCGATCCGCACCGGCTACCGAATCGCTGGATCTTCGCTACTGCGTCCAACGGGTGGCACGGAAGTTATTGGGCAAGGGGACCGTTCCGATAGGCACTCTGGGGTTGGACGCCGCAATGCATTGGCCATTCCCGATGTACATGATGACGTGCCCGGGTAGTCCGTTCGACTCGAACGATTCCGCTGGGAAGATCAGGTCGCCAGGCTGAATGTCCGCCGGGTTGACCTGGGGCAGCAGCCGATACTGATCCTGTGACACCCGTGGTAGCTGGACACCCGCGGCAGCAGCGGCATATTGCATCAGGCCCGAGCAATCGAAGGAATTCGGGCCCTCGTCGCCCAG
This sequence comes from Nocardia sp. CWNU-33, assembly GCF_046764895.1. Taxonomy (NCBI): domain Bacteria; kingdom Bacillati; phylum Actinomycetota; class Actinomycetes; order Mycobacteriales; family Nocardiaceae; genus Nocardia; species Nocardia sp. CWNU-33. The sequence continues at coordinate 92 of NZ_JBKOQN010000093.1, read as the reverse complement.
CACATAGGGCTTCCCGGTCTGGGCCAGCGCAACTTGAATCGCCCGCTGCGCGGCAGCCGAGCCGCCGGCGCTCCCAGCCGCTGCTGTGTAAT
>NZ_JBKOQN010000092.1:0-2222 GCF_046764895.1 Nocardia sp. CWNU-33 | reverse complement strand
TGTCAACGGAACGCGAATCATGACCACTTTCCGGAATCCGAATCCTGACCCCCTGGCCGGTGGGTTGATGGTTCATTCTTCTGTTGTTCCGGCAGCGGGAACGCGGCCGAGGTCGCGGTCTTTGAGCCGGTAGCTGTCGCCTTTGAGGGCGATGACTTCGGCATGATGGACGAGGCGGTCGATCATTGCCGCGGCGACGACGTCGTCGCCGAAGACCTCGCCCCAACGGCCGAAGACCTTGTTGCTGGTCACGATCAGCGAGGCTCGCTCATAGCGGGACGAGACAAGTTGGAAGAACAGGTTGGCGGCCTCGTTTTCGAACGGGATATAGCCCACCTCGTCCACCACGAGAAGCGGGTAGCGGCCGAGCTTGGTCAGCTCGGCCTGCAACCGCCCGGCGTGGTGGGCCTCGGCGAGGCGGGAAACCCATTCGGCTGCAGTGGCGAACGCTACTCGATGCCCGGCCTGGCAGGCGCGGATCGCCAGGCCGATCGCCAGATGTGTTTTGCCGGTTCCGGGCGGGCCGAGGAATACGATATTTTCTCGGGCGGTGACGAAATCCAGTGTCCCGAGGTGGGCGATCACGTCGCGTTTGAGTCCGCGGGCGTGGCCGAAGTCGAACTCCTCCAACGACTTCCGGGCCGGGAACCGCGCCGAGCGGATGCGGCCTTCACCGCCATGGCTCTCACGGGCGGAGACCTCCCGCTGCAGGCAAGCGACGAGGAACTCCTCGTGGGTCCAGTTCTCGGCGCGGGCTCGTTCGGCCAGCCGTTGCACCGATTCCCGCAGTGTCGGGGCTTTCAGCGCCCGGGTCAGGAATGAGACCTCGGCAGTCAGATCTCTTGCGGTGGTGGAGGTTTTGGTGGGTGTCTTGGTGGCGGTCATCATGCCACCCCGCCTTCGATATCGACACCGAGTGCTGTGTCGTAGTCGGTGAGGCAGCGCTGTTCGACCTCGGGTTCTGGTGCAGGCCGCAAGGCGCCGATCCGTCTGCGGCGCAACACCTTCGCTGCTTCAACATGTTCGGGATCGGAGATCGATTGGTGCCATGCCCAGATCCGCTCGTGATCAGCGACCACTCGACCACCGGAATGCACGCGGATGCGATCGAGGTCGGCGATGATCTCGACCTGACGGCCGATCACGCTCGGATGCACCGAATAGTCGTTGGAGTCCAAGCGAATGTAGTGATCGCGCGCCAGGCGCGCCGAATGCCGCCACCCCGTCTCCGGCGCCACCGGCGGCAACGCGATCATCGCCTGGCGATCGGCGGTAATCCGTTCTGTCGGAGCGCATCCCAACGCCCGCCTCGTCCGCGTGTTCACCACCGCCAGCCACTGGCTCAACTGCAGGTTGAAATCGGAGGGACCGCTGAATATTCGGCCAGGAAGAAAAGAGCGTTCCAGATAGTCGTGGGCCCGCTCGATCACGCCCTTCGCCTCGGGATCGGCGGGTCGGCAGATGACAACCTTCGCACCCAAAGTTCCTCGGAACCCCTGACATTCGGTGGTCAGCTCACTACGACCACCCCGCCACCGCCCGATCGCACCCTCACCATCCCAGACCAGCACCCGCGGCACCGCACCCAACCTGTTGATCAACCTCCACCAGCCGGCGAACAGGTCCTCAGATCGCCGGGTCGGGATCAGTACCGCCGACAACCAGCGCGAATACCCTGTCACCATCGTCAGCACCGGCAACCGCTTCGAGTCACGGACCTGACCGAAACCGACTGGCAGTGTGATCGGAGGGAACCATAGATCGCATTGGGCGATCTCCCCGGCAACATACGCCGTTCGCGACGCCGGATCCGGCGGCAGATAAACCGGCCGCAACTCGGCAACCCGACCCGAGAGCACCCGAACAGACCGGGTCCAGCCGATCCGCTCGGCGATCACCGTCGACGGCATCGTCGGATAGACCCGCAGCAGCTCTCTGATCTGCGGCTCGACCGCGTCCACGATCGAACCCTTCGCCGGACGCTCATACTTCGGCGGCCGGTCCGAGGCCAACGCGGCTCTGACCGTGTTGCGGGACACGCCCAGAACCCGAGCGATCGCCTTGAGCGGCAACCCCTCGGACCTGCGCAAACGACGAATCTCAGCCCAATCCTCCACGGAAAGCATCCCTTCGTCCTCCTGGCTCGGTTAGAGCCAGGGTCTGCGGACAGGGGGTCAAAATTCAGATGCCACGCGGTGATCAGTTTTCACGTTCCGCCGACA
>NZ_JBKOQN010000091.1:0-2328 GCF_046764895.1 Nocardia sp. CWNU-33 | reverse complement strand
GTCGCCGTGAGTTGGTGGCTGGTCCTCGGCCGGAGCGGATTCCGTTGTCGCTTGCGCAGCAGCGGATGTGGTTCCTGAACCGTTTCGATACCGAGTCGGCTGCTTACAACGTGCCGATCGCGGTGCGGTTGTCCGGCGAGCTGAACGTCGAGGCTTTGCGGCAGGCGATCGCGGATTTGGTGGGCAGGCACGAAGTGCTGCGCACGGTCTACCCGGCGATCGATGGCTCCGCTGTCCAGGTGATCCTGCCGCCGTCGCAGGCGATACTGCCATTGGCCGAGCACACCATTAGCGCGGACCGGATCGAATCCGCTGTGGTGGAATTGATTTCGATGCCGTTCGATGTCACCGAGCAGGTGCCGGTGCGTGTCGCGTTGTTCGAGATCGAGATCGAGAGCGAGACACCGGAATACGTGATCGCCATGGTGGTGCATCACATCGCAGGTGATGGTTCCTCGGTCGGTCCGTTGGTGCGCGACCTGATGACGGCGTATGTCGCGCGGTCGATGGGTGAGGCGCCCAATTGGTCGCCGCTCGAGGTGCAGTATGCGGACTTCAGTATCTGGCAGCGGGAGTTGCTGGGTAGTGAGGACGATCCGGAATCGCTGATGTCCAGTCAGGTCGCCTACTGGCGCACCGCACTTGCCGATCTGCCCGAGCAGTTGGATCTGCCGATGGACCGGCCGCGTCCCGCAACGCAGTCGTTCGCCGGTAGCACCGTGCATCTCGGTATCGACGCTGATCTGCATCGTGGTCTGGTCGAGGTGGCGCAATCCGAGGGCGCGACGCTGTTCATGGTCATGCACACCGCACTCGCGGTATTGCTGGCACGTCTGTCGGGTACCGACGATATTGCCATCGGTACGCCGATGGCGGGTCGTGGTGAAGCGGCGCTGAACGATTTGATCGGTTCGTTCATCAACACCCTGGTCTTCCGCTCCACTGTGCAAGCGGGCGAGTCGTTCACAGGCTTGTTGTCGCGTCAGCGTGCGACGGATATTCAGGCGTTCGCGAATGCCGATGTGCCGTTCGAGCGTTTGGTGGAGGTGCTGAACCCGGCTCGTTCGACTGCGCGGCATCCGTTGTTCCAGGTGGGCCTGTCGTTCCAGAACCTCACGACCACAACCTTGGAGCTGCCCGGCCTGACCGTGTCGGGCGTCGACTATGACAGCGGAATTTCGCAGTTCGATCTGCACCTGATCCTCACCGACACCTACGACGAGTCCGGCACCCCCACTGGTATCGATGGCCTCTTCACCTACGCGACCGCACTGTTCGATCGCGCCACGGTCGAGGGCTTCGCGGATCGCTTCCTGCGCCTGCTCAACAACATCGTCGCCACACCCGCCACCGCCGTCGGTGACCTGGAACTGCTCGCGCTCGCCGAGCGGGATCGCACTGTCCTCGACTGGAACGACACCGCGCACGAGCTCGCACCGGCCACGCTGGTGTCGATGTTCGAGGCGCAGGCACTGCGAACCCCGGATGCGACAGCAGTGGTGTTCGAGGGGACGAGTCTGACCTATGCCGAGTTCTCGGCACGGGTGAACCGTCTTGCGCGACACCTGATTTCCCTCGGTGTCGGCCCGGATTCGATGGTGGCGCTCGGTATGCGCCGCTCGCTGGATCTGGTGGTCGGCATGTACGCGGTGGATGTGGCCGGCGGCGCGTACGTGCCGTTGGATCCCGATCACCCGGCCGAGCGCAGCCACTATGTGCTCGACACCGCCGCCCCGGTGTGTGTGCTGACGACCACGCGCGACAACTTCGACGCGGGCACCACCAGCACACTCGAGATCGATGCCCTCGATCTGTCGGACTACTCCGACGCGCCGGTCACCGACGCCGACCGCCGTGCACCCCTGCGGCCGGAGAACTCCGCCTACGTGATCTTCACGTCGGGCTCGACGGGCCGCCCGAAGGGTGTGGCGGTTCCGCACGCGGCGATCGTCAATCAGATCGAGTGGATGCTGGCGGAATACCCGCTCGGTCCGGACGATGTGTACCTGCAGAAGACGGCGACGACGTTCGACGTGTCGCTGTGGGGCTACTTCATGCCGTTGAGCGCGGGCGCGACCCTGGTTGTCGCGACGCACGACGGTCATCGTGATCCGGCCTACGTGGCCGAGACGATCGCGACCCATCGGGTCACCGTGACCGACTTCGTGCCCTCGATGCTGGCTGTTTTCGCCGCGCTGTCCGCGCCGGGTTCGTACCCGACCTTGCGGGATGTGTTCGTGATCGGTGAGGCGCTGCCGCCGGAAACGGTGACGGCGTGGCAGACGGTGTCGGATGCGGCGTTGCACAACCTGTACGGTCCGACCGAGG
>NZ_JBKOQN010000090.1:0-2647 GCF_046764895.1 Nocardia sp. CWNU-33 | reverse complement strand
TATCCGTGAATCACGACATCGTTGATCGGTGAATCTCGACACCGGTCCGGGTCGGAAGGTGTTGGTATCCGCGAATTTTGACACCACCCGGCGGGTTCCAGTGGCAGGATCACCCTGCTATCAGTCTGCAACGGCCCGTAGGAGTTGAACTGTGCCGCCGAACCAATCCAAGGCGCAGCTGTACGCGGCGATCCGCCGAGACTCGAGAGCGGGCGTGTCGGGCCGGGAGCTACAGGCCAAGTACAACATTGGCTACCGCACGGTCAACGCCGCACTGACCTCGACTTTCTCGGAGAAGCGCAAGGAGTATCCGGCGCGGGTCTCGAAGTTGGATCCGTTCAAGCCGTTCATCGATGAGATGCTGCGCACGGATCTGGACGCACCGCGCAAGCAGCGGCACACGATCAAACAGATCTACGCACGGCTGATCGACGAGCACGGTATGGAAGACGTGTCCTACCAGCGGGTCCGCGACTACGTCGAGGAGCGCAAGCCGCAGATCAGGATCGAGGCCGGTCGCGAACCGCCACAGGTGTTCATCCCGCAGACCCATCACCCTGGCGAGGAAGCCGAGGTCGACTTCGGTGAGGTGACCGTCGAGCTGCGGTGAGCGGATCGTGCTCTACCTGTTCTCGCTGCGAATGTCGCTGTCGGGCCGCTCCGTTCAGCGGGTGTCAGCCTCGGGCGGGCAGGAAGCGTTCCTGGAGGGGCACGTCCACGCGTTCACCGTGCTCGGCGGGGTGCCGCACGGGAAGATCCGCTACGACAACTTGAAGGCCGCGGTGGTGAAGGTTCTCGGGTTGAGCAGGGCCAGAACCGAATCCGAGCGCTGGACCGCATTCCGCAGCCATTACGGCATCGACGACCCGTTCTACTGCATCCCGGGCATCGAGGGCGCACACGAGAAGGGCGGTGTTGAGGGCCAGATCGGCTAATACCGGCGCAACCACTTCGTCCCCGTCCCGAAAGTCGAGTCCCTCCAGGAGCTGAACTCGCTGGTCGAGCAGTGGGACACCGATGACCTGACGCGGCGGATCGGGCGCGGGCGCGCACGATCGGCGAGCATTTCGCGCTGGAGGCGTCGACGTTGAAACGGCTGCCCGTCGAGGAGTTCGAGACCGGGTCGTGGCTGGCCACGCGGGTGGACCGGTATTCGATGGTCGCGGCGCGGACCAACAAATACAGTGTCCCGATCCGGTTCATCGGTCGTCCGGTTCGGATCCTTTTGCACTCGTCCTGGCTGGTCGTCTACGACGGCCGCACCGAGATCGCCCGCCACGAACGCTTGATCGGCAAGGCGTTGACGCGCGTGGAACTCGATCACTATCTCGAAGCGCTGATCCGCAAACCCGGCGCGATGGCCGGGGCAACAGCCCTCGAACAAGCCCGCCAGAGCGGGAAGTTCACCAAGAGCCACGACGCGTGCTGGGCCGCGGTCCGCAAAGCTCACGGCGAGCGTGACGGCACCCGCGCGATCATCGACGTTCTTCTGCTGCACCGCACCATGCCCCACGACCAGGTCATCGCGGGCCTGGACGCCGCGCTGGGCGCGGGAGCGCTGACCGCGGACGCGGTCGCCCTCGAGGCCCGCAAGGCCGCCGAAGTCTCGCCGCGGCTGGCCAACGTGGTCGATCTCGACGAACCCGACCCGGATCCGGATCCGGTTGCGTCGCTGACCGCGCGCCGGCTGGCGCACCTGCCGCCCGACACCCGGCCCCTGCCCTCGGTCGCCATCTACGACCAGCTGCTCCGCATCACCAAACCGAAAACCGCAGAAGGGAATCCCTAGATGACCAGCCCGACCCCGCGCCGCCACGGCATGACCGACCAGGCCGCCGACACCGCAGTCGACCAGGCCTGCCGGATGCTGCGACTGCCCAGCATCCGCACCCAGTTCAACGACATTGTCGAAACCGCGATCCGCGACCAGATGAGCTACCGGGCGTTCCTGGCTGAGCTGCTGCTCGTCGAATGCGACGATCGGGCGCGGCGGCGTTCCGAACGCCGCATCCGCGCCGCCGGATTCCCGCGCGATAAATCGTTGCGGGCCTTCGACTTCGACGCCAACCCCAACATCGACCCCGCCGTGATCAACACCCTCGCCAATTGCGACTGGGTGCGCAAGGGCACCCCGCTCTGCCTGATCGGCGACTCCGGGACCGGCAAGAGCCACCTGCTGATCGCGTTGGGCACCGAAGCCGCGATGCGCGGCTACCGCGTGAAATACACCCTCGCAACAAAACTGGTGAACGAGCTGGTCGAAGCCGCCGACGAGAAAGTGCTGGCCAAAACGATCGCCCGCTACGGGCGAGTCGATCTTCTTTGCATCGACGAACTCGGATATATGGAGCTCGACAAACGCGGCGCCGAACTGTTGTTCCAGGTATTGACCGAGCGCGAGGAAAAGAACTCTGTCGCGATCGCCTCGAACGAGGCGTTCTCCGGCTGGTCGAACACATTTCCCGAACCGCGCCTCTGCGCCGCGATCGTCGACCGCCTCACCTTCGGCGGGCAGATCATCGAAACCGGCACCGACAGCTACCGACTCACCCGCACCGCCCTCAACAACGCCGCTGCCACCACTTCGACGACGCTGGAGCAACCAGTATTCACCGATGCTCAGCAGTCACTGGAAATCGTGCCCTGA
>NZ_JBKOQN010000009.1:0-305226 GCF_046764895.1 Nocardia sp. CWNU-33 | reverse complement strand
CGGTTGCGGGCGACGCGCACGACATCGTCGCGGAACTCGCGGGGATAGGGCTTGGGCACGATGACATCCTTTCAGCCTGCCCGAGGGGCAAGCCAACTCGGTTGTCACCTATCCGTGCAGCAGTCCCAACATCCCTCCGCCCTCATCCTTGTCCACCGTGATGCCGTGTACCAGCAGCACTCCGAGAGCCGGATCGCTCGCGGCCTGGTGAACAGCGGCGTCCAGCCGGATGCCGTCCACGGAGATCAGATCGAAGCGTTCCACCGATCAGGCTCCCGTTCACTAAGTCCTCTGGGCGGACTCGACCTGGGTTGGAGCGGGTTGTCCAGGCCCTGTGGTCATGGCTTCACCTGACCGCATCCGGAAGACCTCACTACCAGCGCTGAACAACCTAATCCTCGCTGCCGAGTTCCGTGTATTTGACTGCTCGGCCGTAAGCCTGTGGGATCGGATAGCGTTCGGCGTTCTTCCGTAACTTCGCTTCAACTGCGGCAACGAGATCGATCTGCAGGACATCAGCAAGTCGCAGCAGATAGATGAAAACGTCGGCGACCTCCTCCTCGACGGGAGTGCGCCGCGTCGGGTCGCCGATGAGCGCCTGGCTCTGCTCGGCGGTGAGCCATTGGAAGAGCTCGGACAGCTCACCGACCTCCCCGGTCAGCGCCATGACGAGGTTCTTGGGGGTATGGAAACGTTCCCACGCTCGCTCCGCCGCGAACTCCGCAACCATGCGCTGGAGCCTGTCGATCGCCATGGGTTGGTTCTAGCAGGTAATGCCCAGCCGATCTACGCCACAGGCACGAATCTTCGATCAACGATCAGCAGGAATCCATCGCGGCGACGGGAGCTGGACGAGGTAACCCCGATCTGGACGGGTTCGCCTAGCAATCGCGCACGACGCGCTAGCATTCCGATGATCAACACGGGTCCGCCGAGCGAACGCGTCTCGGATATTGCGGCACTACAACAGGTTTCGAATGGTGGGGGTACTGTGACGCTTCGGTCGTTTCGCTCGACAGCTCCAGAAGTCGTAGCCTTGGCGCGCCGAGATGAGCTCGTGACGGCTATCGCCGAAGGAGCAGGCAAGAAAGGCAATCCAGGGGAGCGTCGTTCATGGGGGGCCAGTCTTCCCACACTTGCCAATCTCTTGATCAAAGCCAAACTGCGCGAGGTCGCCATGCTGATCGAGTGCTCCCTTCCGGGCTCGAGCCAACGCGCCGACGTCGTCCTTGCCGGCGTCCATCCGAAGACTGGCGACGACAACTACGTTGTGGTCGAGCTGAAGCAATGGAGCCATGCTGAGCTGGGTTGGGACAGCGATCTGATCGCGTGGTCACTGTATACGCGGGGCGATCACCTTCACCCAGTCGACCAGGTGCGGGGCTACTGCAGGTACCTCCAAAGAGACTTCGCCGTACTCCATGACCGCCCCGAGGCACTGCACGGTGTGGCCTTCTTGCACAACGCCAAAAAGGAGTCCGTCGAGCCACTGTTCCACCTCCGTCCCGATCAATTCGGACGCTTGTTCACCGACGACCAGCGCGACGAGTTCATCGAGTATCTACGCACTCAGCTCGCACCCACCTCTGGCAGCTCCGCCGCAGATCGATTGCTCACCAGCGCGGTCCGCCGAAGAGCGACGCTGCTGAATTCGACAACGGCAGATCTTCACACAGCTGGAGAGTGGCTGGTGGACAACCAAAAACTCGCCTTCGAGGCGGTGATGAGCCGAATCAGCCTCTCACACAGAAGCAAGCTCAAGACCGTCGTGCTCGTGACCGGCGGCCCTGGCAGCGGTAAGAGCATCATCGCGCTGTCGCTACTTCAACGCCTCCGTGCGGAGGGTCGTCGGGTGCGGTACGCGACAGGGTCGGAAGCCATCACCAAAACCATGCGGAGAATCTACGGCAAGCAGGAACCCGACCTGGAAAAGCAGATCACCTACTACAAGAGCCTGACCACTATGCAAACGGAGTGGTTGGATGTGGTGATCTGCGACGAAGCTCACCGCCTCCGACGGATTTCGACCGACCGATTCACCCAGAGCACGCTCCGGACGAAGCGCCCGCAGGTCGATGAACTGATAGAGGCCGCAAAGGTTCCGGTTTTCCTGCTCGATGAGAACCAAGTGGTCCGGCCGAACGAAGTCGGTACTATCGACCACATCAGAGACCATGCCGCCCGAGCAGGGCTGCCGGTCTTTCAGATCAACCTCGACGGTCAATTCCGCTGCGGTGGCAGTGCAGCCTACGACGAGTGGGTACTGAACCTGCTCGACCTGAGGGCGTTTGGACCGATGCGATGGAAAGACGACGACCATTTCATAGTCCGCGTCGCAAGCTCACCACGGCAGATGGAAGAATTCCTCCGCTCGAAAATCACTCCAACGGTCACTGCGAGGATCACCGCTGGCTACTGCTGGGAGTGGACTCCCGAACCGGATATCGACGGGACGCTGGTGCCCGACATCAAGATCGGCGACTGGTCCAAACCGTGGAACAAATATAAGGACACGATCGGCGGGCCGGATGACCCCCCTCCGAGTTGGCTGTGGGCGCATGACCCACGCGGTTTCGAACAGGTCGGTTGCATCTACACCGCACAGGGATTCGAGTTCGACTGGGCAGGTGTCATTCTCGGACCCGAGATCGTCGCAGAGGACGGGCACCTGGTGGTGCGACGGGATGCCAACAAGGACAAGCAGCTCAGAAGCAAGAAGCTCTTCGATGAGGATTTCGACATCCTCATTCGCAACACGTACAAGGTTTTGCTGACCCGCGGGATGCAAGGGGTGGTCATCTACGCTGTCGACCCGGCGACCCAGGAATTCATCTCTGGTCTGACCGATTCCCTCATATAGCCGACCACCGCTCGAAGCCTGACCGCATCCCATGCTGGAGCAACCAGGAACTGCCTCGAAACGAGCCCCGTATCCGACCGGTCATCCCCCCACCGACACCAGCAAACCACCCACCCACACGGGCGTCGATATCCAGCCCACCAGCGATCTTCAGGGTGTCGTGGAGCGTCAGATTTGCGCCGACACTCTGTCGGTACGGCACCGCGTGCTCGATATCGGGATTCAGCACTCGGATCACCAAGATTCTGCTCCGCGTCCATCAGGGCTTTCGCAGAGCGCCACCAGCCGCTTGGTACTCTCCGAGCATGGGCACGGTCGCCATTGAGGCCCTCAGAACTGCGCTGGAGCAGTCGTGGTCAGTGGATACAAGTGCAGCCTCGGGCTGGACGGAAGCCAACCGCGCAAAGGGGCAGTGCGCTGTCACCGCGTGTGTGGTCCAGGACTACCTCGGTGGCGAGATTCTCAATACGACTGCCACCCTGCCCAGCGGTGAAACAGTCTCGCACTATTTCAATCTCGTCGATGGCGGCATCGTAGACCTCACCCGGCAGCAGTTCCCGGATGCGACACAGTTTTCTAAGCCGGAACCGAGAATGAAAGGCTTCGCATCAACCCGCGAGTTCTGCCTGTCGTACGAGAGCACGAGACAAAGATATGCACTGTTGAATAAGCGAGTTGCTGGATATCTTCGCGAGAGGGACTAGCAGTATCAGTGGGCCGTCCACATCCCAAGGAAGTCCCTGGCCTCAGGAACCGATGAACACGGTCGCAGATCATCAGCGATCTCGTGAAGTGTTCTTTGAAGGCGGGTCGACGCAACCTTGGCGATGTCCTCAAAGTTATCGGTCAACACGACACAGCCTTCGGCAACGTCTGCGGCCCGAATGAAGTTCTGCGCCAAACGGATCTGCCAAGCAGTACGTTCACGGGGATAGACCGCAGTGCCATCGATGGCCGCCTGCAGATAGGTCGTTGCCGACTGGTGATTACCGAGGCGCATGAAGGCCAGTCCGGTCAAACCACTGAGCTGCGCTTCGGGCAGATGCGCCAGATACGCAGGATCTTGTCCCCTGGTCGAGTCGTACGCGCGGTGCGCCCGGCTCACTGCTGACTCCATCGCGGTGCGATCGCCAATCGCGCTGTGCGCTTCGGCCTCGCGGATGGCTGCCAGCGCCCGCAGTTTCGGGCCGCCTTGCTTCCTGGCTGCGAGCTGCGCGGCTTCAGCCAACTGGACCCCTTCTTTGGGCCGCGACCCCTCCCGGTATGACAGCAGGCAGGCATTGATCCAAGCGTGAGCAGCAGCGGTGCCATCACCCGCGGCCGTGGCGGCCTGAGCGGCATCGGCATAGTAGCGTCTGGCCTCACCCCAGCGACCGGCGTCGTAGTGGACCCAGCCTGCAGCAGTCATCATCTCGGCACCAGCGCCGGTCAGGACTTTGCCAACCTCGTCGCTGTAGCTACCCAGATCCAGCAACTGTTCGACGTATCGCACTTCGTTGGCGGCGACCTCACACAACCGGTCACCACCAGCTATCAGCTGCAGCTCGTGGATCTGGCTGACACTCTTGGTGATTCGCTCGACGTCCGTTTGGCCGACCCTGACTCCCGCGGAAACCGCCGGAGGGTTCGGCCGCCTGTCGGCCGCTGTGGCAGTACCGACTCCGACCGCCCCCGATTTGAAAAATTGGCGTCGGTTCACCTCCGCCTCCTCATCCGACTCCACCGCCAGTATGGCGAGCGGCACCTGCAGAGCTTTCGCCACACGGCGCAGAACGCGCACATCATAAACGGCCGGGCCGTCATGCTCTAGTTGCGAAACAGCGGGCTGCGTGAAGTGCAGGAGAGCGCCCAGTTCCGCCTGTGTCATACCGATGGACTTGCGTACCCGTCGGATCGTCTCACCGGTCGTCATGTGCATCGTCGGGCTCCCCGCTACATCATGTTGCGTTCATGGTAAATCGCGGATCGGGATTGACTGTCAAGCGTTTTCATGCCCGTACCGACTTTATACCGATTTCCGCATGTTTTAAAACGGCTCCCTATTTGGGCGGGAAATAGCCGGTTTTGCGGCCCTACGGTCAGCCCTGGTACCCGGCACCGGGCCGACGCCGAACCCCTCGTCCGGCGCACCGACCCGCCAGAGTGGCAGGCCGGTGGCGAAACGCCCCCGGTGCCGGGAACCTCCGATCGAGCCCGCCCAACCAGGAGATGCCAAAAACGATGTCTACCGCCAATTCCCTTGCCATGTACCAACTCATCGCCCTGTGCGACGCTGCGGCGCACGCCGTACCGATGGTGCCGTTCACTCCAGCCCAAGCCCACGATGTCGTTCAGATCCATGTCGCCTGCCGGGCCAAGAACTGCCCGCGGAAAGCATCCGCGCTCGACACGCTGGTCGAAGCCGGCCAGATAGTGCTGTCCACAAGTAAGCCGCGGTGATCGGCCGTGACCAGCACGCATGAGAACGACGCACGGCAGCATCGTCCCCCGAACGCCACAGACGACACTCCAAGTGAGACGCCCCCGACATGGGCACCGGTGACGGCGTTGCCGTCGAGTGAGGTATTGCTGGCGTTCTTCGCTGGGCTACGGCCACTGCAGGACAGCTACATCGTCCACGCGGCAGTCAATCTGGTGGCCTGCCAGCAACAATATCGACAGGCGCTGCTCACCCTGACCGGCAAGCAGATCGGCCATCAAGAACTGAAACAGGCTTCCTCGGACCTAGTTTCGGCGCGCGAGGCGATCGAGACCCTGATCGCCGTAATCGACGATACAGTCGACGACCGCCAACAACAGCAGGCAATCGCACCGCCCTCGGCCCCGCCACCAGTCCCGATCACCGGCGTGCCGGAGGGCACTCGGGTCATGGTCGTGCAGACCGAAAGCATCGGGGCGTTGGTTGCTCGGATGGCCGATCTCTGGGGATTGGTGCTCGCCGCCGTTGCGACCGATGAGGAGCCGCCCGAGGCAACCCGGTTGGCACAGCTGTGCGAGGGCTACGACTGCCTGGTAGCCGCGATCGAATCCGGCCAGCAACTCGTGCTGAGGCGGTGATCAGTGATGGCACCGCTTCGACCCGTCCGAGCACCACTTCCACCGCGTCGCATCCGCCACATTCACATCGAATCCGGTGCGCTGAACCTGGATTTCGCTGCCTCGGCCGAGCAAGCCGCCGACGTCGCCGCCGAACTGGCCAAGAGCTTTCCAGAGTTCACCGTCACAGTCGATAACGACGTAGCTGCCGACCTACCACCGCTGCCATGTGCGGCGCTGTGGGACTGATGTTTCTCACCCATCCTGCGCAACCGCCGCGCGGACCATCCACACTCAAATCTGAAGGGCCACTTCCTCATGCCACTGGACCGCCAGCCGTCGGGTCACCTCGCGTTGGGCACCTTCCCGAGCACGCCAGCCTCCTTTTCGCCGCCACCCGTCGAGGCCCAACCCGATCATCCGCTGCCCGATGCCGGACCCTTCCTGCGGGTCTTCGCCGGGGCAGAAGAACCGACGACGGTGATGCTGCGCTGCGCCCACCAGTACATCGGCATCCTGCGCGTGATCTACGACCATCGCCGGGATGTTCCCGATGTCGTCCACGAACAACTGTCCATCCTGACCTTCCTGATCGACCACGAAGCCGAAGGACACACGAAGAAGATCGCGGTCCAGCCCGTCGCTCCGCTCGGTCCCTCGTCGTACGGGGAAATGGTGCATTGGCTGGCCTGGAAATACCTGCTCTACACCCTGCGCCGAAACGATCCCGAGCACGGCGAACGTGATGCACACATGCTGTCCTGCCACATCAAGGCATTCGACCAGCTGGTCACCGATGTCAGGGCTGGAGGAGTTCGGCTGCCAGACAAAGCCACCGATGCTCTGCCGCCCAGACGCTGCGACTGGATGGCACCGAAGATGTGCACGGGCAACCCCCTACCGCGGCTAACGGCAGTGACACCGCCGCCAGCCACACAGAGCAGTGACGATGCCAGATCAACCACAACGCAAGGAGTTCGTCGCGGCGGACGGCACGTTGGCGGAGCGCTGGTGTCATGTCCATCTCATCGAGCTGACCGTCGCGCGGGCAGTGGAGCTGCAGCGCATCCACGCAACGCACCGGCCGGACGACTGCTTCGTACACCTCCAGGTCGCGGCGTTCCTGGTGCAAGCAAGCGATACCTGAGGTTCGCCCCACTTCCGCCGTGCATCTTCATCGCTTCCGCCGCACGGGGTTGCCCGCGCGATGCGCTCCCTTCCGCTTGCGCGCGCTTGCCCCTCACATCTGAAGCCGGTCCCACCTCATGTCAGATACACATCAACGCCGCAGCCGCCCCACCCCCAGAACCTCGGCCGATGGCGACCGCCACATCACCCTGCGAACGATGCGTCGACACCGCAGCAGATCCGCGAGCTAGGACAGGTTCTCGTGGACAGGCTCCGCGTGCATCTTCGTCACGGCTCCCAGCCCATTGGAACGGAAATCAATCCCAAGCCAACAACATTCGAGCATGGACTGCGTTAAGGCAGTCCTGAACGGAGCAGCGTATGACCTTTGACGACAAATTTCTGATCAAATATGCACAGCCCCAACGACTTACAGATTGCCCCCAATCATCAACCAGGTCAGCGAACCTTCGCGAGGCGGTCATCAGGACGCCACTGCCTTCCAACGACATGGTTCTGCAAGCATGCGCCGGGACTATGGCCATCGAGCGCACCACATCGAGCGAATGACAACGACGTGAGACACGGTCTAAAGCGCCCACCGAGGGCCGTCTCATACGTCCGGTGGAGCGAACCGAGCCAAGTCGGGACTGCCCGCGTGCTGATGCGCGTTCAGCTGACGTGTTCGCGGTGCACGCCGCTATCCGTGAGGTGATGCCCGATGGCGAGCCGAGGCGAAGCCATGCGGTGTGGCTTATGGGCAATCCCATCCAATCGAGTCGACGATTCCACAATCCATGGCATCGACGAAGTGCAAAATTCGCTCCCCCGAGGCGGGGAGATACGGCCGGTACTCTGCGACCGCGAGAACATAGGTCCATGCCCGCATCCGGTTCGGCGTCAGCAAAGGGTGCGTAGCCAGATCATCGAGCCGTTCATCAATTGTTCGAGGTCCGTCCTGGATCGCTACCCACAGCGCTGCCTCGGCGTTGACATCGCCGACTGCACCCAACGGGTCGATCGTGTACCACAGGTCTTGACCTTGCAAAATGTTCTTGGCCTGCAGATCCGCATGGAGTACGTGACGGCTTTCAGTGGTGATCAGGAGTTTGTCGAGTACTGCTTGTGCGTCGGCGAGATGTCGGTTGCCGTCGATCCGCTGGATCGCTTCCGCGTACCGGGGGTCATCGAAACGCTCTCTGGCCCAGCCCATTCGCATTTGGACTACGTCGGCGATGTCCTTCAGGGCAGGTGGTTCCGGCAGGTCCGGTGAGTTGAGGCGGCTGAGCAGTGTGGCGAAGCTCGTGGATTCAGCAGGATCGCCGCCCGGCCACGCCACGGTTCCGGGGATGATGCGGGTCATCAGGAAGACGCCGGTGTCGGCATCTCGGCGTAGAACCGATGGTGCGGCGTTGCCGACTGCCCAGCGGTCGATCATCTGCGTCTCGGTGTTGCCGGCTTCCAAGTCGACGGGGATCTTCAGCACAGCAGCTCGACCTGTGTCGACTTCAGTGCAGTACGCGCAACACGACATCGCGCCGTTGTCCGCGATGCTTTCCAGGTCCAGGCCCCATTGCTCGGCATACCGGGAGAGTTGGGCTGGGAGCGTACCGAGCCAGGCGCGGCCGTCGTCCTCGCCGCGGAGAAAGATGATGGCCGCTTCCAGCCGTTCGGGGATTGTCGGGACGTTCATCGAGACAGCACCTCCTGGATTCGGTTGGTGACACGATCGACATCGTTCTCGTCGTTGTAGATGTGCGTCGCGAGCCGCAGCAGGCATTCGCCGCCCGCACCGTGGCCGACCCACGCCCGGATCCCGGCGACCCGCAGCGCATCCTTAACCTGGGGTGCTGTCACTCCGTCGAGTATGAACGAACGAAGGCGAGGCGGCCTGAATTCCGTTGTGGCCGTGCGTCGGGCGCCAATGTCGACCATTGCCTGGTCGGCGGTGTCTGCCAACTGCTCGCAGTCGTCGAGTAGCCCGGCGTCTTGCCATTCGAGCCACTGCGCGACTGCGGTCTCCGTGCACAGGCGAGGGACCGGATCGAATGTTCCTGGCCAGGAGAATCGCTCGACGAGGTCCGGGGAGTCCCACGTCAGCGATACTTCCGCCGGCCGGATGTCGAGCTCTGGCGTGAGCCACAGAAGGCCGACGGGACGTAAGGTCGGAAACCACTTGTGGAGGGTTCCGAATACGGCGGCCGCACCCCATAGTTCGGGGAGCAGAGGAATGTGCCCCGGCACGTGCGCAGCGTCGACTATCAGTCGGCCGCCGCGCTGCTCAACCCACGCGCCGAGCGCCGGTGCGGGCATTCGAAACGCGGTCGACGATGTAATCGCGCTGATCTGCAAGTAGTCGACCAAGCCGGGGACCTGGTCGTCGAGGACAGCCAGCAGCGCAGCAGCCGATTCGAATGGCACCGGCACGGCCACGGACACCAGGCGTGCCCCGGCTTTGGCACACGCAATTTCCCATGCACGGCGGATCGACGAGTACTCGACATCGAGCACGACCACTGTGCTGTCCGCGTTGAGTGGAACTGACGCGACAATCGCTGCGGCGGCCGAAGTAGCGTTAGTGCACAGCGTCAATCGAGTGCTGTCCACACCGAGCATTTCGGCTACCGATATCGTCTGCGCGGCGAGACGGCGGGTCAGCTCCGAACCGAGGTGCAGGGTCGGGTCGGATTCGATCTGACGACGAAGCCGTTCTCCTTCAGCGATGACTCGCCGTGAGCTCAGTCCATAGGACGCGTGATTGAACTGGATAAGTTCAGAGCGCAGCGCGAAGTCCTCGACCGCTGCGGGTTTCACGGCAGCCCGGCCCGCAAGTGTGCCAGGCTGGGCACGTCGAACCGGAAGATCGCATCGGCAGCCTCCGCGTGATCGAGGGGCACTCCCAATTCGGCGACCGCGAAGGCGACGGGGTCCCATCCCGTCGGGCGGGCACCGAGCCGTTCGACCAGTCCGCGCAGGAGCTCGCGCGAGTCGACGAGCAAGAAGTCTTCATTCGCCGCGCGCAGCACCTCTTCGAGGAACTCAGCCGCCGCGACCGGACCCCACAGCCACTCGATTTCCGACAGCTGGCAGGCCAAAGTAGTCGAAACCCGCCCAGCGGCCGACGTTTGGCTGATATCGGTGAACACCGCGAAAGCGTTTGCGGCGTTGGGAAATTCGCCTCGTAAGCCGAGCACCCGGCTGAGGTCGCGGACGTGTGGCGGATTCTCGCTGGCCACTCCGGAGGTCTGAGACATCTCCCGTAGCTGAGCGAGGAGCTGAGCGGAGCGTTCGACCTCCATGCACGCCATCGTCTTCTTGCTGAGCCAATGGACTGCCTCGTATTCAGCGTAGGGGTGTCCGGCCGCGTGGGCGACGTCGATCGCCTTTTGCAGCCACTGCTCGGCCTCCATCGGCTGGCCGGCAGCCAAGTGTGCGAGCCCCCGGTGGCCGAAGGCTCGGGACTGCACTTCGGGTTCGGTAGACATCGCCGCTACTTGGTCGCACAGATCGACACACCGATCGAAATCCTGGACAGGCCCGCACAGCGCGACCTCCGCATAGAGATTCAGCGTCTCTGCCAACACTCGCCCAGGTTCCGGGAAGTCGATCGCCAGCTGGTCGAGCACCTCTACTGCCTGTATCCATCGGCAGGTCATGCGAAGGTTGCGCGCCCACAGCAGTCGAACACGCGCCACCTCGGCGAGCGCTACCGCCGCCGACTCAGCCAGCTCGAGTCCCGCCACGCACGCATCGACTCCGGCAACGTGGTCGCCTCCGGCGGAAAGGCATTCGGCCAAGAGAGCAAACGCGTCGAAATGTGGAGTGTTGTCAACCGCGATGCGCGCGAGGTCGCGGGCTTTCGAGACCGCGCCGAGCGCGAATTGGCGGCGGGCGGCTTGCAGCGCGAGCGCCCCTGCTTTTGGCCCGTTGGATGCTTCGACAGCCACCGCTGTCGCCCGCACGAACAGCTCATCGTCCCAGTGCTGTTCTGCCTCGATGATCTGGAGCAGTTTGGCGTGGTGACGACGCCAGCGGGGGCCATTGGCGGCGCCGCGTTCCCGCAGCACCTGCGCGAAGAGCGGGTGATGGATGCGGTAGCGGTCGTATTGATTTCGCTGCTCAGCGGGACGAACGAGGTCGTGTTCGTCGAAGAGGACGTGGAGCCGCTCGTACAGATCGTCGATGTCGAGCCGAGTGAGCTGAGCCAGATAGTCGACCTCGAAGCTGTAACCGATCAAGGCAGCGGTTTCGAGCAACCGCTGATCGTCAGAGCTCAAGTAGGACAGTCGGTCTTCGATTACTGCCGTGATCTGTCTCGGCGGGTAGTGGGCGCGGTGTCGATCGACTCGAGCCAAGGACTCAGCGAACAAGGGGTTGCCAGCGCTCAACCGGACGATCCGCGATACCACACTCGGTGGGGCGCTGGGTCCGACGACAGTGCGGCGCACCAACTCCTCAGTGTCCTGCGGCGAAAGACGAAGCAGATCGATGACCGGTGTCTCCGGACGATACCTGCACAATTTGAAGACTGTCCGCTGCAACGGATGTGTTTGGTCGGCGGACTTCAATTGATCGGATCGGTACGCGAGGACGAGGACCAGCGGACCCTGCACCCGCAACGCGATGGCCGTAAGGAGGTCGATGGTGGCGGTGTCGGCCCAGTGCAAGTCATCGAGCACCATCACCAGCGGTGTGTCACTGACGATGTCCTCGATGAGCCGAAGCAACTGGTCGAGTCGACTGTCGATCTCCGGGCGGTCGCCGCCGCTGGCCGCGTAGGACTGCCCGGTTCGGACACCGGCTGCCAGCACTTGCCCGACGACGGGTACCGACTCGATCCAATCCGGTGCGTTCTGCTTGAACGACTGCGTGATTCGCTGCCACCGGGAAGGGGATCCCGATCTTTGCGCCGATGCGGCCAACGATCGCAAGCACTCCCGCACAGCCTGGAACGAGTCCGAGGCCAGCGAGTTCAGCATCGCCTGCCCGTATCCAGTGAGTAAGTGGACAGAACTGTGCCGGTGGGCCGCCTCGTGAGCGAAAGTGGTCAGCAGGCTCGTCTTGCCGACCCCGGCCTCACCACGAAGAACGACAACCTGCGCCTCTCGACACTCGACCGAGCGATCGACGGCCTCCAACAGCATCGCCAACTCGTCGATTCTGTCCACCAGCGGCGCTTGAGCACCTGTCCCCGGCACAACATCCCCTCCTGACGATCCTCGCGCTACACACGTGGTTCCAGTCACGAATCATAGAGGTTCGTTCGCCGTGGCATCGGGAGATGTTGGGGTGCTGCAGGATTGGAGCGACGCGGTAGAAGAAATGCGGGTAGCGCGAACGGGTCGATGCAGTCATGTCGCGGACATGACTGGAAACCGATCTCACTCGCGCCAGAAGGTGACCGCCCGGCCACCGATGTCCACTGGCTGGTCAACATTCGGGACAACCTGCACAGCTGAGACCCCGACTGCCTCCGGCCACCGAGCGACGTTCACTTCCCGCCGCGCTGCGGCCAGTTGGCCGGGTCGACTCACCCTGGCAACAACGCATCCCAGCAGCCGGTAGATGGCATTTTCACTGACCTGAATGGGATCGGCTTGATCGACATCCAGTCCAACTTTGGCACCAGCCGACCGCACGATCGTCAGCCAGTCAGTCTCGACAGCCTTGCTCATGCGGGAACCAGCATGCGGTCGATCTGGACGTGCAGCTCCTCGACCTCTGTGATGCAGACCGTCGTCAGGATGGCCGCACCAGATGGCTTGCCGTGCCATCGACGACAGCACTTTGCCGCGAAGCTAGGTCGATGCCGATGACTTGGTCTTTCATGAGAGCGGATCACAGATTCGAACCTGCGGGGCCTTTCGATGCCCTGGTGCAGATGTGGAATTTGGTGTTTCATGGAGTGGGGAGAATCGCGGACAGGCTCAGAAATGAGTTACGCATGTATTCGCCCCTCCGTCGCGCGGCAATCTCTTTGCGCGAGAATAACAACCACTACGCAGGGCGTAGCCGACGATCGAATTCATCTCTGCAGCAGACTCATCCGATCCGGCCAGATGTAGGACTGCGCGACAGAATCGATGTCCTCCAGGGGCTCGGATGAACCCCGATGACGTGTGGCTGAGCACAGACGAATTGGCCGCACGCCTCAAGATTCCCACGAAGACGCTCGCGGTCTGGGCCTCCGCCGGGCGCGGCCCCAGATACGCACGGATCGGGCGATACCGAAGGTATCGGTTGAGCGACCTACTCGAATGGGAGCAGGACCAACTCGACAAGACTGGGCGGCCCCAGGCCGATGAGCCGACCGATCGGGCACAACACCCTCGACGTCGACCACCAACGAAGCAAGAACGAGGCCGTCAGCAGGACCACTGAGTACAGCCAGCAGTCATTCAGCTAATTTTCAGCAATCAATCGGGGCTTGTCCTGCGCCGCTGGGATGTAGCAGTTTGTGCGTTGGTTCAGCTATCAAACATCGGCAGGCTCGATCCCGCGCTCGATGGTTCACCATTCTTCGCAAACTCCTCGCGTCCTAAGGACCATCCGGTCCGATCGCGGTCATACCGCAGCCCAGCGACCACCCACAGGAAGGACAACTGTTGCCCAGACAATCGCTTCCGCTCGGCACCTACGGCCGGATCACCTCCAAGCGGCAGCCGAACGGAAGCTGGCGTGCAACTACGCGCTACCGAGACGACGATGGCATCACCCGCACCGTGCACAAGTTCGGAACCACCAAGGGCCGGGCCGAAGACACCCTGCGGGAATCGCTCACCCAGCGCACCGGAGCCCGGGGCCGACTGATCACCCGGGACACGAAGCTCACCGATCTGGCCGACCTGTGGCTGGCGGAAAAAGTTCTCCAAGAAGGCATTACCGAGCAGACGCTGGACCTGTACCGAATGGAGATCGAGGTTTCCATCGATTGCAGGGCGAGCAAAGGGACCGTCAAGATCAAATCAGCGCTCGGCGGCCTGCGGGTGTGGGAGGCCACCACCTCCCGCATCGATGCGCACTTGAAGCGGATTGTTCTCAACGGACACCGGGAGAAGGCGCGGCGGCAGCGGGTCATTCTGTCGGAGATGATGAGCATGGCCGTGCGCCACGACGCCATCGACCGTAATCCGGTCCGTGAGGTCGCAGACCTTCCCCACAAGCGTCAGAAACCGCGTGCGGCCGATCTCGAGACCCTCGCGGAGCTGCGAACCCAGCTTCAGGGGTGGGTGGACGGTAAGCAACTCGACGGCGCACCCGCCTACACATACGGTCCCAAACGCAATGCTCGAGTCTTGGACGTCGCCGACGTCGAACTCGGAACCGGTCCACGCCCCGGCGAAGCACTCGCCCTGCGCTGGTGCGATATCGACCTCGACAGCAAACCGGCACGGATCACCTTCTCCGGCACCATCATCCGCATCAAAGGCAAAGGCTTGATTCGCCAAGAATGGACCAAGACCGACTCCGGCTACCGGACAGTCGTCCTCCCCCAATTCGTCATCGACACCCTCCGCCGAGTCAAGGCCGAAGCAGTCGACAACGACCTGGACCTCGTCTTCCCCAACCGCGACGGCGGCATCTGGGATCCCCACAACTTCAACCGCCTGTGGCGCCAAGCCCGCGGCGAGCAGTTCGCCTGGGTCACCCCCAAGACCTTCCGCAAGACCGTCGCATCCCTCATCGCCGACCAGTACGGCCCCCAGGCCGCAGCCCGGCAACTCGGCCACGCCAACGACTCCGTCACCAAACGCCACTACATCGACCAACCCACCGAAGCACCCGACTTCACCGCGGCCTTGGGCCACCTCGCAGGCTGAAAGCGTGTCGTTTCCGTGTCGTTCTACCCCAAAAACGACTAAAACCAGGGTCGAACGGTAACGTTCGCCCTGGTCAAAGCTCCCCCATCTGGACTCGAACCAGAAACCTGCCGATTAACAGTCGGCTGCTCTGCCAATTGAGCTATAGGGGACTATCCTTGGCTCGTCCGTGTCGGGCGCGCCGAGGAGAAACTTTAGCGTATTGCCGCGCGGCTTCCCAAATCGTGTCACTACCTGCGGACATGCGTCCAGTTCAGCGTGTCCGGGCGGGTCGTGGGGTGCGGGCTATCCGGATCGACAGGCGGATGGGGCGTCGGGCAGGATAGGTGGGCGCGGACAGGCTATTGGGAGGAGCTCCAGGAGATGCTGCGGTTGATCATCGGCGTCGCGGCCGGCTATGTGCTCGGCACCAAGGCCGGGCGGGTTCGCTACGAGCAGATCAGTGCGGCGACCCGCGCTGTGACCGAAAGTCCGGTGACTCGCAAGCTCGTGCTCGTCGGCAGGCAGAAGCTGTCGGACAAGTTGAGCACCCGGCCGCAACTGGAGCCGATGGTGCCGCTCGATGAGCGGACGACCATTCTGGTTCCGCAGGATCAGTTGCGGCGCTGAGCAAGTCGGGCAAGGTGTAAACGGGCGGGCCGACCGAGGCAAGGACGCGGTCGGCTACCCCGCTCAGCTCGGCACGAAGTCGTCGTGGTTGCCCATGGCCTGCTCCAGCAGGCTCTTGCGGTACTGCTCCAGCGCGACGAGGTCGCCGAACAGCGCCATGTACGCCTCCGGTTCCTCGGTCGAGGACACCCGCTGCAGTTTCGATTTCAGCTCGGCGGTCTGACGACCGACCCACGCCTCCTGGGTGCGCGCCAGCACACCCGCGATGAATCGGGGGATGCCATTGGCGGTCTTCACCGGCAGTGGTTCACCCGACAGCTCGGACACCAGGGCACGCATGGTCAGGTCGTCGGTGCCGTCACAGACCGCGTTCACCCATTCCGCACCGCCCAGCCCGGCCGCCGTGCCGCCTGCCTTGGCGATCAGCGCGCGCACCGCCGCGTAGGCGGGGTGGGTGAAGGCTTCGGGTTCGAGCGAGTCGAAGACGGCACCGGCCATCGCGGGATATTGCAGGGCCGCGCCGAGCGTCTGACGCTGCGGCAGCAAGGTGGGATCGTTCGGGTTCGGGCGCGCGGCGGGGTGCTCGGCGACGGTGGCGCTCGATTGCGCGGCAGCGCGGCTCGGTATTCCGGTGCGGCCCTCACCATTTCGGTTCCGCTTGGCTTCCTCGCCCACTCGGCGCACAACGGTCTGGATATCGTCCCAGCCGACCCAGCCCGCCAGCTTCGTCGCATATGCCTTGCGCAGTGCGTTGTCCTTGATCTGCGCGACCACCGGCACCGCGCGCCGCAACGACTCCACCTGCCCCTCGGCGGTGTCGAGGTTGTGCTCGGCGAGCAGGCCGCGCACCACGAACTCGTACAGCGGGGTTCGCCGGGCCACCAGATCGCGGACGGCGCCGTCGCCGGAGTGCTGCCGCAACTCGCACGGATCCTGGCCGTCGGGTGCGATGGCGATGTAGGTCTGTCCGGCGATTTTCTGGTCGCCCGCAAAGGCTTTCAGCGCCGCGGCCTGGCCTGCCGCATCGCCGTCGAAGGTGTAGATGATCTCGCCGCGCCAGAAGTTGTCGTCCATCAGCAGGCGGCGCAGCAGCGCGAGGTGCTCGTCGCCGAAGGCGGTGCCGCAGGAGGCGACGGCGGTCTTCACGCCGGCAAGGTGCATGGCCATCACGTCGGTGTAGCCCTCGACCACGACGGCCTGGTGACCCTTGGCGATCTCACGCTTGGCCAGGTCGAGACCGAAGAGCACCTGAGACTTCTTGTACAGCAACGTTTCCGGCGTGTTGATGTATTTGCCGGGCATGGTGTCGTCGTCGAAGAGTTTGCGCGCGCCGAAACCGATGACGTCGCCGCCGAGATTGCGGATCGGCCACAGCAACCGCCGATGGAAGCGGTCGATCGGGCCGCGCTGCCCCTGGCGCGACAGCCCGGCGGCCTCGAGCTCCTTGAAGTCGAAGCCCTTGCGGAGCAGATGCTTGGTGAGCACATCCCAGCCAGCGGGCGCGTATCCGCAGCCGAACTGCTGGGCGGCATTGGCGTCGAAGTTGCGGTCGGTGAGGTATTTGCGGGCCGTCTCGGCCTCGGGCTCGCGCAGCTTGGCCATGTAGAACTCGTGCGCGGCCGCGTTGGCAGCGACCAAACGGGAGCGGGTGCCGCGATCACGCTGCACCGAGGTACCGCCACCCTCGTAGTTGATCTGGTAGCCGATCCGGTCGGCCATCTGCTCGACCGCTTCGACGAAGCCGATGTGCTCGATCTTCTGCAGGAACGCGAAGACGTCGCCGCCCTCGCCGCAGCCGAAACAGTGGAAAAGCCCGTGGTTGGGCCGCACATGGAACGACGGCGACTTCTCGTCATGGAACGGGCACAACCCCTTCGCGGAGTCCGCGCCCGCTCGCTTCAGCGCGACGTACTCCCCCACGACATCCTCGATCCGAACGCGTTCACGTATCGCCGCGATATCGCGATCTGGAAGTCGTCCGGCCACGGAGCGAGTCTAGGCCAGTCCGGCCTCGACGCGCTCAGCGGCTGGTCATGCCATATTCGGTCGGCGAAGTCGACACACTCGGCGCGATGAAGATCGACGCTGCCCCCTGCGCAGCATGCGGATGGGCGTCTGCGTCGGGTCCCGGTCAGTGTGATCTGCCAGACGCCGACAACATCACCGCGACCCGCTCCAGCCTGCTCTCGGTATAGGACGCGATCTGGTCGACGATGACGCGGACTCGGGCGGTGTCGTCGGCGGCGGCTTCCCACCAGGGCAGCAGGAGTGGGTCGAGGTGGGTGGGGGCGGCGGCCAGGAGGCGGGTGGCGACGTCGAGGATGAGGTCGCGCTGGGCCGCTTGGCGTTGTTTGTGGTCGGGGTCGGACATGACGTAGCGCAGGGCGATGGTTTTGAGCATCGCCACTTCGGCAGCGACGATGCGCGGGATTTCCAGGTCGGCGGCGTAGCGGGACAGCGGGTCCGTGCCTGCGACCTCGCGGGTCGCGATGATGGCCGCGGTGGCGAAGCGGCCGACCAGCTCGCTGGTCAAACGCTTCAGCGCCACCGAGCTGGTGAGGGTGCCGTCGTAGTCGGTAACGGCGGCGACGACCGGCAACTCCGACAGCCGTTGGGCGGCGGCGACGAGTTCCTCCACCGACGACGCGGGGTGCTGGGCGTGGCCGAGGCGGGCAAGCGCTGCCTGCTCGGTCGGGTCAGCGAGGGCGAGCAGTTCGATCCGGCCTGCGATGACGCCGTCTTCGACGTCGTGCACCGAGTAGGCGACGTCGTCGGACCAGTCCATGATCTGGCATTCGAGACTCTTGGTGCGATCGGGCGCACCCTTACGGACCCATTCGAGGCGATCGGCGTCGATGTCGTAGGCACCGAACTTGGTACTGGGTCCCGGTCTCTCCCATGGATATTTGATGGCGGCGTCGAGGGCGGCGCGGGTCAGGTTGAGGCCTGCGCTGACGCCGTCGGCATCGAGCACCTTGGGTTCCAGCCGGGTGAGGATGCGTAGGTTCTGGGCATTGCCCTCGAATCCGCCGTAGGCGTCAGCGAAGGTGTCGAGTGCCTGCTCGCCGTTGTGACCGTAGGGCGGGTGGCCGATGTCGTGCGCAAGGCCGGCCAGGTCGACGAGGTCGGGGTCACAGCCGAGGCCGTCGGCGATACTGCGGCCGATCTGGGCGACTTCGATCGAGTGGGTCAGCCGCGTGCGTGGGGTGTCGCCGTCGCGTGGACCCATGACCTGGGTTTTGTCGGCGAGTCTTCGCAGTGCCGCGGAATGCAGCACTCTGGCACGGTCACGCGCGAATTCGGTGCGGTGCCCGGTTTCGAATTCGCTGCGCGGCGGACCGAGTCCGGCCGTTTTGGTTCCCTCGACGACCAGGCGCTCCCTGTCGTGCTCGGTGTAGCCGTCGCTCATCGAATTTCACTGCCCTGCTGTGTATTTGAAGTCCGCCGAGAAATGGGTGAGCTGGTACCAGAGCAATGCGCCGGTCTCGCGCAGGATGCCGTGGGCTTGCGATTCCCTGGTGTATACCGCAGGTCCGGTGCGGGTCGGGGCGGTCCATGCCTTCAAACCGGCGTCGCGCGCCATGGTTCGGGTGCGCAGCGAATGCCACGGATCGCTGACCAGCACCGCGGCGGACAGCTCACGGGCGTCCATTTCGGACGCGACCGCTTCGATACTGCGCAAGGTGTCCGATCCGGTCTCCACCGCGAGGATGTTGTCGGCCGGTATCCCCCTGGCCTCCAGATAGTTCTTGCCCGACGCTGCCTCGGTGTACAGATCACCATCCTGCTTGCCGCCGACGGTGATCACGCGGGGCGCGACACCGGCCTTGAACAGGTTGTAGGCCCGGTCCAGCCGCGCCTCGAACACCGTCGAGGGTGTTCCGGAGTACTGCGCGGCCCCGAGCACCACGATCGCGTCGGCCTTCGCGTAATCGTCGATGCGGGCGACCTGCCACACCCGAAAGGCAGTCCCGCCCACCAGTACCGACCCCATGAGCAGTGCGCCGACAACGAGCCGTCGCGCCCACCGCAGTAGCCCGGCGCCACAGCCACGCTGCTTGCCGGGTTCCATCGCGATGCGCTGGGGAGCCATGGTCACCCCACCCAGTTTGCCAGGTCACCTGCGGTGTCGATGCGCCTCGGGTTACCGCTGGATATCGACGGCGCGATCGCTCCACGCGACCCGATACCTACCTATAGGTAAGTACCAGACCAAATAGTAGGTACTTGCCGCTGCGACGGTATGTGCAGAGAATTGGTTCCGGCGCGCCACACCGAAGTTCTTCCGCTCGACCGAACCGGCTCCACGGACGGCAGAGCGATTCGACAACACTGAGGAGTGGACAGGATGGCGGAATCTCCGCGCACAACGGTGACGGTGCTCGGGCTCGGCGCGATGGGCCAGGCGCTGGCCGCGGCCCTCGTACGAGGCGGACACCAGACGACGGTCTGGAATCGCAGCCCGGGCAAAGATACCGAACTCGTTGCGGCAGGGGCGAAGAGCGCGACGACCGTCGCCGAGGCAGTCGCGGCGGGCGACCTCGTCGTCGCCTGCCTGTTCGACCATCAATCCGTGCACGACGTGCTGGACGCGGTGGCCGATCAGCTGGCCGGGCGGTCGCTGGTGAACCTGACGAGCACCCAACCGCAGGGCGCGCGCGAGCTCGCCGAATGGGCGCAGCGGCACGGCATCGACTATCTGGACGGTGGCATCATCGCCACGCCCCCGATGATCGGACAGCCGGGGTCCTCGATCCTCTACAGCGGATCGCAGCAAATCTTCGACGATCACCGCGAGGTATGGGAGCTGTTCGGCTCGGCCGAATACTTCGGCACCGACGCGGGCAGCGCGTCGGTGGTCGATTTCGCGCTGCTGGCCGGGATGTACGCCATGTTCGCGGGCTTCCATCACGGCGCGGCGATGGTGCGGACGGTAGGAATCTCCGCGGCGGACTTCGGGCAGCGGTCCGCGGGGTGGCTGGCGGCGATGACCGCGTCGCTACCCCGGGCCGGGGCCCAGATCGACACCGGCGACTACACCACGGTGTTCCAATCGCTCGACTTCACCAAGGCCGCGATCGACGCGATCGTATCGGCCAGCCGCGACGCGGGCGTCGACCTCGACATCGTCGGCCCGCTCAAGAACCTCGTCGACCGCCAGGTCGCCGACGGCTATGGGGCCGAAAGCACCGAGCGGATGTTCGAAAGCCTCAACCCGCCGCCGGTAGGCAAGCCGCGCGCGTAGACAGGGCGGCTACCAACCTCTTTCGCGCCACTCGGCCAGGTGCGGACGCTCGGCGCCGAGGGTGGTGTCGTCGCCGTGACCCGGATAGACGATTGCGTCGTCCGGGTACCGGTCGAAGATCTTCTGGGTGACGTCCGCGTACAGCGACGCGAATTCTTTCGGTCCTGCCGTCTTCCCTACCCCACCCGGAAAGAGCGAATCACCAGTGAACAGGTGCGCGACACCGCTGTCGTCGATGAGAGCCAGCGCAACAGAGCCCGGAGTGTGGCCCCGGAGGTGGATTGCTTCGAAACTCAGGTCGCCGATGTCGATGAGGTCGCCGTCGTCCAGCAAGCGGTCGGGGCGAATCGGCAGGGCATCGGCGTCGAGGCGGTGGGCGGCTGTGGGAGCGCCGGTGGCGGCCGCGATGTCCTTCAGCGCCCACCAGTGGTCGCGGTGCAGGTGGGTGGTGACGATCAGGGCTATTCGACCGGGCGTTTCCTGCGTGATCAGCGCCTCGATGCGGTCGGGTTCGTTGGCGGCGTCGATGAGCAGTGCGGCTCCGGTGGCGGTGCACTGCACGAGATAACAGTTGTTGTCCATGCCGCCGACGGACATTTTGACGATTCGGCCACCGGGAATATCGCGCTGCTGCGGATTCGACCCCGGGGACATATGGCCGGTGTACGGGAGATCGATCGTGATCACCCCTCGATCGTATCCAGGGTGTCCGCGACAGGTGGGTGCTCGCGATACATTCGTGCCATGCTGCTGCCGCATCGTCGAGCCCGCTGGTCTGCCCGGGCGACGATCACCTTGCTGCTCGCGGGTATCGCACTGCTCGGCGCTGCGACCGCGGCGGCCGAGCCACCGACCCGGTTGGGCACCTATGTGGTCGACTCGGCGGAGGTACTCGACCGCGCACAGTTCGACGATGTGCGCTCGGCAGTCGACCAGTTGTACGCCAATCAGCAGGTTCGACTGTGGATCGTCTACGTGCAGGACTTCGACGGACTCGGTCCCGAGACATGGGCCGAGCGCACAGCGACGCTGTCCGGTTTCGGCAAGCGTGACCTGTTGCTCGCCGTGGCCACCCAGACCCGCGACTACTGGTTCTACGGCGACGTGCCGAGCGGTGTCAGCGATTCCGAGCTCGACAGCCTGCTCACGACGGGCGTCGAGCCCGCGCTGCGGGAGAGCAGATGGGCCGAGGCCGGGACCGCGACCGCCGGGGGCCTGGATTCGGCCATGCACGGCGATGGCGGTGTCAGCGTTCGCGCGTTGCTGATCGTCGGGCTGGTGATCGCGCTCGTCGTCGGCGGGCTGGTGCTGTATTCGCGCAAGCGGCGCAAGGACCGCAGCACCGCCGAACTGCGGGCCGCGCGGCAGTTGGATCCGGATAACAGCGTGGCGCTCGGGGCGTTGTCGCTGGCGGTGCTGCAGGTGCGGTCGCGGGAGGTGCTTGTCGAGATCGACAATGCGATCCGGACCAGCGGTGAAGAGCTGGAGCTTGCGACCGGCGAGTTCGGAGCCACCGCGGTCATCCCTTTCAGCACTGCGCTTGCCCACGCGAAAACGGCCGCCTCCAAAGCATTTTCGATCCGCCAGCAGCTCGACGACGACCTCCCCGAAACCCCAGACCAGCAGCGGACCATGCTCGTCGATCTGATCGGCACGGTCGGCCGCGCCGACCGGGAGCTCGACGCCCAGGTCACCGAGTTCGACGTGATGCGCGACCTGCTCATCAATGCCGCCGACCGGCTGGACGCGCTGACCAGGGATCTGGTCGAACTCACCGGACGCACACCGGCTTCGGAGACCGAGCTCACCCGGCTCACCACCGCCTACCCGGCCGGCGTGCTCGCACCGATCCGCGACAACGTGACCATGGCGCGTGCGCGAATTACCTTCGCGGAACACAACATCGACAATGGGCGCGCCGTTCTTGCCCAGCCGGTCGGCAAGCAGGGCGGCGCGGTCGCTGCGATCCGCGCCGCGGAGGCGGCGGTCGGCCAGGCCCGCGCCCTGCTCGATGCCGTCGACAATGCGGCCGCGAACATCCAGCAGGCGACCGACGGGCTGCCTGCCGCACTGCAGGAGCTGCGCTCCGACATCGCGACCGCGAAAACTCTTGCGTCCTACGGTGGTCCGGAATTCGCCGTCGCCATCACCGCGGCGGAGGCGGCATTGGCGAAGGCAACGGCCAACGCGACGAACGATCCGCTCGATGCCTTCCACGACGCGATAGCGGCCGATGCCGAACTGGACCGCGCCAACGCGGCGGCGACGGATCGGAAACTGGCCGTCGAGGACCTGCGACGCAGGCTGGAGCGGGCGCTGACCGACGCGCGCACCCGGCTCGATGCCGCGACCGACTACATCACCACCCGCCGCGGTGGCATCGACGCCGACGCGCGCACCCGGCTCTCGGAGGCCCAGCGCAATCTCGATGCGGCCCGGCAGCTCGATGCCACCGATCCAGTGCAGGCGCTCGCGCACGCGCAGGCCGCCGCCGACATGGCCGGGCGCGCGCTGCACGAGGCCCAGGCCAGTGTGCGGGCTTGGGAGAGCCGTCAGGGACCGTCTGGCACCGCGCAGGCGGGAGCGGTGCTGGGCGGCATCCTCATCGATGGCCTGTTGCGTGGTGCGGCGAGCGGTGGCCGGTCCGGGTCGGGCGGCTATCGCCCAGGCTCCTACGGCGGCTCTTCCGGGTCTCGCCGGACCAGCCGCGGTGGCCGATTCTGACGAACACCGGGTGGTTCCGACAACACCCTTGACCCTGACACCGTGTCAGGCCATAGACCAGGAGTCGTCATGTTCAGTATCGGAGACTTCGCCAGACACGGACGGGTATCGGTGCGCATGCTGCGGCACTACGACGCGACCGGGCTGCTGCGCCCGGATCGGGTCGACGCGGTGAGCGGCTATCGCTACTACGAGGCCGGGCAGTTGGCTCGGCTCAATCGCATTGTCGCGCTGAAGGATCTCGGCTTCACGCTGGAACAGGTGGGCCGGATCCTCGACGACCGGGTCGACAGCGCCGCGCTGCGCGGCATGCTCACGCTGCGCCGGGCGGAACTGGAGCAGCGGATCAGCGACGATCGCGCCCGGCTCGTCCAGGTCGAAACGAGGCTCCGCATCATCGAGAAAGAGGGCGCCATGCCTGCCAATGATGTGGTGATCAAGTCCATCCCCGCGGTACGAGTAGCCGAATTGACCGGCGTAGCCGGTGATTTCGAACCACAGTCGATCGGGCCTGTCGTAGGCCCGTTGTTCGAGGAAGTGTGCAAACGCCTGGGACAGGCCGGGGTGGCGATTACGGGTCCCGCGATCGCGTACTACGAGGAGAACACGACGGGCGACGGCTCGGTGCTCGTACATGCCGCCGTGCCGGTCGATATCGAGCCCGATGCCGCGCACGACTTCGCTGTCGTCGATCTGCCCGCCATCGCACAAGCGGCGACGGTCGTCCACCGGGGCAGCATGGACAACGTCCTGGAGCCGTGGCAGGCGCTGGGCCGCTGGATCGACGCGAACGGCTACAAGTCGGCGGGCTATGCCCGTGAGGTGACTCTCGAATACACCGAGGATCCGAGCGGCTGGGTCACCGAACTCCAGGAGCCGATCACTACCGTGTGACCATAATCAGCTCGGCCTCAGAGCTTTCGGTGGCGCGGGGCCGAATGTGTTCGGCTCAACCGGTAGTGCGGACGACCTGCCTCCGGACGAATGTCGTCCTTGGGCAGGAACGCCGCACTCAGACCCGAACCGTCACGGTGTGGAAGCCGCTCGGTCCGGCAGGGAACGCCGCGCGGTCCTGGCTGTCCTGAACCTCGCCGGAGCGGCTGATCGCGCGCGCCTGCACGGAGTGTGCGCCTGCAGGCAGTTCGATGGTGGTGCGCCAGCGACGCCAGGCGGCGGGGGCGAGTTCGGTGCCGAGATCGACCGCGCGCCACTCCCCCTCGTCGACTCGGATCTCGACACCCGCGACACCATGCGGCGGCGCCCAGGCGACACCCGCGACGGTGGTGGTACCCGCCGCCGCACGACCGGGCGCGGCAACATCGATGCGCGCCTGCGGCGTGACCCAAATCGGCTCCGAGGGCCAGCCGCGCCGCACCCAGTAGTCGACGTGGGTGTCGTCGGTGAGTTGCAGTTCGGCAAGCCATTTCGCGCCGGTGTACTGGCCGTAGAGACCGGGGACGAAGACACGAGCCGGGAAGCCGTGCTCCGGTGCGAGCGGTTCGCCGTTCATGCCGACCACCAGGTACCCGGGCCACGCCCCGGAGCGCAGCGGCTCGATCGGCAGCGAAATGGTGTAGCCGTCGACGGCCCTGGTCACCAGCCTGGTCGCGCCGACTTCCGGGATCGCATGCTCGAGTAGCTTCGCCAGGGGGACACCGAACCACCGAGCGTTGCCCGCCCGCCCTTCACCGGGACGGTTGTGCACGCAGACCATCACCGCATCGAATTCCACTGCGTCGGCAGCCAATTCGGCAAGCGAGAGCCGCAGCGGATGCGCGACCATGCCGGTGACCGACAGCCGCCAGCGAGTCGGGTCGATCCGGGGCGGACTCGGATTGACATCGGCCACATAGAAACTGCGGTTGCGGGTGATCAGCGACGACAGCCCCGGCTCGTCCTCGAGCCCGTCCTGCGGCACCGCGGCGAGACTGCCCATCGGGCCGACCTTCTGGATCGCCTCGTCCCGGCGACGGTCGAGGTCACGATGCAGCGCCCGCGCGGCCACGAAGAGCCCGGCACCCGCACCGGCCGTCGCCAGCGAGCCGATCAGTCCGCGCGGCTGCTTGCGTAGGCCGACACCGAGCACACCTGCGGCCGTGACCGCACTCGCGACGGTGGCCGCGGATCGGGTCGCCTGCCGCAGCCCGAGCGCGGCCGCGCCGGCGCCGAATACGGCGACAGCGGCGGTGCGCGCCCGATCTGGCAGTGCGCCGAGACCAACGGTGGCCGCGAGAGCGCCCGCACCGACTCCGATTCGAATGACGGCCTTGTCGTGCCTGCCGGACAGCGCGACGGTGGCCTCGACGACCGGAACCGGCGCCACATCGGTCAGCGCCCGGCCGATGGCATCGATCAGCGAATCGCCCCGTGTCGCGGCGATCACTTCGCCGAGGCCGAGCGCCGCGACACCGACGGCAGCGGCACCGAGCCCACCACGTCTCCGGTCTCTCTTGCTCCGCACCGTCGCAACACCCGCTTCCGTCGATCACCACCCGTGCCGTGCTATCCAGCATTCTCCACGAACCCGCCGACCCGACAGTCTTTTCCTCACACGGCGTCGGTGCGGTGATGCCGCCACCGCGGCCAGTGCGAGACGGAAGACCAGATCGGGCACCCGAGCGGCTTCCGGCACCGAGCACCATCAGTCGAGGTGCCTGGAGATTCGGATGAGGTGCCGATCCGCGCCCTCCACTTCTGTTACTCGTTACACCACACGCCGCTGAGCTTCAGCAGGTGCCGGAGGAAGCTGCTGTCGAGGCC
Source organism: Nocardia sp. CWNU-33 (assembly GCF_046764895.1). Classification (NCBI taxonomy): domain Bacteria; kingdom Bacillati; phylum Actinomycetota; class Actinomycetes; order Mycobacteriales; family Nocardiaceae; genus Nocardia; species Nocardia sp. CWNU-33. The sequence continues at coordinate 279,044 of NZ_JBKOQN010000009.1, read as the reverse complement.
GAAAAGCCGGTCACCGAAGCGCGCGAGCAGTTCGCTCTGCTCGTTGAGCAGTTCCAGGCTGCCGCTCAGGTGATTGCTCGGGCCGCCGAGTCCATCGCGTCAGATGCGCGCGCGGTTATCGAGGCAGCCGGAGCGGCGGGCGCGGCGGAGCGCGAGATCATCCATATGGTTACCGTCACCGATGAGGAGCTGACGCACGCGCACACCCAGCTTCGAATCGCCGAGGCGCTGGCCGAGGAGCGAAAAAGCTGGCCGACAAGCACGCCGATGAGCGGCATCGGATGGCCGTGGAGCGCGATGAAGCGCGGGCTGCCGCGACCTCCGCGAAAGCGGAACCTCGCACCATTCCCGACGGCCGGGCCTCGGTTGCCAGCGGCTCGGCCTTCTTCGGCCGGCCCGCCTTCGCCTCCGCCGAATCATGTATTTATACAACGGGTTTCAGGAGGGGGATGCTAGTTCGGCGACCAACTCGAGATCGGGGAGGTACTCGCCCCCACGGCACTCACCAACCGATCTCACCCAAGCTGCAGAGGCATCAAAAATGGCCGATACCAACCTCTTCCGCGCCAGGGTGGTGTCGAATTGCCATTGATCGGCGGTGTTGTAGATGACCGATGTAACCAGTCAGGAGTTCCCGCGTGCCACGTGAAATAGATTCCGCTGTCTTCCCGCACCTGGATGCCGACTTGGACCGTGTCCGTGACGTTCTCGGACCGGTGCGGTTCGAGGGCCGCCCCGAGTTGACTGCGCTCACCGATGAAGGGCCCGACACATCTCGTCGTCTGGTGCGTCCTACGTTGACGTTGCTGTCGTATTACCTGCTCACCGGTCCCGCGGCCCCGGCCAACGACCGGGTGGTGCGCGCCGCTGCTGCGGTGGAGTTGCTGCATCTGGGCTCGCTGTATCACGACGACGTCATCGATCACGCGGATCAGCGTCGCGGCCGCCCCAGTGCCAACACGGTGTGGGGTTCGCATATGGCCGTATTGGGTGGGGACTGCGTGACGTCCTCGGGCGGGCGCATACTGATCGAACTCGGCCAGCGCGAAGGGCTCGCGGGTGCGATCGCTAGTGAGCAGATGTGCGCGGGCATGGTGATCGAGGCCGCCGACCAGTATGTGGCCTCCCGCAGCGAGCAGTCCTACCTGGACTCGATCGACGGCAAGACAGCGGCGCTGCTCTCGCTGGCATGCCGGGTGGGCGCGATGCAGGCCGGCCGCTCCGATGAGCAGGAACAGGTGCTGGCCGGGTTCGGTCGACACTTCGGGCTGGCCTACCAGCTGTATGACGACATCCTCGATTTGACTTCGACTGCCGACGAGATGGGCAAGCCCGTCAACGCGGATCTGCCCGAGGGCATCTACACGTTGCCCGTGATCCGCGCGGCTGTCCGCGACCGAAGTCTTGCCCGCCTGCTGCGCAGAGCAATGACGGGTGAGCAGGCCGCACGTGCCCGTGAGCTCGTCATCGACTCCGGCGCCGTGGAGGAAGCACAGGCGATGGCCGAGGAATTCATGGATCAGGCTGCCGGTCAGCTTGCCGCGGTGGCCGTCGACCCGCGCGCCTGCCACGCGATGAGCACCTACGCTCGGTCCGTACTCGACCGGCGAACGCCCCGCTGTGTCGTCTCCGGGCCCTCAACGCAGTTACCCCACGCCGAAAGTAACCTCTTCTCGCCGCAGGCCATGTCATGGTTGAAGAGCTGGATGGTGGACACCGGCCTTGTCGCCTCCTCCGCCGAAGCCGACTACCACCGGTGGACAGGAGCGTTCCGGTTCCCGGCACAGGCCGCCCTGACCCCGTCGGACGCGGCCCATGAACAGACCTCCGTCGCCATCGCCGTGCTGATGGCTGTGTGGGACGACCTGTTCGAAGATCCGCAGCTGACCGACCCGGAAGCCGTCACCGCGCTGCGGCGGGGCACGGTGGCAATGCTGCGCCAGGACCCGGAGAACCCGTTGAGACCCGGCGCGCTCCCGACGGCGTGGGCGAGTTTGTGGCCGCGCCTGCGCGAGGGCCGCACCACCCGCTGGCAGGAGCGGTTCCTCGACGACCTCGAAGAGTGGTTCAACGCCTGCGAACGCGAAGCCCACCATCGCATCAACCGCTACATTCCCGCCACGGCCGACTACCTGCCGCTGCGGATGTCGACCAGCGGGTTCGGCATCATCCTCGCCGGCCTCGAGGTGTACCAGGACCGGGAACTGCCGTCGAAGCTGCGCAACCACCCCGTGATCCGCCGTATCGAGGAACACGTCTTTTGGGTGACCTTCATGGAGAACGACCTGGCAGGGTTCGATCGAGACGAGGCAGACCATATCCCCTACAACCTGGTACGGGCGATCCGTCACGAGACCGGCTGCACCCGGCGCGAGGCAGTCGAGCAGGTGCAGCGCCAGATTGCCGAGCAACGCGCCCAGCTCGACGCGGTGGTCCGCTACCTCCCCGCGCTCGTCCGCATGATTCCCGGCCTGCCCGGCCAGGTGAAGGAGTACGTGTCTGTCTACGAGAACGTGACAAACGTGCTCGAGGTGCATCACTCCGAGCGGTACACACAGACCTCGGCTTCCGCAGCGCCGGACCTGGAACGCTTGCGCCGCGAGATCTACTACTACCCGGCCGCCGACCCGGCTCCTACCGCGCCGTAAGCCCCCGCAGCCGGCAAAGCAGGGTGTGTCCCGCGCGATCCATCGTGGTGGTCGCGCGGGACGTCCCCTCAGTGCTTCGCCGACTGTGCGGCCTAGTCGGTCCGGGGATGCGAGGTCGGGGGATGCCGATCCGCATCGTGGGTCGAAGAGAGGGTGCGCAAACGGAAAGCAGCCGAGCCCATTACACGCGGCCGCGAGTCACCGCGAACGCGTCGCATCCCTGCACCGCGTTTTCGGGTCGACCCCAACAACCCGAAGGGGTCGACCCCAACATCCCGTATATACCACCTGGGGGTTGTCGGTGGAGGGGGAGTATTCCATCCTCGGTCTATTCAGCTGGGTTTGACTGTCTCGGTGGCGGATCGATGTGCGTGGTGGCCCCAGTTCGGTTATGCCAGCGAACTCTGACGTCGTTCGTCGGCGAAATCTGATCTCGCATGGGTTCGTGCGACGTGGTCGTGACGAGCCTGGGGCGGTCGGCGACTGCCGGCTTGCCATCACCGGATGTGTGTCAGGAGACCCTGAATGCTCGCCGGTAGGCGCTCGGGGTTGTGCCGACCTGAGCGCGGAAGCGGCGGCGCAGGTTGACCGCCGAGGTGAGCCCGACACGGGCCGCGATCGACTCCACCGGCAGGTCTGTCTCCTCCAACAGCGTGCGTGCCTCGGCCACTCGGCGCGAAAGCAGCCACGCGCCCGGGCTCGTGCCGAGCTGGTCAGCGAAGCGCCGGGCCAGTGTGCGGGACGAGACGCTGAGATACGCGGCCAGCGCGCCCACCGACAACGGTGTTTCCAGACGCGCGCCGGCCCATTCGAGGAGGCCGTCCAGCGCGTCCACGGGCGGTGGGGGTGGCGCGTACTGCGCCTGACCGCCCTCGCGGTGCGGCGGCATCACCATATGCCGCGCGACGAGGGCAGCATGCGCGGCGCCGTGGTCCTGCCGGACGAGGTGCAGGCACAGGTCGATTCCCGCACCTGCCCCGGCGCTCGTGGCGACATCGCCGTGGTCGACGTAGAGCACATCCGGCTCCACGCGCACCCGCGGGAACTCCTGGGCCAGCTGTGCGGCGCGCGCCCAGTGCGTGGTGGCCGAGCGGCCGTCCAGCAGCCCCGTGCGGGCCAGCGCGAACACTCCGGAGCAGATCGTGACCAGCCGTGCCCCACGGGCGTGCGCCCGCAACAGTGCGCGGCGCACGCAGGCCGACAGCGGCGCCTCCACTGGCGTCCAGCCTGGGATGAGCACGGTGTCCGCGCACGCGAGTGCCGAAAGGCCACGCGGCACGGACATCGCGTATCCGGCCGTCGTCGGCACCAGGCCGGGCGTCTCCGTGCACACCTCGAACTCGTAGTGCTGCGGTATCCCATCGCGCTGCGTACCGAACACCTCGACAGCGCAGCCGAGCTCGAACGTCGACTGGACCGGCCGCACCAAGGCCACCACGCGATGCATGGCAGAAAAATACCCTATGGTGTCTTACTCGACACTTTCTCGGCGTCGCCGCGCGCGGCACCGTGGAAGGTATGCACCCCGAGATCCTCGCCCAGGAGGGATACACCTCCGCCTCCGTTACCGAATCCCCCATCCGAGAGCTCTTCCCCGGGATCCGGGTACGTCCGCTGTGGAAAGGGCCGTCCGGTGCGCACGCCAACGTGTTGGAGATGGACCCGGGCACGTCGTGGCCGCGCCGTGATGTCCACGAACCCGGCCCGGAGGAGGTCTACGTGGTCGCGGGCACGTTCAACGACGGCGCTCGCGACTACCCCGCAGGCACATTCCTGCACGCACCAGCCGGGTCATGGCACGTGCCCGCCACCACAACCGGCTGCACCCTGTTCCTCTTCTACCCCGAAGGCTAGTTCGATGCTCAGGCAGCAGGCCGGCGTCATAGCAGGCCGTTGTCGACTGTCAGGGCTCAGTAGATGCTTGACCGCTTGTTCTCGAGAGACGCTTGACGTTTCGGCGTGATCGATGGTCTTCGGCTCGGCGTTGTCGACGATGCGGACGGGATCGGTGTGGATCAGCAGGCGGTAGCGGAGTACCGGTATCGGGCAGTGTGCGAGGCATTGGGTGATTCGCCGATCGGTGAGGTCGCGGCCCGTTACGGCACGACACGGCAGTCGCCGGATACGCGGCGGCGGTTCACTTCCGAAGGGATTGCGGGGCTGGCTGATCGGCCCCGGCGTCCGTACTCGAGCCCGACGAAGGTCAGCGCCGAGGTGGCAGCGTTGATCTGCCGGTTGCGGCGTGAGTATCCGCGGTGGGGTGCGCGCCGGATCAGCCATGAGCTGGCCGGCCACGACTTGGCGTGGGTGCCGTCGCGGGCGACGGTGCATCGGGTGCCGGCACGCAATGGGATGATCGATCCGCAGTCCCAGCACCACAAACGCAAGTACAAGCGGTGGCAGCGGCAGACGCCGATGCATCTGTGGCAGCTCGACATCGTCGGCGGGGTGCCGCTGGCCGACGGCCGCGAATGCGGACTGCTGACCGGCATCGACGACCACTCCCGGTTCATAGTGATCGCCACCGTGCTGGCCAGGCCGTCGGGTCGGGAGGTCGGTGAGGGTTCACCGCGGCGATGCGCCGGTATGGGTGCCGTCGGAAGTGTTGAGCGACAACGGGATCAGGATTGTCAAGGTATAGCCCCCACCATGGAGCTCATCCGTCGAGCGCTTCCTCCGACAAGGCCGTCAGTTCTTTGCGGACGGCTGAGAGGAGCCGGTCGGCGGTGGGGCCGCCGCCGAGTAGGCCGACGGTGAGGCGACCGGCGAAGGTGTAGACCAGGAAGGTGACGGCGGCGGAGGCGCCTGCGGAGGGTCGCGGATGGGCCGAGAGGTAGACGATTTCGTAGTCGGAGAGTTCGAGGTTCGCGGGGACTCGGAAGGTGGGGACGACGCCGGTGTTGGTCACGGCGATATGGCCGGCCAGCGAGTGAGCTCTGACGGGGCCGAAGAAGTCCGGGAAATGGAGCACCGACTGCTGGGTGATGCCCGCGGCCAGGTCGTGGTGTAGTCGGGACGAAATCCGTTGGGCGAGTTCGATGATTCCTGCCGAGACGTCGATGTCGGCGGCGAAGGAGGCCAGGCCCGCCATGTTGGTGCCCGCGGCGGCGGGGACGGGTGGGGTCAGGCGCGAGCGCATGTCCACGGGGTACAGACAGCCGACCGGGACCGGATCGCCTGCGGCTCCGTCCTTTTCGGACGCGTAGGCGCGCAGCAGTGCGGCGGTGACCAGCCCGTTGACCGTGACGCCCCGGTGGCGGCCGAGTCCGACGATGCGCGTGGTGGCCGCTCGGTCCAGCACGGCCCGCCAGGGTCGGACGAGCGCGCTCGGCGCGGGGGTGGCGGGGTCGGTGGGTACCGACCGCTCCTGCGGCGTGAGCGGCCGCGCGACGTCTTCGAACCCCGACAGCGTGCTCCGGCTGATGCCACGCGCCGCCGCATACCATTCGAGCGACTGCGGATACTCGTGCGGCACAACAGTTGTCGTTCCGGACTCGACATAATCGGTGTAGTGGGCCCAGAGCCGCGCCAACAGCTCGACGCAGTGGCCCGCGTCGGCGATGCTGTGATGAGCGAACAACGTGATGCGCGACCGTGCCGCGTCCGTCTGCACGACGTCCAGGTAAACGAGCTGGACCGCCGGATCGATCGGCTCGGCGGGCAACCGCACGGTATCGGGATCACCGAAGTTCGCCCAGACGCCGACCGGTGTCTGTGCCCCGGGACGCAGCAGATAGCCCGTGCCTGCTGCATCCTCCACAATGCGGCAGGTCGCCACCGGATAAGCCTGCTGCAGCGCGGCGAACGCGGCGCTCAGTGCGTCTATATCCAGATCGCCGACCACAGACACGGAGCGACCGGTGTAGGTCCCGTGGCGTACAAATCGCTCCTCCGAGGGTGCCAGTACCCGCACCACATCGTCCTCATCCCGCAACACACCGCAAGCGTGCGGCAACTGCGAGCCGGGTGCAAACCGGAAACCGCGCAGGCTGCGAGAGACTGCATCTATGAGTCTCGCGGCACATCTGGAGAAGCTCGGCCGTTCACTGGTCGAGCAACAACTCACGCACCCCACGGTCGCCGGTATCGCCACCGGCGACCTGGCCGAGCCGATCTTCCGATCCTGGCTCGAGCAGGACTACTTATTCCTGCTCGACTATGTCCGGGTGTTCTCCCGACTGGCCTGGCAGGCGCCCGCGGCGCACCTCGGCGACCTGGTGGATCTGGCCCACGCCACCTATCACGAGGAGCTGTCGCTGCACCGTTCGCTGGCCGCCGAGTTCAACGCCGACCTCGACGGCGCGACGAAAGGCGGTCCGTGCGTTGCCTATACGGCCTTCCTACTGGAGTCGGCCGCCGATTACGGCGAGGGACTTGCCGCGCTGTACCCATGTATGTGGGGCTACTCGACACTCGGCAGCATCCTCGCCCGCACCCCACCGGCCGAACCTCGCTATCGCCGCTGGGTCGACACCTATGCCGACCCGGGATTCGCCGCGCTGACCCGGCGCTGCGCCCAGATGCTCGATGAGGCCGACATCGAGCAAGCCCGCGCCGAAGAGCTCTTCCTGGCGGGCATGAACCACGAACTCGCCTTCTGGGACGTGCCGCGCTGATCTGCACAAAGCCCGAAGTCGTGCATCGTGATGGCCGACCCACCCGGTGACCGACTTCATCGCTGGCGTCCGAAGTCGTCCACGCTGACCCGCTGGGCTTTGCGCGCCGCATCGCTCAGCGGTCGTGCCGGCCGTTCGGCTTTCGACACGTTCTGGCCAGATTACGAACGGCCCGAATTATGGGGAGACGCCACCTAGTGGCCCACGGTGTAGTCGGCCAGTCCATGCTCCAGCACTTCGACCGCGCGCTCGCCCTGAGCGAGTACATCACTGATCAGGTCGGGGCCTCGGCGGCCGGCGAGCACCGCACGGTGGATGTATTTCTGCATGGCGCGTAGTACGCCGATCAGGCCGTTGGCCACTACCCATGCGGCGATATCGGCGTCGGTGGCGCCTGCCTCTTCGGCCAACAGGGTGGCGAGTCTGTCGGTGTTGGCGTCGAAGAGTTGCCGTTGACGGGTTTGCAGGGTGGTGCTGTCGTCGATTATTCGGGCCACCGCAGCCAGGCGTTCGATGGCGTCGGGGTCTTCAGCAGCCAGCAGGCCACGAGGTTGGACCACGAATTCGCCGAATGCGGCGAATGGCGATACACCGCGTGGCCGTTCCCGGATCGCCTGCAGGAGGGCGGCGCTGAAATCGTCCATTCCACTGAAGATCAGGTCTTCCTTGGTGCCGAAGTAGTTGAACACGGTCTTCTCGGAAACGTTTGCGGCGCGCGCGATTTCGGCCACCGTGACGTCGTCGAAGCCGCGTTCGGCGAACAGCGCCGCCGCCGCTTCGACGATCTGCTGCCTGGTTTGGAGTTTCTTGCGCGCCCGCAATCCGAGTTCGGTCACCGGTTCACGGTAGCACTTGACGTACAGTCACCAGATTTTTATAGTGAAAGCAATTTTCAGATTGCGGGAGAGAACCGGACCATGACGGCCACCGATGACATCCCGGAGCCGGGCACTCGCCCGATTGAATGTTAAGCACCCCTGGCCGATCTCACGTCTCACAAACCGTCTCATAATTACTCTCCCGGCGCGCGAGACGCCCCACCCACCGACAAGTGGCGATAGAGGGTCGCGCGCGAGACGCCCAGCTCGGCGGCTATGTCATCGACGGTGTACGCGCCGGACGCGCGCATCTGCCGCGCGGATTCGACCATCGCTGCGCTCATCGTGCCCGGTCTGCCTCGGAGATTGCGCCGATCCGAACTCGACAGCGGCGTCGTCGCGACGACCGGCAAATCGGTCGAGATTCCTTGTGGCACAGCCATATCAAGGAGACGACGTGCCCCGTCCAGGATCGCGGCGCGCAACTCGGCGGTCGGCTGATCGGCGAAGATGACCACCGGGTCGCTGAGTGCGGCATAGACCTGTGCGGCGTTCACCCGCGCAGCCAGGTCGGCGTCTGCGCCCGCGATCAGTTCTTGCGCGCGCAGGGCCGCATCACGCAGCCTGCCGAAGGTCTCGACGTGCGCCGACAGCGCCTGGTCTCGCATGTGCATCTGCAGCAGCAGGCCATGTGACAGCCACAGATCCAGCAGTCCGACCACAACCGCCCACCGCGCGCTCTCGGGATCGGACTGCCTGCCTGCCGTCGCGAGCACGGCGTCCATCTCGGTCAGCAGCGGCTCGGCCAGCGCGGGGATGATGTCGCTCTTGCTCGGAAAGTGATAGAGCACAGCAGTTTTCGTCAAACCGAGATGTTCGGCGATCTCCCGCACGGTGACGGCGTGATAGCCGCGTGCGGCGAACATGTCCAGCGCCGCCCGCAGGATGCGGGCGCGAGTGTCATCGGTCATCCGCGAAATTCTAGCCCTTGACTGACCCCCGGTCAGGAGCCTATGGTCACGACTGACCATAGGTCAGTATTTATGAGACGCAGGAGCGGACATGAAGAACGAGCGGATTCTCATCTCGGGTGCCAGCATCGCCGGGCAGACACTGGCGTACTGGCTTGCGCGACACGGGTTCCGGCCCACCGTGGTCGAGCGAGCGCCGCAACTGCGCTCCGGCGGACAGGGCGTCGACGTCCGCGATCAGGCCATCCAGGTCGCCGAGCGGATGGGCGTCATGCCGCAGATACGGGCGGCCGCCGCCGATGTCGCCGGCATGCGGTTCGTCGACGCGCAGGATCGCGGTCTGGCTCGCATCGATATGTCCGGTATCCAGGACAAGTACGGCAGCGGCGAGGTGGAGATCATGCGCGGCGACCTGGTCGGGATCCTGCACGACGCCAACGCCGATCCCGTCGAGTACCTCTTCGGCGATTCGATCCGATCCCTCGAGCAGGACGACGACGGCATCGCGGTCGCCTTCGAAAACGGCCGGCCCCGGCGCTTCGACCTGGTCATCGGCGCGGACGGCATGCATTCGACCGTGCGCGGTCTCGTGTTCGGTCCGGAATCGCGGTTCGTGCACCATATGGACCACTACTTCGCTTTCGGCAACGCCGATTCGGCACATGGCCAGGACCGGACGATGACGGTGTTCAACACGCCGGGAACGATGGCGGGCGTCTACCGCTCGGGCAACCACGCCCAGGCCAAGGCATACTTCATGTTCCGCAGCCCACAACGCGACTACGACCATCGCGATCCCGCTGCCGAGCGCCGCCTGCTCACCGACGCGTTCGCGGACCGAACCGATTGGCGGATACCGGAGCTCCTCGCAGGCGCGCTCGCGGACCCCGACCTCTACGTCGATGCCCTCAGCCAGGTGCGCATGGATTCCTGGGCGACCGGTCGCATCGCACTGGTCGGCGACGCCGCATACTGCGCATCGCCCGCCTCGGGCGCAGGTGCCGAGCTGTCGCTGATCGGCGCCTACCGGCTGGCGGGCGAGCTGGCGGCCGCGGGTGGCGATCATCGAACCGCCTTCCGTCGCTATGAGGAAACCCACCGCGAGTTGGTGGACCGCAAGCAGAAGATCGGCCCGAACCTGCGCCTCATGGCGCCCAAGACGCGGATCGGCATGGCGGTACGCAACACCATCGCGCGATCGCCGCTGCTGGAGTCCCTTGCCGGCATGGAGCGCATCATGGCGCCGTCGACGACCGCCGCGCTGCCCGAGTATCGACCAGCGCCCTCGACGTCGGCGATCTGATCGCCGATGCGATGACTTCTGCTCGGCTGGCCGGTCTACATACGCAGACGTGTGTTCATCGGAGCCCGAGGAGAATTGTCATGAATCGTCCGACCGTGGTTTCCCGCGACGAATGGCTGACGGCGCGTATGCAGCTGCTCGCCGAAGAACGGGAACAGACCCATCGCCAGGATGCGCTGGCCGCCCGGCGTCGCGAACTGCCGATGGTCGCCATCGACAAGAAATACGAATTCGAGGGGCCGAAGGGGAAGGTCGGCCTGGCCGAGCTTTTCGACGGGCAACGACAGCTGATCGTCTATCACATGATGTGGCGCTGGGACCTCGATGCGGGCTGTCCCAGCTGCGCGCTGCTGCTCGACAACGTCGGTCACACCGAGCATCTCGAATACAACGACACCAGATTCGTCGCCGTTTCGCGGGGGCCGTGGGACACGCTGAACCGCTACCGGGATCGCATGGGCTGGACCTTCCCGATGTACTCGTCCTTCGACAGCGACTTCAACTACGACTTCCACGTGACACAGGACGAGTCCATCGCACCCGTCGAATACAACTATGCGAGCAAGGCGGAAATGCAGGCCAAGGGACTCACCTGGCAGGCCGAGGGCGAACAGCCCGGCACCAGCATCTTCTGGCGTGACGACGACAACGCGGTCTTCCACACCTATTCGTCCTATGCCCGCGGCGGCGACATCCTCATCGGCACGAACAACTATCTGGATCTGACCCCGCTCGGCAGGCAGAAGCACGTCGCCGAATTCCCTCACCACGACCGCTACGGCAGCACCACAGACCACTGCCACTGACCACGCACCCACCGGGTCGTCATCGCTTGGAGCACAACCGAATCCATCGCCGGGACACCAGCCGACATCCGGACGGCGCGGTCGATTCTGTGACTCGAGTCCCGCAATTTCACCGAACCCACCGATCACTGTGTGCACGAGCTCGATGTGCCGTGGCCTGTCGAATCACGCTGCCGCCGAACACCTCAGCATCTAAGCTGACCTTCGTGGGTGAGGACAGGCTGCGCGCATCGGACGCAGACCGCGAAAAAATCGTCGAGCAACTGCGGCAAGCGATGGATGACGGGCGGTTGTCCCTGCACGAATACGACGACCGAATCCAGCAGGCCTATGCGGCCAAGACCTACGGCGAACTGACTCCGCTCCTGTCGGACTTACCTGTTCGCCAGAATCCGCCGAAGGCGGCGCCACGCATACCGCCGTGGGTCGTCATCATGTGGATTCCGTGGGTCGCGGTCAACGCGCTGTGCCTGACGATCTGGGTGACGACCGGCGCCGGGTATTTCTGGCCGTTCTGGGTGGCGGTGCCTTGGGGTTTCGCGTTGCTGATCCCGACCGCCATCGGGCTGACCGTCGGATCACAGACGACGTCGCAGCGTTGAAACAGCGAGGCCGCCAGCACCTCTGCTGACGGCCTCGACGGTTCTGCTGGTCTCAGGAACCGATCAGGTGCTGAGCGAGGTAGCCCTCGACCTTGTCCAGCGCGATCCGCTCCTGCGCCATCGAGTCGCGCTCGCGGATGGTGACGGCCTGGTCGTCGAGCGTGTCGAAGTCGACGGTGATGCAGAACGGAGTGCCGATCTCGTCCTGGCGACGGTAGCGGCGGCCGATCGCGCCCGCATCGTCGAACTCGACATTCCAGTTCTTCCGCAGCTGCGCGGCCAGGTCTTTCGCCTTCGGCGTCAGATCCGCGTTGCGCGACAACGGCAGCACGGCCGCCTTCACCGGTGCGAGCCTGCGGTCCAGCCGCAGCACCGTGCGAATATCCACGCCGCCCTTGGCATTCGGCGCCTCGTCCTCGCCGTAGGCATCCACGAGGAAGGCCATCAGCGAACGGGTCAGACCGGCCGCCGGTTCGATGACGTACGGGGTGTAGCGCTCGTTGGTGTTCTGATCGAAGAAGCTCAGGTCGGTGCCGGAGTGCTCCGAATGCGTCTTCAGGTCGAAGTCGGTGCGGTTGGCGACGCCCTCCAGCTCGCCCCACTCGCTGCCCTGGAAGCGGAAGCGGTACTCGATGTCGACCGTGCGGGTCGAGTAGTGCGAGAGCTTGTCCTTGGGGTGCTCGTAGAGCCGCAGGTTCTCCGGGTCGATGCCGAGGTCGGTGTACCAGGCCAGCCGGGTATCGATCCAGTACTGGTGCCACTGCTCGTCGTCGCCGGGCTTGACGAAGAATTCCATCTCCATCTGCTCGAACTCACGGGTGCGGAAAATGAAGTTGCCCGGCGTGATCTCGTTGCGGAAGCTCTTGCCGATCTGCGCGATGCCGAACGGCGGCTTCTTGCGCGCGGTGGTCTCCACGTTCTTGTAGTTGACGAAGATGCCCTGCGCGGTCTCCGGGCGGAGGTAGTGCAGGCCTTCCTCGGACTCGATCGGGCCGAGGTAGGTCTTCAGCATCATGTTGAAGTCACGCGGCTCGGTCCACTTGCCGACGGTGCCGCAATTGGGGCACGCGATGACGTCCATCGAGACGCTGTCCGGGTCGTCGAAGTTGTTCTTCTCGGCGTAGGCCTCCTGCAGGTGGTCCTGCCGGTGCCGGTGATGGCAGTTGAGGCATTCGACGAGCGGATCGTTGAACACGCCGACGTGGCCGGAGGCCACCCAGACCTGGCGCGGCAGGATCACCGAGGAGTCGAGGCCGACGACGTCCTCGCGGCTGGTGACCATGGAGCGCCACCACTGCCGCTTGATGTTCTCCTTGAGCTCGACGCCGAGTGGACCGTAGTCCCACGCCGATTTGGTGCCTCCGTAGATCTCACCGCACGGGTACACCAGACCCCGGCGCTTGGCGAGGTTGGCAACGGTGTCCACCTTCGACTTGGGTGCCACGCGAGAATTCTCCATCCACTGCGAGTCGGATTGGTAGTGACGACGGATTCGCGTAGTCACTACGCTGCAAGTGTCACCAGACTATCGGCATCGGCCAATGGGATTTCCACCGCACAGGGCGACACCGGCGGCGAGCCCGTTTGACATGCGCAACTGTGCATATCAAAATGGAATCGCTTTCCAATAAGGAGTTGGTTCGATGACCGCCGAGACCGCCACCGCTCATCCCCACAACCCGTATCGGTCGCCCGCGCCCGCCGCGGTGCCCGCACGGACCGTTCTGGAGGACGCGGGCGAACTGCTGCGCGCCCTCGCCGCCCCGGTCCGCATCGCGATCGTGCTGCAACTACGCGAGTCGCCGCGCTGTGTGCACGAGCTGGTCGATGCGCTCGGTGTCACCCAACCGCTGGTCAGCCAGCATCTGCGCATTCTCAAGTCCGCGGGCGTCGTGCACGGGGAGCGGTCGGGCCGTGAGGTGCTGTACGAACTCGTCGACGACCATCTTGCACACATCGTCGTCGACGCCGTGGCGCATGCCGAGGAAGGGTAATTCGTGACGGACAAGACGGTCTTCCCACAGAAGCCGGTGGGCATTCGCAGTACCCGCCAGCGCAGTGCGATCGCCGCGCTGCTCAGCGACATCGAAGAGTTCCGCTCCGCGCAGGAGCTGCACGACGAGCTGCGCCGCCGCGGCGAGGGCATCGGGCTGACCACGGTCTACCGCACCCTGCAGTCGCTGGCGGACGCCGGCCTCGTCGATGTGTTGCGCACCGACACCGGGGAGTCGGTCTATCGACAGTGCTCCACCGGACACCATCACCATCTGGTCTGCCGCCATTGCGGGCGCACCGTCGAGGTGGAAGGTCCCACGGTGGAGGCATGGGCCGAATCCATTGCGAGTGAACATGGTTTCACCGAGGTCAGCCACACGATGGAGGTCTTCGGCACCTGCAAGTCCTGCGCGAAGGCGGGTCGCACCGTCTGACAAGGATCAGGACCACGTGTTTTCGCGGTCCCCGGGTGGCCTTGCCTTGTTTGTTGAAGGCCACCAGCACTCGGCAGACCGAGCAGTGGTGGCCTTCGGGTTGTGCCGAGCGAGTCAGCCGGCCGCGACCGGCTCGGATGTGGCGGCCCGCGTCTGCGGGGTGTCCGCGCGGGTGCCGCGCAGTGCGCCGACACCGAGCAGAGCCAGCGCCGCAGCAGCCCAGATCAGCAGGACCACAAGGGGTTTCGTGGCACCAGCACCGTCGAAGTAGGCGACCGAGCGCAGTAGCGATGCGGCGGCGCCCGGCGGCAGCAGCTGACCGATGGCGCCCCACGGCTGCGGCAGCAGCTCCGGGGCCGAGGTGGCGGCGGAGAACGGGTTGCCGATGAGCAGCATGGTCAGCGCGGCCAGTCCGATGCCCGGTCGGCCGATGGCCGTGGCAAGGCCGACGACCGCACCCGAGACGGCGAAGGACACCAGTCCCGCGACCGCGGCCAGCCCGAGGTAGGGACCCGGCACCACCGACATCCACCCCTCGACGATCGCCATGCTGAGCAGGCCACCGGCGACACCGAAGGTCACCAGACCGACCACTCGGCCACCGACCGCCGGAATCAGCAGGCTGAGCAGCACGCCCGCTGCGATACCCGACATGACCAGGGGCAACACCATGGCCCCGAAGGCCGTGCCGCGCGGGTCGTCGGAGTCGGCCGCGACCACGTCCTCGACCTGCGTGGCCGGTGCGCCGGAGAGCTGCTGCGCGATCGCGGTGAGCTGCTGGGCAACGGCGGGGCTTGCGCCGGAGGCAACGAGCACCCGCGGCGCGCCACCACCGGTGATGATCGCGCCGTAGACCTCACGGTCTTCGATGGCGGCGCGCGCGGCGGCTTCGTCGGCAGGGTTCGAGATGTCGAAGGCATCGGGACTGTGCTGGCCGAGCTTGTCGGCGACCATGGCGGCCTGCGGTCCGGTGACGGCGAGCGGCACGTCGCGCGGCGCGATATTGGCGGCGGGCCAAGCGAATGCGATCAGCATCAACGCTTGGAGCAGGGCGGCGCCGAGGCCGACAGCGAGCGCCCGCTGGGTGGTGTTCATGTCAATCTCCCGAAAATCGAATGTTCGTTCTCTTTCGATGAGAACACCGTTACACGGGGCAGGAAAGTTGTCAAGAACGGACATTCGTTTTACTTTGGAGACATGCCCCGAGTCAGCGAAGAACACCTGGAACGCCGTCGCCAGCAGATCCTCGACGCCGCGCAACTGTGCTTTGCCCGTAGGGGCTTCCACGAGACATCCATGCAGGATGTCTTCGCCGAATCCGGGCTGTCCGCCGGGGCGGTCTACCGGTATTTCAAAAGCAAGAACGAGCTGATCTCGGCGCTGGCCACGCAGACCATGGTCGACGTGCGCGCGACCATGTCGACACTGATCCACGGCGACCCGCTGCCCACCCCGGCCCAGTTGGTCGCCGCTCTCGCCGAGCAGATCGTCGCGCAGAGCGGACCGGAGGGCACAATCCGACTTGCTCCGCAGGTCTGGGCGCTGGCCATGGTCCATCCCGAGGCGTCCGAGTACGTCAAAGACGCCATCCTCGCGATGCGCGGGCTGTGGCACGAGTACGCCGAGCTGATACACGTCGCGGGCTGGCTGCCCGCGGACGCCGACACCCACGCGGTGGCGACCGCGATGATCTGCTTCATTCCCGGATTCATGTTGCAGCACTTGATCATCGGCGATCCGGACCCCGAAACGCTGGCTCGCGGCGTCCGGACCATGCTCCCCTACGGCGAACCTGTCGCACAGCCCGTGACGACCTGACCGATCTCCACCGTGTCGGCGCGGGGCCGAGTTTCCGGCTCAGCGCCAGCCGAGGCGTTCGGTGGCGGGGACCGCTGTCGTGCGGGTACTCGTTCCGGGTGCGAAGCACAGCCGCTACTTCCGACCGCCCGATCATTTGCCGAGCATGCGGCCGCACTCGGCGATACCGCCCTGGCGAGCGTCTCTTCGACCGGACGCGGTCGACATGCTAGGCGCCGATCAGTCGCACACTTTCGACGACAGTGAGATCGGGCGGCCGACCGATCAGGGCAGCAGACCCTGCCTGGCCCGGCCCGCGCCCGACAGCACCAGCAACAGCATGGTCGCCAACGCCTGATCGTCCAGGCCCGCGGCCGGGAAGGTGTAGCGCAGAATCACATCGGCGAGCTGCCCGTGTGCAATCAGGGTGATCGAGCCGAACTGCAGCGCGCTGTTGCGTTCGGCGACGCGCTTGTGCAGCTGCGTTTTCAGCGGACGATCCCAGGCCAGCACGCAGGTCAGCGTCAGCACGTCCAATCCGGGCGCCAAGTTGACCGCGCGCAGCGAGCACAGCGCGCCTTCGTACTCGAATCCGAGTGAACCCTCCGGGTCGACACGCACATCGACGTCGTACAGCGACATACAGGCGCCGGCCCGCGCCTGTAGCTCCTGCTCCGGGGTGACCGCTGCGTCCATATCCGTGCCGCCGTTCAGTTGGTGCCGCCGTTCATTTGGTCCCACCGAAGCGGCGGTCACGCGAAGCGTACTGGAGGCATGCCTCCCACAGGTTGCGCCGGTCGAAATCGGGAAACAGGGTGTCCTGATAGACGAATTCGGCGTACGCCGACTGCCAGATGAGGAAGTTCGAACTGCGGAACTCCCCCGACGGCCGCAGGAAAAGGTCCACGTCCGGCATATCCGGCTCGTCGAGATACTTGGCGACCGTCGCCTCGGTGACCCGCTCGGGGTCGATCTCGCCGGCCGCAACTCGACGCGCGATTTCCCTTGCCGCATCGGCGATTTCGGCGCGCCCACCGTAGTTGACACACATGGTGAGGGTCATCACCGTGTTGTCCTTGGTGAGTTCTTGCGCGGTCTCCAGTTCGTTGATCACACTGCGCCACAACCGCGGCCGCCGGCCGGCCCACCGAACACGCACGCCCATCTCGTTCATCTCGTCGCGCCTGCGGCGGATGACGTCACGATTGAAGCCCATGAGGAAGCGCACTTCCTCCGGGCTGCGCCGCCAGTTCTCGGTGGAGAAGGCGTAGGCCGACAGCCACTTCACCCCGATCTCGATGCAGCCCTCGACGGTGTCCATCAGCACCGCCTCGCCGCGCTCGTGTCCGGCGGTGCGCGGCAGCCCGCGCTCCTGCGCCCACCGCCCGTTGCCGTCCATCACCAGTGCGACGTGGGTGGGCACCAACTCCGGCGGCAACTCCGGCGGCCGCGCCCCCGAGGGGTGCTGCGACGGCGGACGGACGGTGCGCTCGGCATCCGGCCGCGCGCTGTTCGACCTGGTCCCGGAAGAGTCTCGACGGAGGATCACGGCCTCCATCCTGCCTGATGCCACCCGCGCTTCGGAACGCCCTCCACCATCGCCGGCCGGGAGGCACACCGCTGTGCCGCCGGTGGCGTGGCGCACGCCATGAAGTGCCGCTCAGCCGGGGTATCCGGAGGGGTCGGGGCGGTTGATCAGCCGGTGTGGCCGGCGGCCGCGGGTTGCGGGGCCGCCCCGCCGAGCGCCTGCTGGGTCCGAGAGCGTTCGATGAGCGGCAAGGTGCGCAGCTGACGCTCGAGGTGCCACTGCAGGTGGGCCGCGACGAGACCGCTGGCTTGCCGGCGAACTCCGTCGGAGGTGGTCTCGATGTAGTCCCACTCGCCGCGGCGCAGTGCGATCAGCAGATCGAGCACTCCCGGCGCGGGGGTGGCCGCACCGGGCGGACGGCAGTGCACGCACACCGCGCCACCGGCGGCGACATGGAACGCTCGATGCGGACCGGGGGTCGCACACCGGGCGCATTCGTCCAGTGCGGGCGCCCAACCCGCGAAACCCATGGCGCGCAACAGAAATGCGTCCAGAATCAATTCGTGCGGCCGCTGTTTGGCCGCGATCGCCCGCAAGGCCGCCGCGGTCAGCGCATGCAACCGCGGCGCGGGTGCGCGCTCCTCGCCGGCCAGCCGCTCGGCAGTCTCCAGCACCGCGCACGCCGTGGTGTAGCGCCCGTAGTCGTCGACGATGTCGGAGGCGAAGGCCTCCATCGTGTGCACCTGGGTGACGGTGTCGAGATTGCGTCCCGGATGCAGCTGCACGTCCACGTAGGCGAAGGGCTCCAGCCGAGCACCGAACCGCGACTTGGTCCGCCGCACGCCCTTGGCCACGGCGCGCACCAACCCGTGCCGGCGGGTCAGCAACGTGACAATGCGATCCGCCTCGCCCAGCTTGTGCTGGCGAACCACCACCGCCTCGTCCCGATACAACCGCACCTGGCCATCCTCCCACGCCCACCCGACACCCACCCTCCGACGCACCCCACCGCTTCATCCCGCCGAGCAGGACATGGTGGCGCGGCCTCTCGACGTGTGCGCGGCCTTTGCTATCCGTTCTGGATGAGGCCGGCGACCAGCAGCATCAAAGATTGCTGGGCCTGGGAGCGGGCGGCGGCTTTGTCGGCGGCGTGGGCGACGATCAGTCCGGCCTCACTGACGGCGCTGAGGATCAGTTGGGCGAGCACAGTGATCGACACGTCGGGGATCAGCCCTTCGGCGCGGGCGCGTTCCAGTTCGGAGATGATCAGTCCGAGTCCGTGGCGGGCCTCGAATTCGCGCCAGGCCTGCCAGCCGAGCACGGCGGGGGCGTCGAACAACCCGATCCGGATCATCTCGGGTCGCTGGCAGATTTCCAGAAAGACGCCGAGGCCGATGGCCATGGAGGTCATGATGTCGTCGGGGCCTACCGCGCCGATGGCGTTTTCGATCTCTGCGGTGCTCTCGATCTCCAGTTGCTCCAGCACCGCGAGGAACAGACCGCGTTTGTCGCCGTAGTGGTGGTGGAGCGCGCCGCGGGTAACGCCTGCCTCGGTGACCAGTTCCTCCGCCGAGGTAGCAGCGAAGCCGCGCTCGGCGAACAGGCGGCGGCCTGCCTGCTCGAGCGCGGCTTTCGTGGTGCGGGAGCGATCCTCCTGGCTACGGCGTGGCATGCAGCCGAGTGAACTCCAGAATCGTTTCGGCGAGCAACTCGGGCTGATCTTCCGGCAGGAAGGTGTAGGAGTCGTCGATGAGTGTCATGGTGGCGTTCGGCAGGTCATGAGCCAGGCGCTCGGCGAAGGAGACCGGGAAGAATTTGTCCTCGCGGGCCCAGGCGACCAGGACAGGAATCCGGACCGACGCGAAATGGGTGGCAGCCTCCAGTGTGTAGCGGCGGTGCACCGAGGTGATGAAGCGCCGCAGATCCTTGCGGATGGCAGCGGAATTGCGGCTCGGCAGCAGATAGGAATCGACGATCTCGGGTGCCACCGGGTACTTGGCCGCCCACCCGAAGGCGATCGGCAGTCGGTGCAGTGCGCGGATGCGCATCAGCTCGGTCAACGGCCGCAGCGAGCCGGGGATGCGCGCGATCGCAGCCAGTGTGCTGAACGGCGGCGGGAAGAAGCTCTCATAGGAGTCGACGGAGGCCAGCACCACGCGGCCGATGCGGTCTGGTTTACGGGTCAGCAGGATCTGGGTGATCGCGCCGCCGGTGTCGTTGGCGACGATGGTGACGTCGATGAGGTCGAGTTGTTCCAGGAAGGCGGCGATGAGGTCGGCGACACCGGTCGGCGTGAGGTCCGCATCGGGGACCGGGATCGAATGCGCGCCGAGCGGCAGATCCGGACTCAGGCAGCGATAGCCCGCCGCGGCGACAGCCGGGACGACCTCCCGCCATAGATCAGCATTGACCAGGAGGCCGTGTACGAACACGACGGGCGGCCCCTCTCCCGTGTCGTGATATCGGATGCGGCCGCCCGGCAGATCCACCTCATGCGTGCGGCCGAGTGACGTACTGGTTCCCATGGTTCCTCCAGGTGCTCGCGGTACCGATCCACTGTTACATACATACCGTATGTATGTCTACAGATTCGCGACGAACCCCTGGGCCGGTGCGCACGTAGACCCGACAGATCGCACCGATGTGGACGGTTGACCAAATGCGCGCTACCGTGCATATGCAGAGAATTAGAGACGGAGCTCACATGTTCGTAGCGGACCCCACCCAACTGCCGACCGACGACCTCGGACTTGCCGACCTCGCGGCCGCGATCGCCAAGGGTGCCGTCGGCTCCGTCGCGGCAGTTGGTTCGGTCCTCGATCGCATCGAAGCAAGCCAGACGACGCTCAACGCCTTTCGTCATGTGCGCCGTGCAGAGGCACTCGCCGAAGCAGCCGAAGCGGATCGGCGACTGGCCGCGGGCGAGCGCCTGCCGCTGCTCGGTGTGCCGATCGCGGTGAAGGACGACACCGATATCGCCGGTATGCCGACAGCATTCGGCTGCGGTGGCGACTTCGCGTCGAAAACCGAAGACGCCGAATCGGTTCGGCGACTGCGCGCGGCCGGTGCGGTGATCGTCGGGAAGACCAACACCTGCGAACTCGGACAGTTGCCCTTCACCAGCGGCGCGGCCTTCGGCCACACCCGCAATCCGTGGAACGCCGCGCACACACCTGGCGGCTCCTCCGGTGGTTCGTCGGCCGCGGTCGCCGCCGGATTGGTGCCCGCCGCACTGGGTTCCGACGGCGCGGGCTCGATTCGGATCCCCGCCTCATGGACGAATCTCGTCGGCATCAAGCCACAGCGCGGCCGGATCTCCACCTGGCCGGAGGCCGAGGCGTTCCACGGCCTCACCGTGAACGGACCGCTGGCCCGGACCGTCGGCGATGCCGCACTGCTGCTCGACCTCGCCGCAGGCCCGCATCCCGGCGACAAGCACACCCCCGCCCCCTTGCGGGTCTCGGACGCGGTCGGCCGCGATCCCGGGCGGCTGCGGATCGCGCTGTCGCTGCGAATTCCCTTCACCGCCACCAGGACTGCGCTGCACCCCGAGGTCGAGGCCGCGGTCCAGGGCATCGCCACCGCGCTGCGCAGGCTCGGCCACACCGTCACCGTCGCCGACCTGAACTACGGCGTCATGATCGGCGCGACGTTCCTGCCACGGTCGATGGCGGGCATCAAGGCGCGGCACGAGCAAATGCCCGGCGCTGTCGTCGACCCGCGCACCAGCGCCAACATCCGCGTCGGTCAATTGCTCAGCGGCCCGGCCCTGTTCGCGGCCCGCCAGGCAGAACCGTTGCTGCACAAACAAATCGGCAGCTTCTTCCGCGACTTCGACGTCGTCCTGTCCCCGACCACCGCCACCCCGCCACCCCGCGCCGAAGACATCGACGGCATCGGCGTCAATGCCACCAACAACCTCATCACCGCGGCCTGCCCCTACACCTGGCCGTGGAACGTCCTCGGCTGGCCGAGCGTGAACGTCCCCGCCGGCTTCACTGACACCGGGCTGCCCGTCGGTGCCCAGCTGATGGGCACCGCGAACTCGGAGCCATTGCTCGTTTCCCTTGCCGCCCAACTGGAATCGGAACTCCGCTGGGACCGACACCGGCCCGACCCCTGGTGGTGAATCAACCCGCTGCGGGGTTTACCGCCGTGGTCGTGCGCCACGACCGGTCGTGACGCGGTGCGCCCCTGCCCACCAGGTGCGGGCGCACCGTCAGAAGCCGAGCTTGCCGAGCTGCTTCGGATCGCGCTGCCAGTCCTTGGCCACCTTCACGTGCAGGTGCAGGTAGATCCGGACGCCGAGGATGTGTTCGATCTGGTGGCGGGCATTGGTGCCCACCTCCTTGAGGCGCGCGCCGCCCTTGCCGATGACGATGGCCTTCTGGCTGGGGCGTTCGACGTAGAGCAGCGCGTGCACGTCGAGCATGTCCTCGTTCTCTTCGCGCGGGAGAACCTCTTCGATGACGACGGCAAGCGAGTGCGGCAGTTCGTCGCGGACACCCTCGAGCGCCGCCTCACGGATGAGCTCGGCCATCAGGGTTTCTTCTGGCTCGTCGGTGAGTTCACCGTCGGGGTAGAAGGCCGGGCCCTCGGGCATCTTCGAGGCGATAACGTCGACGAGGACTTCGACCTGCTCACCCTTGACGGCCGAGACCGGCACCACGTCAGCGTCCGGGCCGAGCAGTTGCGAGAGCGCCATCAGCTGCTCGGCGACCTGGTCGCGGCTCACCTTGTCGATCTTGGTGACCACGCCGAGGACGGTGGTTTTCGGCGCCATCTGCTTGATCTGCGCGACGATCCACTTGTCGCCGGGGCCGATCTTCTCATCCGCCGGGATGCACAGCGCGATGACATCGACCTCGGAATAGGTGTCGCGCACCAGGTCGTTCAGCCGCTGGCCGAGCAGCGTGCGGGGACGGTGCAACCCGGGCGTATCGACCAGGATCAGCTGGGCGTGCTCGCGGTGCACAATGCCGCGGATGGTGTGCCTGGTGGTTTGCGGACGCGAGGAGGTGATCGCGATCTTCGAACCGACCAGCGCATTGGTCAGCGTCGACTTGCCGGTATTCGGTCGACCGACGAAACAGACGAAACCGGAACGGAATTCAGCCACCGTGCACCTCGGTGGCCGCAGCGTCGTCGACGATGTCGAAGACCGCACCGTCACGATCGGTGAAGACGATCCGCGCCTCGGCGGACACTTCCCGAACCGCCGAGACTCCGGCGTCGGAGAACCGGCCGCCGACAACCACCGCCGCCTCGAATCCCTCCGCACCACTGGAGATCGCGGCGGCCACCGCGGCCTGCAGCGCGGTCAAGCGCAGCGATTGCAGTGCGACCTCGCCCGCCGCGTAGGTCCGGCCGTCGGTGTCGCGGATCGCCGCACCCGCACCACCACCGGTGCGGCCCAACGCGCCTCGCGCAAGAACCACGAGTTTGGTGTCCTCGGCATCCAATTCAGTCATCGCTGTCTCCATCCTGGTCCCGATCGGGCACGGTCTCCCGCTCCGATCCATTGGCTCTGCGTTTGCCGTTCGATTTCTCGGACTCGGCTTTGTCGCTGCGTGATTTCTCGAGTGCTCTGCGCACCACGATGGTGTTCACCCGCACCCGACCACGGGCATCCGGGCCGCCTTCACCGCGCAGCATCAGGCCGTGCACGACGACCTTCGAACCGGGCAGCGGTACCCTGCCGAGCGCGTGGGCGAGCAGGCCGCCGACGGTGTCGACGTCCTCCTCCTCGATCTCCATGCCGTAGATCTCGGCGAGGTCGTCCACCGACAGCCGGGCCGACACCCGGTAGCGGCCGTCGCCGAGATCTTCGATGGGCGGGGTCTCGTCGGTGTCGTACTCGTCGGCGATCTCGCCGACGATCTCCTCCAGCACGTCCTCGATGGTCACCAACCCGGCGATGCCGCCGTATTCGTCGACCAGGAGCGCCATATGGTTGCGCCTGCGCTGCATCTCGTCGAGCAGGCTGTCGAGCGGCTTGGAGTCGGGCATGAAGACGGCCGTGCGCATCACCTCGCGCACCTGCACCTTCTTGCTCCGATCCGCGTACGGCACAAGGTCTTTCAGATAGACGACGCCCAGAATATCGTCGACGTTCTCGCCGACCACCGGAACCCTGGAGTGGCCACTGCGCACCGCGAGCGACATCGCTTGGGCCGCGGTCTTATCGGCCTCGATCCAGACCATCTCGGTGCGCGGCACCATGACCGCACGAGCCGGGGTGTCGCCGAGTTCGAAGACCGACTGGATCATCCGGCGCTCGTCGTCGGCCACCACGCCGCGCTCGGAGGCCATCTCGACCACCTCACGCAGTTCGATCTCGGAGGCGAAGGGCCCGTTGCGAAATCCCTTACCCGGCGTAATCGCATTACCGATCAGAATCAGCAACCTGCTCACCGGGCCGAGCAGCG
Source organism: Nocardia sp. CWNU-33 (assembly GCF_046764895.1). NCBI lineage: Bacteria > Bacillati > Actinomycetota > Actinomycetes > Mycobacteriales > Nocardiaceae > Nocardia > Nocardia sp. CWNU-33. Next base: position 255,098 of record NZ_JBKOQN010000009.1, on the reverse strand, counting down.
CGCCGATGAACTGCAAGGGCACCGCGGCCGCCAAGGCAATGGAGTACGCGTGCTGGCGACCGAGGGTGCGCGGGCCGACCCCGATCACGACATAGTCGATGAGCACCATGACGGCGGCGGTGAACAGCAGCGCCCAATCGTCGTCCCAGAGCGGGATCAGCGCCGCCGCAAGCAGCACCGTCGCACTGATCTCGCACAGGATGCGCAGCAGCACAAGGAGATTCACGTACCGAGGCCGGTCGGACACGATCCGGCTCAGCCGGACGGCGCCGGCCCGTTCGATACGGACCATATCGTCGAGACGAGCGGGTGAGACGGTATTCAATGCCGCATCCACCGCGGCGAACACGCCGCCCACCGGGACCAGCAGGACTGCCAACAAGATGAGGGTCAGCGAATTCACGCGGGGCCCAGCGCGTCACCCGGTGTAGTGAAACCCGCCTTCCCCAGCAACCTGGCGTCGCGGGCGGCGAGTTCGGCGCGGCGCTGCTCCTCGCGCAGGCTCTCGTACCACTCTTCGAGCAGCCGGGCCTGCAGCGCGAACATCTCTTTCTCCTCCTCCGGCTCGGCATGGTCGTAGCCGAGGAGGTGGAGCACGCCGTGCACCGTGAGCAGCGCTAGTTCGTGGTCGAGCGAATGGCCTGCCTTGCGGGCCTGGCCCGCCGCGAACTCGGGGCACAACACGATGTCGCCGAGCATCGAGGGGCCGGGTTCGGGGCTGTCGGGCCGTCCGCCCGGCTCCAGCTCGTCCATCGGGAACGACATCACGTCGGTCGGACCGGGTAGGTCCATCCAGCGCATGTGCAGGTCCGCCATGGTGTCGAGATCGACGAGCACCATCGACAGCTCGGCCGCCGGATGCACGTCCATTTGGGTGATGGCAAAGCGCGCGACACTGACGAGGTCTTCTTCGGGCACGTCCATACCCGATTCGTTGGCGATCTCGATACTCACCCGATAAGACTACGGCCCGACGGTTGTGCCGTCGGACCGGAGGCTGGGTGGCGCTTGGAAATCACCGCGGGCCACGAAAGGCCGACGCCGCCTCATCGAGGTGGCGTCGGCCTTCCTGCGCTGACTATCGCCGATCGTTGCGACCCGCGGCGCGGCGCTGTGCCCGGTTGCCCGCATAGTGCGGAGCGACCTGTGGCCTGTTCTCTTCCTCGAACCGGCCGTAGGCGTCCACGATGTCCGCGACCAGCCGATGTCGCACCACGTCGCTGCTGGTAAGCGTGGCGAAGTGGATGTCGTCGATCTCGGTGAGGATTTCGCTGGCCATCCGCAGGCCGGACCGCGCGCCGCCCGGCAGGTCGACCTGGGTGACGTCACCGGTCACCACGATCTTCGAGCCGAAGCCGAGGCGGGTGAGGAACATCTTCATCTGCTCGGCCGTGGTGTTCTGCGCCTCGTCCAGAATGATGAATGCGTCATTAAGGGTTCTACCACGCATGTATGCGAGCGGGGCTACCTCGATGACACCGGCCGCCATCAGCTTCGGAATGGCTTCCGGATCCATCATGTCGTGCAGCGCGTCGTAGAGCGGGCGCAGGTACGGGTCGATCTTCTCGTTGAGCGTGCCGGGCAGGAAGCCGAGACGCTCGCCCGCCTCCACCGCGGGACGGGTGAGAATAATGCGGGTGACCTGCTTGGTCTGCAATGCCTGCACGGCCTTGGCCATCGCCAGATACGTCTTGCCGGTGCCCGCGGGACCGATACCGAACACGACAGTGTTGGCGTCGATCGCATCGACGTAGCGCTTCTGGTTGAGTGTCTTGGGCCGAATGGTCTTGCCGCGCCGGGACAGGATGTCCAGGCTCAGCACCTCCGCGGGCGACTCCGAGGCGCCCTCGGTGAGCATCGAGAAGGTGTGCCGGACCGCCTCCGGTGTCACCACTCGATTACGCCCGGTCAGCGCGACGAGCTGTTCGATGACCCGTTCGGCGAGCGCGACATCGGGCGCCTTGCCGGTGAGGGTCACGGAGTTGCCGCGTACGTGAATGTCCGCATCCAGCAGCCGCTCGAGTTCACGCAGGTTCTGATCAGCCGAACCGAGGAACGGGAACACGGATTCTGGAGCGAGTTCGATGCTGGAACGCACGGTCCGTGCTGCGGGACCCGTACCGTTGTCACCGGCACCGATGCCTGCCGTGGGTGTGGATGGGTCGCCGATCTCGCCTTGTGTTCTCAAAAGTGGCTACCGCCTGCTTTCCGGTCTCGACTGCCTTGATGATGAAAGTTTAACGCGCCCCACTGACAACACACAGTGAATAAGTCGCTACCGCAGGGCACCCGATTACCGCCGCGGTAACTGGATTCCCCGCCTGCGCACCGCCCAATCCTCGGCGAAATCACGGAACCGTCGCACCGCGTCCGAGGACGGACCCGCCGCAGACCAGATCAGCCCGACATCCCGGGCCGAACCCGCATCGGCCAGCGGCAGCGTCATCAGTCCTGGCAGCGGGGCCGGATCTTCGAGCGGAACCACCGCGACACCGAGGCCCGCCGCCACCAAACCCGCAACGGTGACGAGATCGCCCGATTCGAATGCGACGCGGGGACGGATATCGGCCGCGGCGCACATTTCGTCGAAGATCCGGCGCATACCGAAGCCGGGATGCATCGTGATGAATTCCGCGTCGGCGACGTCGGCGAGCCGGATCTGGCGCCGCCCGGCCAACCGGTGGTCGGCAGGTACGGCCAGCACCAGCGGTTGATGCAGCAGGCTGCGCCAGCCGATGCCCGCCTCGGTCGGCCGCGGGGAGACGATGCCGAGATCGGCTTCCCCGTCGAGCACCTGCGCGGTCACCACTTCGGCGGCCGCCTGGCGCAGGGTGACGGTGATGCGGCCGGAACCACGGCGGAAACCACCGACGAGCTGCGGCACCAACCAGCCGCCGAACGAATGCAGAAAAGAAAGTCGCACAACACCTTTGGCTGGATTGGCCAGATCGGCAATGGCGTGTGCCGCGACATCCAGTTCGGCTCGTGCGCGGCGCGCGTGCTCGTAATAGATTCGACCGAAATCGTTGAGCGCGATGCGTTTTCCGTTGCGGTCGAATAATTCCACACCCAGCCTGCGTTCAAGTCGGCCGAGCATGCGCGACAGCGTGGGTTGGGCGATGTGCAGCCGCTCGGCGGCAGCGCCTACCCGCTCCAATTCGGCGAGTGTCGTGAACCACTCCAGATCGTCACCCAGCACGGCCTACCCTCTCTATATGCACTCAATGCATCAACAGACCAATTATTATTCATTTCCCTTCATAAAGGTGGATGGCAATCCTGGAGGCCAGGAGAAGCCATGACCACAACCACAATGCCCGGTGTCGCAACCTCGCACGAGCGCCGGATCACCACCGCACTCTTCGCCGCAGGGCTGACCACCTTCGCGTCGATGTACAGCGCTCAGGCGCTATTGCCGAGCCTTTCCAGCGCGTTCGGCGCCACGCCCGCCCGGGCCGCGCTCGCGGTTTCGCTCACCACCGGGTTCCTTGCGCTGGCCATCGTGCCGGTGAGCGCACTCTCGTCGCGGATCGGGCGGACCAGGGTGATGATCGGCTCCGCCGTCACCTCGGCCGTCATCGGGCTGCTGCTTCCGTTCAGTCCGTCGCTCGATGTGCTGCTGGCCGGGCGGGCGCTGCAGGGTCTCGCGCTGGCCGGAGTGCCCGCGGTCGCGATGGCCTATTTGGCCGAGGAGATCGGCGCCGAGGGGCTCGGCGCCGCCATGGGCATCTATGTCGCGGGGACGTCGATCGGCGGATTGGCGGGTCGGGTGATTCCCGCCGTCACCCTCGACCTGACGTCCTGGCGCTGGGCCGAAGCCGCGGTCTCGGTGGCGGCCGCGGCATGCACTGTCTGGTTCGTGCGCGGCCTGCCGGAATCTCGCGGTTTCCAGGCCCGCCCCGCCGGAATCCGCACCGTCCTGAGCGATCTCGGCACTCCTCTGCGCAACCCCGGCCTGCTTGCCCTCTTCGGCATCGCCTTCGTATTGATGGGCGCGTTCGTCTCGGTCTACAACTTCCTCGGCTACCGCCTGACCGAGCCACCGTTCGAATTGCCCGCCACCGTATCGGGATCGGTGTTCCTGCTGTATCTGGCCGGTACCGCAGCCTCGGCGGCTGCTGGACGACTTGCCGACCGACTCGGCAGACACCGGGTGCTCGCCGCCTCGGTGGCCACCATGGGCCTCGGGCTGGCACTGACCATCCCCAACCACCTGACCGCCGTCATCTTCGGCGTATTACTCTGCACGGCAGGATTTTTCGGTGCACACACCGTGGCGAGCGCCTGGGTCGGCAGCATGGCGACCGATAACCGCGGCGCAGCATCATCGCTCTATCTGTTTTCCTACTACCTGGGCAGTGCGATCATCGGCGGCGCGGCAGGCATCGCCTACGCCGACGCCGGTTGGATCGGCCTGGCCGTTTGCGTCGCCACCCTCATCACTATCGCCGCGGTCCTGTTGTGCACCTTGGCAACCCGGTCACGGCAGACACCACGCCACCTCGGCACCACACCGGAGCTACCAGCGCGGAGTCAGGGCGCCTAGGGCGCCGAGGGCTACGGCGGCGGCGGTCGAGGTGCGCAGGACGGTGGGGCCGAGCAGGGTCACCACGGCTCCGGCGTCGGCAAATGCCGTGAGTTCGGAGTCGTCGAGGCCGCCTTCGGGGCCGACGATCAGCATGATCTCGGCGGCCTCGGCAAAGGGCAGCTCGACGAAGCGGGCCGTGCCGGATTCGTGCAGTGTCACCACTAGTCCGCCCGAGTCCACGACCTTGCGGATCGCTTCGAGGAGCTCGCGGGTGCGGTGGAGGTCGGCGACCTCGGGGATATAGGCACGACGGGATTGGCGGGCGGCCGCGCGGGCGGCCGCGCGCCACTTGTCGACGGCCTTACCCGCTTTGCCTTCCCAGTTGGCGATACAGCGCGATGCCTGCCACGGGGTGATCGCGTCGGCGCCTGCCTCGGTCATCAGCTCGACGGCCAGCTCCGAGCGGTCCGACTTCGGCAGCGCCTGCACGACGGTCACCCGCGGTGTCGCCGGTGCGGCGAGCACGCGGTTGTCGACCCTCAGCTCGAGGCGATCTTTCTGCGCCGCAACGACTTCCGATTCGGCGAGCAGGCCGCGACCGTCGGAGAGGGTGATCGGCTCGCCGACCCGGGTCCGGCGCACTGTCGCGGCGTGCCGTCCTTCCGGGCCGTCGAGGACCGCGATGGAGCCGGGCTCCGGGATGTCGTCGAGGTAGAAGACCGTGGCGGCCAACGACTATCGCCCGCTGAAAGATGCCCGCAACCGGGCGAACAGGCCGCTGTTGTGCTCGGACTGGGCCGACATCACCTCGGCGCGCTCCCGCTCCCGGGTGCCCTTGTACTTGCGCAGCAGGTCGGTCTGCTTGGCGTCGAGCTTGGTCGGCACCACGATGTCCAGGTGCGCGAGCAGGTCGCCGCGCGCGCCGGAACGAAGGCGGGGCATCCCGTGGCCGCGCAGCACCGAGATCTCGCCGGGCTGAGTGCCTGCCGGGATGGTGAGCTCGGTGGGGCCGTCCAGAATGGTGTCGATGACCACGGTGGTCCCGAGTGCGGCGTCGACCATCGGGAGCCGGACGGTGCAGTGCAGGTCGTCGCCGTCGCGGACGAAGACATCGTGCGGCTGCTCGACGATCTCCACATACAGGTCACCCGCATGCCCGCCGCCGGGGCCGACCTCGCCCTGCGCGGCCAACCGCACCCGCATGCCGTTGGCGACACCGGCCGGAATCGGCGCGGCGATTTCGCGCCGCGCCCGCACGCGGCCGTCACCGCCACACTTGTGGCACGGGTCGGGGATCGTCTCGCCCGCACCGCGACAGGTCGGACACGGACGCGAGGTCAGTACCTGACCGAGGAACGAGCGCTGGACCGACTGCACTTCACCCGCACCGCCACAGGTTTCGCAGCGCACCGGCTTGGAATTGCCGTTGGTGCCCGAACCGGTGCACACATCGCACAGGATGGCGGTGTCGACCGTCAGGTGCTTGGTGACACCGACCGCGCATTCGGCCAGGCTCAACCTGGTGCGCAGCAGTGAGTCGGCGCCGGGCTGCACGCGGCCGCGCGGCTTGCGGGTGGCGCCGGTGCCGCTCATTCCACCGAAGAACGCCTCGAACACGTCGCCGAGACCACCGAAACCGGCGCCGGAATAACCCGCGCCGCCACCGGATTCGAGCGGGTCACCGCCCATGTCGACGATGCGCCGCTTCTCGGCGTCCGACAGCACCTCGTAGGCCGCGGACACTTCCTTGAACTTGGCCTGCGCTACCTCGTCTGGGTTGACGTCGGGATGCAGTTCGCGCGCCAGCTTGCGGTAGGCGCGTTTGATTTCCTGGTCGGTCGCGTTCTTCGCAACACCGAGCAGTCCGTAGTAGTCCCGTGCCACTTGAGTTCTCTAGTCCTTGGTCGCAACAGCATTAGTCGGATGCACTCAACTTTATCCGGCCGAAAGTTCGAGGGTAGCAGCGACGTCGGCAGGCGCCGCTCCTCTCAGCGCTCGGCGAGCACCTCACCGATATACCGGGCAACGGCCGCGACCGAGGCGATCGTTCCTGGGTAGTCCATGCGCGTCGGACCGAGCACACCCATACCGCCGAGCACCGCGCCCGCCGCACCATAGCCGGTCGACACTACCGAGGTCCCCCGCATCTGCTCGACCTGGGTCTCCTCACCGATGCGCACCGTCACGGTACCGGGGTGCTGCGCGGCGGCCAGCAGCTTGAGCACGATCACCTGCTCTTCGAGTGCCTCCAGCACCGCGCGCAACGAGCCGGGGAAGCCGAAGTCGGCGGCATTGCGGGTCAGGTTGGCGGTGCCGCCGAGAACCAGGCGCTCTTCCGGATGTTCCACCAGCGTCTCGACCAGCACGGTCGACACGCGCACCAGCACATCGCGCAGCCGCTGCGGAGCCCGCTCGGGCAGTTCGGCGACCGCCGCCGAGGCCACGGCCAGGCGCTTGCCGTCCATCGCGCCGCCGAGCATGCCGCGCAATGCGGCCAGGTCGTCGTCGCCGATGAGCGCGCCGAGTTCCACCAGACGCTGGTCGACGCGACCGGTGTCGGTGATCACGACCAGCAGCAGCCGGGCCGGATTCAGCGCGACGACCTCGATGTGACGCACCGTGGAGGCAGACACCGTCGGATACTGCACCACCGCGACCTGCCTGGTCAGCTGGGCCAGCAGGCGCACACCACGGCGCAGCACGTCGTCGAGGTCGACCCCCGATTCCAGGAAGTCCATGATCGCCCTGCGTTCGGCTCCCGACAGCGGCTTCACCTCGGAGATCCGGTCGACGAACTGCCGGTAGCCCTTGTCGGTGGGAATGCGGCCCGAGCTGGTGTGCGGCTGCATGATGTAGCCCTCGGCCTCCAGCACCGCCATATCGTTGCGGACCGTGGCGCTGGACACACCCAGGTTGTGCCGTTCCACCAGGGTCTTCGACCCGATCGGCTCCTTGGTCGCGACATAATCCGCGACGATCGCGCGCAGGACCTCGAAGCGCCGATCCTCGGTGCTCGACATCGACCCCACCTCCTCGCTTCGTCTACGGGTACGCCCCGCACTGATGGCGCAGCCGGAATTCCGGTTCGCTATTCACCCAGTCTAATTGCCGGGCCACCGACCGCCCGTTCACGCACCTGGGGATACCGGTCGAGCTCGGCCGATGCACCGACCTCCAGCGGTACACGGCCGACGAATCGTCTTTCGACGGAAGCCATACGGCTGATAGCGTGCCCGACATCGTTCGCAGGCACGATGATCAGCAGGGGGATCCTGATTTTGCTCCACGCGCGTGGTCGAACGCCGCCCGTGAACCGACCGCCGGTGTACCGAGAGCTGCGGTGATCCCGTGCCGGCGGCGCGGGCGTTGTGATGGCAACCGACGGCGCGATGACCGGAACAACTGCGTGCCCATCGAAGCCGGCCGCAGCTCGGTCTCCGAGCCGGCGGCTCGCACCCGCCAGACTCATCCGCGCCTCGACTTCGGCATCGCCGCCTCCAGGTCCCTGGAACTAGACGAAGAACCACCCACGGCCCATGGCCGACATCGCGGGCACCGGCAGCCCGATCGCTACTGACACAGCCGGATTCGAGACAGAGGTAGAGCTATGAGCAATCCCCTTGGTGAACAACAGAATTGGCAACCGAGCAGACCCGGTCCGCAGCCACACCAGCAGCACCCGGCGCAGCAGCACGACCCGCACCACCAGCTCACAGTGCGGCAACATCAGCCCCCGGCCGACTTCGGCCGGTATCAAGCCAGCACGACGCCGACCTATCAGAGCACTCCCCTGCCCGCTGACTTCGTCTTCCACACGGCGCAACCCCACAGTCGCCGATCCCGCAGTATCAGCCGGAGCCCGGCCAGACGGGGATCGTGGTGGAAACCTCATACTTCCCGTGGACCTTCCCGTACGTGTACCTACTCGCCCTCACGGGGCCCACGATTCTGGTCAATGGGCAGGTAGTGCCCGAAACACGATGGGGCACTACGCATATTCCCGTCCCGCCCGGCCTACACCACGTGCGGGTGTATTTGCGTAAATCACGAAGGGCGATGCTGTTGGGCGTCGCCCCGATGGGGCGCGATTTCGGATTCGCAGACGCGATGATCCCGGTAGCCACCGGTCACCGCACAAGCACCCACTACCGCGGGCCCATTGTGCCGATCCTGAATGGCGCACTCGCACCACAGCAGCCGAAATCGCCGGGTAGGACGTGGTACCTCATCGTGTGGGCCATCGTCCTCGTTCCCGTCGTGCTCGCTATCGTCGCCAACTTCACGAACTGACGCCGAGTGGCACACCCCCGGGGTGGTGTGCCACTCGTGCGCCGGATCAGTGCGCGGCGGTTTCGACCAAGGCCGCCACCTCGGCGGGGTGGGAGACCAGAGAGGCGTGGGATGAGTCGATTTCACGGGTCTGCGCACCCATGCGGTCGGCCATGAATCGTTGGGACGCAGGCGGAATGATGCGATCGGCGCCGGAGACCAGATACCAGCTCGGCGTCGATGCCCAGGACGGCGCACCCGACGGTTCGAGATTCGCGACAATTGCGATCGAGCGCTGGTGGGCGAACATGTCGGCAGCGGTCGCGTCGCTGACGTCTTGGGCGAAGACCTCGTGGAAGCTACCGGGCGCGACGTATCCATCGATGTTCTTGCCCGCGACGCCCTTGGGGTCGTCGACGACCGCGACCTGCAGCACCGGCGGCAGCAATCGGCTGCCGGGGAAGCGGATCGGGTCCAGCTCGGCTTGGGCGATCTCCGACTGCACCGGAGCGAAAGCCGCGATATAGACCAGCGATTCGACCTTGGGGTCGTGCACGTTGCTGATGACGAACCCGCCGTACGAATGCCCAACGAGCACAACAGGTCCCGAGATGGTATCCAACGTCCGCTGCACGGCCGCGGCATCGTTGACCGGGCCGCGCAGCGGGTTGTCCGGTGTCACCACCCGGTAGCCATCGGCGCGCAGCAGAGCCGCGACACCGTCCCAGCTCGTCGCGTCGGCGAACGCGCCGTGCACGAGCACGATCGTCGGCTGGTGCTCGGCAGTTGCGTGCGCGGCCGCCACGACGGGCGTCAGAGCGAGAGTCAGCGCGACCAGGCAGGCGCGCACGCTACGGGTGATGGTCATCAGTCCCTACCTATCCGTTCTTGATGAAGTCGAGCAGGTCGGTATTGAGGAAGGTCGTTTCGAAGTCTCCACACAATCCGTGCGGCGCATCAGGATAGGTCGGCGGCTGACCGTTGAGCGGTAGCCGCGCCGACTTCGTGCCCCGCCGCGATCGGCACGACCTGGTCGTTTCACCGAGTGCGACCAGCACCAGAACCTGGATGCCCCGCAAATCCCCGGGCAAGGCCTGCTTGGAACAACGGCAGCGCGGGCGCGGGGGTGGCATATCTGGCGCGGCGATGGCGCGGCGGCGTGCCTGCATGTGCCGCTCGACCAGCTCGGGCTGCCGGTCGAGATGATTCGCCGGGCCGCACCGCGCGTCCAGGACAGCCCGCACTACCGGCTGGTCGCCAACCACATCGCCCAGCTGACCCGCGATGCCGATTCGCTCAGTGACGATCCCGCCGCACCGCTATCGGGCTGCGCCAGTATCGAACTCGTTCGCGGGTTGTTGTTGTGCCGGCGGCTCCGGCCGTGACGGTGGCGTTGTCCCCGCCGAGATCATACTGAGCCGGATCCGAGCGTACATGCGCCGCAACCTCACCGACCCCGACCGCAGCGCCGAACAGATCGCTCGCGCGCACAACGTCTCGGTGCGGCACCTGTACAAATCTGCGTAGCGCCGAGTACAGCCTCGAACAGTGGATCATCAGCCAGCGGCTCGATCAGGTGCCCGCCGAACTCGCTCGCGCGGACAGCAGACACCGATCAATCGCGATGGTCGCGCGCCGGTGGGGTTTCCGCGATCCGTCGCATTTCGCGCGACGCTTCCGCGCTGCCTTCGGCATGTCACCCCGCGAGTGGCGCCGGACAGCACTGGAAGAAGCCATCCGCTGACCGCTCCGCGTGGAACGGGACACTCTACTTCGACTGTGTCCCGTTCGCGGCGCGGGTGGAACTACAGCTCAGGGCCGGTGGTGACCCTGGCGAGCTTGCCGGCGAGGGCATCCAGACCGAGCATCGCCAGGAGGGACACGCAGTCCTCGGCGTTCTCGGAATGGCTGGCGACCGTCCTGGCCGCGATCGCGCTCTGTCGCGCGGTTTCTGCTTTTTCTGCGGCCCGCGCCTCCGCGAAGTCGCTTTGTTCGTGAATCAGAGTGATGTGTCGTGCCGGGGGCATAAGACTCCTTGGGTTACTTCGGAGCCTACGCGGGTTGACCGAACCGTGATAGTGCAACCATCGCAACACGCCCGCGATCGGCAACAGATAGGCAGCGTCGGGCGCTCGGCCCGCCGACGACAGCGCGGTCGTCGAGGCGCCGCAGGCAGATGACCTTGCGCCACCGGATGACGCGCCGCGAACTCCACATAGTCGCACGGCAGCGATCGGCTCGCACCGTGCCGAAACTGCGGCCACGCCAGGACGCGCCGCGACCGCTGTCCAACGCGCACGAAGGCACCGCCCGATGCCCACGGAGGCAATGGATTCCGGTGCCTGGAAACGACGCGGCGCCGCAGGCGAACAGCGGCGGCACTGCTCAGTCCAACAGCGTCCGCACCACACCGTCGGCGAGCAGGCGACCGCGATCGGTCAGCACCAGATGATCGCCCGAACGGACGGCGAGGCGGTCGGCGACAACACGTTCGGCCGCCGCGGTTTCCACCGCGTTCAGCTCGGCCAACGGCAGTCCGCTGCGCAGCCGGGCGGCCAGCATGACGCGTTCGGTGTGGCGCTCCTCGTCGGTCAGTTCCTCCCAGCCCGCGGCAGGCAGGCCGCCGAGCGCGACGCGATCGGCATACCGTGCGGGGTGCTTCACGTTCCACCATCGGACGCCGCCGACGTGGCTGTGCGCGCCGGGGCCTGCGCCCAGCCAGTCGCCACCGTCCCAATAGCCGAGGTTGTGTCTGCAACGCGCGGAATCGCCTGCCGCCCAATTGGATACCTCGTACCAGGTGAGTCCGGCCGCGCTCAGTCGCGCGTCGATGCGTTCGTAGCGGGCGGCGAGCACGTCGTCGTCGGGAGCGGGCAGTTCGCCGCGGCGGACGCGGCGGGCGAGGGCGGTGCCGTCCTCGACAATGAGCGAATACGCCGAGACGTGGTCGACGCCGGCGCTGAGTACCGCGTCGAGGCTGGCGTCGAGGTCGCCGTCGCGCTCGCCGGGGGTGCCGTAGATCAGGTCGAGGTTCACGTGGTCGAACCCGGCCGCGCGCGCTTCCCTGGCTGCGGCGACGGCCCGGCCGGGAGTGTGTGTGCGGTCCAACACCTTCAGCACGTGCTGTGCCGCCGACTGCATACCGAGCGACACTCTGGTGAATCCGGCCGCGCGGATCCGCTCGAAGAATTCGGGCGAGGTCGACTCCGGATTCGACTCGGTGGTCACCTCGGCATCGGACTCGAGGGTGAAGTTCGCCCGCACCGCATCGAGGACCGCGGCGAGCCCGTCACCGCCGAGCAGCGAGGGCGTGCCACCGCCGACGAAGATGGTGGCCACCTTCGGAGTCGCCGTCGGCAGCGCGGCAAACCGCTCGGCCGCCGTGGCGAGTTCACCGCGCAGCGCCTCCAGCCAGGACTGCGGCGATGCCGACGTACCGAGCTCCCCCGCCGTGTAGGTGTTGAAGTCGCAGTACCCGCACCGCGTCGCACAGAACGGCACGTGCACATAGATCCCGAATGCCCCGCCCCCGAAATCACGCAGCACGAGGTCAGCGGTCTCGGCATCGGTCGCGGTAGCAGCAGAACTCACCCCACCAGTGTGAACGCCGCCCACTCGGCCTTCGCCCCGGGGCAGCCCGACCGCCGGCCCGACACGCAGGACACCGCGACCATCATCGAGATCCGCCGCCTTGCGGGTGCCGGGAAGAGGACGGATCTCGATACAGGTGCGGCCGTGGACCCGGTATCGACGGCGGGCGTCAGGAATCGGCGACCACGGTGTTCTGGTTGGCGGTGAGCATCCAGCGGCCGTCTTCTTTGGACATGACGTACATGGGGCTGCCCTGGCCGGCCTGCTGGCCGTCCTCTGCGAAATAGCGCTGGACGACTTTGACGGCGGCGACGTCAGGGCGGATGAACAGCACGTGTTCGACCTCGTAGGTCGCGGTGCCCGTACCCATCGCGCCGGGCAATACCTGGGCCGTGAATTCGGCGATGGCGCTACGACCGAACAGGCGTTTGCCGCCGCCGGTGGTCAAGATGGCGTCGGCACGGAACAAGCCGACGAATTCGTCGACGAGTTCGTTCTGCTGGGAATGCTGAATGGTGGCGACCACCTGGCGGATCGCTTCGATGTCGGTGTCTACGTCGACGGCTGCTGTGCTCATGGCACCGAGCCTGCTACCTCGAGTTAACTTCAGGTCAATGGACGTGCGCCAGTTCACAGCGGATCCCTCTGACATATCACCGCCCGCATTCGCGCCGCGAACTATGACAGCCATCACAGTTGCCACCATCGGTCCAGGGAATTTCCCTCGAATCTGCGGGAAATATGGCCGCACGGTCGGAACGTCCACCCTGACGTGGCACAATAGGCGCATGCGCGGATCCGGAGTACGACTTGTGGCACGTCGCCACGTCGACTTCAAGCGCGTCTGTAGCGCCTGCTGTCTGCCCGGTTGTCCCCGGTAGTTCAGCGGCGCGCATTCCCGGGTCTCCCCGGCGATCTTCCGATTTCGATGACATCGGCCCGCTGATACCGCAGGCGTGAGTCAGCCCCTCGCGCCCTCAGCACGGATGTTCACTCACCCCGCAGGAGCGACCCCATGACGTCGAGCACCGACGCCGGTCCAACCGATCAGCCTTCGCCGGAGTCCCGGCCCGGGCATCACACCCGCCCGGACCGCCCGGCCTCCGAGCGACGCGTGCGGCCGGACCGGCCACGCGCCGAGGCCGGTGCTGCCCCGCGCGCCCGCACCGGTAAGCCCGTTCGCCGCAAGGCGGAGGGCCAGTGGGCGCTCGGCTACCGCGAGCCGCTGAACCCGAACGAGCAGTCCAAGAAAGACGACAACCCGCTCAACGTCCGCGCCAGGATCGAGAACATCTACTCGAAGCAGGGCTTCGACAGCATCGATAAGGGCGATCTGCGTGGCCGGTTCCGCTGGTGGGGTCTCTACACCCAGCGCGAGCAGGGCTACGACGGCAGCTGGACCGGCGACGAGAACATCGACATTCTCGAGGCCAAGTACTTCATGATGCGCATCCGCTGCGATGCGGGCGCGCTCAACGTCGAGCAGCTGCGCACCCTCGGCCAGATCTCCACCGAGTTCGGCCGCGACACCGCCGACCTGTCCGACCGCGAGAACGTCCAGTACCACTGGATCGAGGTGGAGAACGTCCCCGAGATCTGGAAGCGGATCGAGGCGGTCGGGCTGAAGACCACCGAGGCGTGCGGCGACTGCCCGCGTGTGGTGCTCGGTTCACCGCTGGCCGGTGAATCGCTGAACGAGATCATCGACCCGACGCCCGCGATCGACGAGATCGTGCGCCGCTACATCGGTAAACCGGAGTACTCCAACCTGCCGCGCAAGTTCAAGTCCGCGATCTCGGGCCAGCAGGACGTGGTGCACGAGATCAACGACATCGCCTTCATCGGTGTGAACCACCCCGAGCACGGACCAGGTCTCGACCTCTGGGTCGGCGGCGGTCTCTCGACCAACCCGATGCTGGCTCAGCGGGTCGGCGCGTGGGTGCCGCTCGACGAGGTGCCGGACGTGTGGGAGGCCGTTGTCTCGTTGTACCGCGACTACGGCTACCGCAGGCTGCGCACCAAGGCCAGGCTGAAGTTCCTCATCAAGGACTGGGGCATCGAGAAGTTCCGCCAGGTGCTCGAGGACGAGTACCTCGAGCGCAAGCTGATCGACGGTCCCGCGCCGGAACAGCCGACCAAGCCGATCGACCACGTCGGCGTGCAGAAGCTGCGCAACGGGCTCAACGCCGTCGGCTTCTCCCCCATCGCGGGCCGGGTGTCGGGCACGATCCTGACCAAGGTCGCCGACGCGGCGGCCAAGGTCGGCTCGGATCGGATCCGGTTCACGCCGTACCAGAAGCTGATCGTGCTCGACGTCGCCGACGACAAGGTCGATGAACTCATCGACGAGCTGGCACCGCTGGGCCTGCAGGCCCGCCCGTCGCTGTGGCGGCGCAACCTGATGGCCTGCTCCGGCATCGAGTTCTGCAAGCTCTCCTTCGCCGAGACCCGCAAGCGATCCCAGGTGCTCGTTCCCGAGCTCGAGGTGCGGCTCGCGGATCTCAATGCGCAGCTGGATGTTCCGGTGACCATCAACATCAACGGCTGCCCGAACTCGTGCGCGCGCTCACAGATCGCCGACATCGGGTTCAAGGGTCAGCTCGTCGATGACGGCAGCGGGAATCACGTCGAGGGCTTCCAGGTTCACCTGGGTGGCAGCCTCGGATTCGACAGCGCTTTCGGGCGCAAGCTGCGCCAGCACAAGGTGACCAGCGACGAACTCGGTGACTACATCGAGCGGGTGGTGCGCAATTTCATCAAGCATCGCGAGGACGGCGAACGGTTCGCGCAGTGGGCGGTTCGCGCCGACGAGGCCGACCTGAAGTGATGAGCGCGGCGAACAGCGGCGATCGGGCAGAGCTGTGCGACGGCTCGGTACGGGAGATCTGACATGACAACACAGTTGGTGGGCAAGCTGTCCGAGGACGAGTTGCGGGCGATCGCCGAGCGCGGCGCCGCGGAGCTCGACGGCGCTTCGGCCGCGGAACTGCTGCGGTGGACCGAGGACAACTTCGGCACCGGGTCGAACGGAGCGCAGGGCGATCGCACCGGCTACATCGTCGCCTCGAACATGCAGGACGGCGTGCTGGTTCACCTTGCCGCGCAGGTCCGTTCGGGAGTCGAGGTGTTGTTCCTCGACACCGGCTACCACTTCGCCGAAACCATCGGCACCCGGGACGCGGTCGAGGCCGTATACGGCGTGAACGTGATCAATGTGCGGCCCGAGCACTCGGTGACCGAACAGGATCAGCTGCTCGGCAAGGATCTGTTCGCGCGCGATGCCGCCGAGTGCTGCCGGCTGCGCAAGGTAGTGCCGCTGAAGAAGTCGCTCGCCGGCTACAACGCCTGGGTCACCGGCATCCGCCGGGTGGAAGCACCGACTCGGGCCAACGCGCCACTCATCTCGTTCGACGAGGCGTTCGGCCTGGTGAAGATCAATCCGATCGCCGCCTGGTCCGACGACGAGATGCAGGCCTACATCGAGCAACACGGCATCCTCGTCAATCCTCTGGTGGAAGAGGGATATCCGTCCATCGGCTGCGCTCCGTGCACACGGAAGCCGGAGCCGGGTTCCGATCCGCGAAGCGGCCGCTGGGCCGGCCTCGCCAAGACCGAATGCGGGTTGCATCAGTCATGACCGAAACCATCGTGGGTGAATTTGTGAACGAATCATCGAACACCGCCGAACGTGCCCTTGGCATTACCGAATTCGACACCCTCGCGGCGCTCGAATCCGAGTCGATCCATATCTTCCGTGAGGTGGCAGGCGAATTCGAGCGGCCGGTGATCCTGTTCTCCGGCGGCAAGGACTCGACGGTGCTGCTGCATCTGGCGCTGAAGGCCTTCTGGCCTGCGCCGCTGCCGTTCGCGCTGCTGCACGTGGACACCGGGCACAACCTGCCCGAGGTGCTGGAATTCCGCGACAAGATCGTCGAGAAGTATGGTCTGCGGTTGCACGTCGCGAAAGTCGAGGACTATCTCGCCGACGGACGGCTGACCGAGCGGCCCGACGGCATCCGCAACCCGTTGCAGACCGTCCCGCTGCTGGACGGCATCGCCGAGCACCGCTTCGACGCGGTATTCGGCGGCGGTCGCCGCGACGAGGAACGCTCCCGCGCCAAGGAACGAATCTTCTCGCTGCGCAACGCCTTCGGACAGTGGGATCCCAAGCGGCAGCGTCCCGAGCTGTGGAACCTATACAACGGGCGGCACGCACCCGGCGAGCACGTGCGGGTGTTCCCGCTGAGCAACTGGACAGAGCTCGATATCTGGCGCTACATCGCGCGCGAGGACATCGACCTGGCGAGCATCTACTACACCCACGAGCGCCCGGTGTACCAGCGCGACGGCATGTGGATGACGCCCGGCGTGTGGGGCGGCCCACGCGAGGGCGAGGTGCTGGAGACCCGTTCGGTGCGCTACCGCACCGTCGGAGACGGATCCAGCACCGGCGCAATTCTTTCCGAGGCGGCCGACAACGAGGCGATCCTCGCCGAGGTGGCCGCCTCCCGATTGACCGAACGCGGTGCAACGCGCGGTGACGACCGAGTGTCGGAAGCCGCGATGGAGGACCGCAAGCGAGAGGGTTACTTCTGATATGTCCGACCTATTGAGGCTGGCCACCGCCGGTTCTGTCGACGACGGCAAGTCCACTCTGGTCGGACGCCTGCTCTACGACACGAAGTCCGTGCTCGCCGATCAGATCGACGCCGTCACCCGCGCGTCGGTGGACAAAGGTCTGGCCACTCCGGATCTTTCGCTGCTCGTCGACGGGCTGCGGGCCGAACGCGAGCAGGGCATCACGATCGATGTCGCCTACCGCTACTTTGCTACGCCGCAGCGGTCTTTCGTGCTCGCGGACACCCCCGGGCATGTGCAGTACACCCGCAATACCGTGTCGGGCGCGTCCACCGCACAGCTGGTGATCCTGCTCGTGGATGCCCGCAAGGGTGTCATCGAGCAGACCCGTCGCCACGCCGCGGTGCTTGCACTGCTCGGCGTGCCCAAGCTGGTGCTCGCGGTGAACAAGATCGACCTGGTCGATGACGCCGCGACCGTGTTCGCCGAGATCTCCGCCGAGTTCAATCAGCTCACCAGCACACTCGGGTGGGCGAGCGAGGACGTGCAGGAGATCCCGGTGTCCGCGCTGAACGGCGACAATATCGCCACCCGCTCGGCGAACACCCCGTACTACGACGGACCTTCGCTGATCGAGCATCTGGAGTCGGTGCCGGTGGATGCCGACAGCTCGGGTGCGCACGCGCTCGGGTTGCGTTTCCCCGTGCAGTACGTGATCCGGCCGCGCACCGCCGAATACCCCGACTACCGCGGTTACGCCGGTCAGATCGCAGCGGGTTCGGTCGCACCCGGCGACGAAATCGTGGTGCTGCCTTCGGGTATCCGTTCCACGGTCGAGCGGGTCGACACCCCCGACGGCGAACTCGCGGTGGCACAGACCGGGCGCAGCGTCACGCTGATACTCGCCGACAATGTGGACATTTCCCGCGGCGACATCATCGCCTCGGTAGCCGACGCCCCCGAGCCGATCGATGCCTTCGATGCGACCGTGTGCTGGTTGGGCGACCGGCCGCTGCGCCCCGGCGCCCGGCTGCTGCTCAAGCACGGCACCCGCACCACCCAGGCCATCGTCGGCGCCCTGCTGGAGCGGTTCGACGAGCAGCGCCTGATCGCTGACCCGAACCCGGAGTCGCTGGAACTCAACGACATCGGCCGCATCTCCGTGCGCGTCGCCGAGCCCGTCGCGGCCGACGACTACCGCGTGAACCGGCACACCGGCAGCTTCCTGCTCATCGACCCCGCAGGCGGCAACACCCTGGCCGCAGGCCTGGTCGGCGACGTGCTGTCGGCGGTCGAGGTCGGTACCGGGGTCTGATATGCGGTCCGCGCCAGCTCTTTTCGACCCCGCGCAGGCGCGGACCGCTGCCACACCGCACACCACGTTCGGTCTCCCCGCATCGACGCACACCGCCACGGCCCTGTGCGCTTGCGAACCGATCGAGCCCACGCCACCGCAGGCCGCCGCAACGCCCTCGGCCAATTCCACACTCGCCGTGTCGACACCGACGTGGACTATTGAGACCCACCTGCAGGCGCCTTACGTCGATCTCTCCACGTCGACTCGGCCCGGTGCGAAACTCCACGCACCCGCGGCGACGTTCCCGACGGCCGCGTGGACGGCGGCACCGCGACCGGCACTGATCGCCGTTGCCCACGGCAGCCGCGACCCGCGCTCGGCCGCAACCATGTCCGATGTCGTCGCGCTGATCGCCGCAGCGCGCCCGGACGTCGATGTGCGGCTGGCTTTTCTCGATCTGAGCACCCCTTCGGTCGAGCAGGTCGTCGATGCCGTGGCGGCAGACGGCCACACCCATGCCGTGGTCGCACCCCTATTGCTCGGCAATGCCTTCCACGCCCGAATCGACCTACCCGGTCTCCTGGACACCGCCCGCACCCGCCACCCCCGCCTTCACCTCACCCAGGCCGACGTCCTCGGCCCCGACCCCCGCCTCGTCGCCGCGCTCCGCGACCGAGCTCTGGAAGCCCTCGCCTCCCACCCCACCGGCGCCCCGCACCTCGCCGATGGCCACCCGGTGAGTGGCACACGGCTGCGGCATATCGCGACAGACGCCCATGATGGCGTGCCACTCAGCACCCGCACGGAGCTACTCGCGCGGGTCGGGATTGCGGTGGCGGCGGTGGGGTCGTCGTCGGGGGCGGCCAATGGACGGACGGCACTGGTTGCGCAGCGGCTGTCCGCTGTGACCGGGTGGCGCACCGAGATCTGCTTCGCCACAACCGAACCCGGAGTCACCGAGGCGGTTTCGCGCCTCCGGTCACGCGGGGCGGACCATGTCCTGGTGGTCCCCTGGTTCCTGGCCCCAGGCCTGCTCACCGACCGACTGGCGGCCGGCGCACCGGAACTCGTCCACGCCGAGGTCATCGGCGCGCACCCCGCCCTCGCCGACATCGTGTGGAACCGCTACGACGCCGCCTTCGCATCCACACTGACCCTCTCGGCCTGAACGAGAGCTCGTCGACGCCGAGGTCAACGGCCGGAACCTCGCTCTCGCCGGCAAGTCCGGACGCGGCGCACCGGTGATGTATTCCGTTGCGCCGACCACTGATCGATGGTGCGACCTGCGCGGCCGACGATGCAGAACCCGCGTGAGCCACCTCACACGAGCCAGCCTTGCCTGATACCCCCAGGGGGTATATTTTCGATTCTGTCGAAACGAAGAACAAGATCAGAGAGGCCGAGCAATGAGCACTCAGGCGAATACCGCGCAGCACAACACCCCCCTGGACCACGAGGCCACTGCCGCCCCTTCGACGCAAGCGACTTCTGGCGCTCACACGGATCACGGAACCCACGCAGGTCATGACATCCACGCGGGTAGCGGCAACCACAACGCTCATGCAGCGCACATCGCGGGGATCAGTGGGCAACAGATCGCCCAGAACGGAATTCACGGCGACCACGCAGGCCACGGCGACCACGCAGGCCACGGCGACCACAGCGCTCATGCGGCGACGGGGCCCGGCGGGCTGCAGATCACCCAGGATGGGTACACGTTGGAGTTGGCGAGCACGATTGCGCAGGCGGGTGAGATCGACTTCCGGTTCCGGATTGTCGGGCCCGACGGGCTGCCGGTCACCGAGTACGCATCAATCCATGACAAGGAGTTGCATCTGATCGTTGCGCAGCGGGAGCTGACCGGGTTCTGGCATGTACATCCCGAGCGTGCCGCCGACGGCACCTGGTCGGTGCGGCTGAATCTGCCTGCAGCGGGGGCATATCGGGTGTTCACCGACATCGCGCCGCGAGCACTCGGGCGAACGATCACGCTGGGTGCGGATCTCGCGGTCGCGGGTGACTACGCGCCGCAGCCCACACCGGAGGTGGCTCGCACCTACGTGGTGGACGGATACGAGGTTGCACTGGATGGAGAGCTGGTTCCCGGTGCCGGCCGCCTGATCACGCTCACCGTGCGCAAGGACGGCGAGCCGGTCACCGACCTGCAGCCCTATCTCGCCGCATTCGGGCACCTCGTGGTGCTGCGCGCGGGTGACCTCGCCTACGTCCACGTCCACCCGAACGGCGAACCCGGCGACGGAGTCACCGCGCCCGGCCCCGAAATCACCTTCCACACAGTGGTTCCCGGCCCCGGCACCTACCGCCTCTTCCTCGATTTCAAGCACGGCGACACCGTCCGCACCGCCGCATTCACCCTGGCCACCACTGCCACCCACGAACACTGAACCACTGCGGGTGCAGGGCTCCAAACGAGATCCGAACAGCTCACCACTACTGAAATATCCGCGAGCGGGCGCCCATTATCGGGCGCCCGCTTCGGTTTTCGCCGATCGAGGTCGGCCGATCAGGGCGCCGGCTCACCCATGAGGTTGTCGACGATGGCACGAGCGGTGGCGACACCCCAGTCCTCGCCCATCTGCTGGGCGGTGTTGGCGGCGCTGAGCACGGCCTCGATTTCGAAGGCGATGACATCCGCGTTGCGCTCGCCGAGATGACCTTGCTCCTGGGCCCGGCGAATCTCTTTGGCCAGGAACGCGAGCCAGTCCCTACGGTCCTCGGCGATGACGTCACGGACCGGGCCAGGCTTACTGTCGAATTCGGCGATGGTGGCGACGCGGAAACATCCGCCGGGGAAGGTCGGGTCGGTGATGTGTCCGAACCACAGCTCGATCAGGACCCGGAGGCGGGCGTAGCCCTGCGGCTGGGACATGCTCGGCGCGATGACCCGTTCGACGAAGGCTTCGCGGGCCGACTTCACCGCGGCTACCTGCAGCGCCTCTTTGGTGCCGAACAAGGTCGCAATGCCGCTCTTACTCAGTCCGAGATCGGCGGCGAGCCTGCCGATGCTGACCCCGGTCAACCCTTCGACGGAGGCCACTTCCGCGGCGTGCCTGGCGATAGCCGCCCTGGCCCGTGCGCCCTTGGCCAGGCGCCGGTCGGTGCCGGGCAGCAGCTCTGGAGGGGTTATCGACTCAGCCATGACTGCCATTGTTCCACCTAGGGGTTGCAAATACGAACGTACGGTCGTACGTTAATTGCACGAACGATCGTACGCTTTGTTCGTCCTCCTCGCTAAAGGATCTCCCCCATGACCGAAGTGACCGCGCGGATCGACAACCCGCTGACCACGAACACCGCAGCACGCACCCTCCTGATCGCATCCGGCGCCGCGTTCATCGCCTTCCTCGACCTTTCCGTCGTCAACATCGCCTTCCCCTCGATCGCTCGTGACTTCCCCAGCACCCCGGCCACCACGCTGACCTGGATCGTCAGCGGCTATGCAGTCGCGTTCGCCGCGCTGCTCACCCCGGCGGGCCGGTTCGCGGACACCCTCGGCAGGCGCAAGCTCTTCTTGATCGCCATGGCCGGTTTCGCGCTGACCTCCCTACTGTGCGGACTCGCGCCGAGCGCGCCGTGGCTGATCGCCGGCCGCCTACTCCAGGGGGCGACAGCGGCACTCATGGTGCCGTCCGCGCTCGGGCTCGTACTGAGCGTCACTCCCCGCGAGAAGATCGGCGCGGCGATCGGAGCCTGGTCTGCCGCAGGCGGATTCGCCGCCGTAGTCGGTCCCGCGATCGGCGGTGCGTTGGTCGAGACGTTCGGCTGGCGCTCGGTATTCATGATCAATATCCCGATCGCGATCGCGCTCATCGTGCCCGGTCTGCGCATTCCGGTGCCCGACACTCGGCAGCCAGGCGGCGCCATGCCCGACCCGCTCGGCACGATCGCCATCGCGCTCGGACTCGGCGGCCTTGTCGTCGGAGTCACCGAGGGACAAGAGTGGGGTTGGAACGCACCGGTCACGCTGATCGCGCTGATCGGCGGAGCCCTGCTGTTCCTCGCCGCACTGCTCCGCTCGACCCGCCACCACAATCCCGCCATCACCGTCCGGTTGTGGCGCAGCAGGCCGTACGCGCTCGCTACGGCTTCGACCTTCGTGTTCGGCGGGAGCATGTTCGCCTGGCTCTTGGCGGGACCGCTTTTCCTGGATGCGATTTGGCAGTACTCGGTGCTGGAATCGGCCGGTGCGCTGACCGTCGGCGCGGTGTCCTCGATGGTGACCGCCACCATTGCCGGTCGTATCACCTCCCCCACCACGCGGCGCTGGGTCGGCGTGCTCGGCGCGCTGATGTACACCGCCACCACGGCGTGGATGAGTACTGATGCATTCGGTTCGACACCGGCGCTGTGGTCGGCCTGGATCCCCGCAGGTCTGCTCGGCGGCGGCGGCGTCGGGATCGTCGTCACGGTGCTCGGCACCGCTGCGGCGAGTTCTCTTCCGCCGCAGGAGTTTGCCGCGGGTATCGGGATGAACCTGACCGCGCGGCAGGTCGGCGGTGCGCTGGGCATCGCGGTGCTGGCCGCAGTGTTCGCGGCGCATCCCGGCGATCCGCTCGGCGGATTCCATACCGTGTTCGCCGTCTCCGCGGCCATCGGCGTTGCGGCTGCGCTGCTCATCGCGATCCCGAGTCGCACGCCCGCAACCGCACCCACGGCACAGTAGGAGCAAGCATGCCGCACCACAGCATTCGGCCCGCCGACGTCGCCGAACCCTCAGCTCGAGAATTGGGAGTCACCGTGACCGACAACATTGTTCGTACTGAAGCCGACGACCCTATGCTGCTGCCCGCCGACGAAGCGCGGCGCCTACTGGTCGGCGCACCGTGGCAGCGTTACGCGGTGCTCGGCGACTCCATCGCCCAGGGCGTCGGCGATCCGAGCCCCGGCTATACGAGCACCGCGTGGGCCGACCGTGTCGCGGGAACGCTTTCGTCGGTGAATCCCGGTCTGGCGTATCTGAATACCGGCCGGATCGGCGCCACCACCGCGCAGGTGCTTGTCGAGCAGCTGCAGCCGGTTCTCGATTTCGAACCCGACCTGGTGCACCTCAGTTGCGGCGGCAATGATTTGTTCCTGCCCGGCGGCAGTGTCGAGGAGTTGCGCACGAATCTCGATGCGCTCTTCGGCGCGCTGGCCCGCAGCGGCGCTCAGGTATGCACGTTCACGCTGGCCGATGTGTGGGAAGTGGAGCGAATGCTGCCGATGCGTCCGATGCGGGATCGGATGGCAGCGCTCAATGATGTTGTGCGTGAAATGGCCGCGCGCTACGACGCGATCCTGGTGGAATTCTGGGATCACCCACTGCGGTTGCGCCCCGACGTAATGAGCGCCGACCTCATCCACTTCACGATGAGCGGACATGCCGTGGTGGCAGCCGAGATGGTGCGCGCACTCCACAGCCGCTTCTCCACGCGCGCCGAAGAGCACGCACACTAATTACCCGCATGGCCGTACCTATTCGAAGAATGCGCCCCGCAACGACACTGGGCCGTGCCAGGACATTTCTGTCCGGGCACGGCCCAGCGTTCGCTAATTCGCCCCCGGAATCAGGGCAGCACCTGCGGCACCATCTCCGGAGCGAGCGCACCGACCAGCAGACCGATGACCGTGCCCCACAGCGCACCGTTCAGTGCACCGCTGATCGCACACGGGATCGCGCCGACGATGAAGGCGGGCAGGCACGCGACACCCGCGAGGACGCCCGAGCCTGCGGCGCCCGCGAGAGCACCGCCCGCCGCACCGTTGGCCAGCGGATCGTGGTTTGTCGCTTCCGGATTGGTCGCGACCTCTTCCAACGGGATCCCGGCGGCCACCGGCGCAACGACCGGCTCGGCGACCAACTGCACAACCGGTGCAGGCGCCGGAGCCAGCTGCCCCGGATCGGCCGATGCCACACCGGCGACGGTGACCGCAACCGCCAACGGCATCGCCGCGGCAACCAGCTTGTTCACAAAGGTCCGACGGACCATGTCTTTCTCATTTCTCCCCGACCCCGATATCGAATCGAACGTCTCCGAATTGCCGTTCGGCTCAGGATGATCCGAACAGCTCAACGTAACGGACGACTGTTCAGATTTCAAACCGTTCTGCCGCACCCCTTTTCAGGTTTGGGAACCCCGCTGCCGAGATCACGGCGACACTCCGCCGAATCAGATCGGGCACGACCGCGCCGATCGAGAATCCCTGGGCCACGCCAATTCATTGCCGATGATTCGAAGACGAAATCTTGATGATTCGATGTGCAGGACTCATTCTGCGAATCCGATTCAGGTCCGATATCTGTCGACGAGTTCGGTGCCGAGCACCGCAAGCTGGTCACGCACCGACTGGGGACCGAGCACTTCTATTTCGGCCCCCCAGCCCGCCAACTGCTGGGCGATCATGCGCGGTGTCGGCGCGGTGACACGGACTTGGATGCGGCCGTCCTCGACCGGGCCGTCCACCACACAGTGCCTACCCTGCTGATTGCGCAAGACGGGCACTAGGTGCTCCGCGATCAAGGCTGTTGCGGAGGTGGCCGCCCGACGTTGCTCCATCTCACCGACCACTTCGCCCCATGCCTCGGACAGATCGAAATCGGCGGGGCGAGGGGCTGTTTCGTCGGTGACGAGCGCGTCGAGGATGCGGTCGACACGGAAGGTGCGCTTACCGCGATCGGTGCCCGCGATGAGGTACCAGGTGCCGTCTTTGTCGACCAGACCCCACGGATCGACCAGCCGCTGCGTTTTCTCACCCTTGCGGTCGTAGTCCAGGCGCACCTTGCGGCGTTCGACGACGGCCCGCTGCAACCGGGTGACCATTTCCGGGCGCGTCGGATCATGGGCGCCCCAGCGCGCGGGATCGAGGACCACGGCGTCGGCCGCGGCCTGCGCATCGTTGCGAAAGGTCTGCGGCAGGGCGCGCACCAGCTTCCGTAGCGCGGACTTCAGTTCGGGTACCGCGTTCGCCGACGGGCCTGCCAGGAGGAACAGTGCGCGCGCTTCCGATTCGTTCAGGCCGCTGAGATCGGTGCGTGCGCCGCCGATCAAGGACCAACCGCCGCCGCGCCCCATCTGTGGGTACACCGGAACCCCCGCCGCCGACAGCGCTTCGAGGTCGCGACGCGCGGTGGCGACCGAGACCTCGAGTTCCTCGGCGATCTCCGCCGCTGTCACCCGTCCACGCGCCTGCATCAACAGCAGGGTCGCCACCAATCTGTCCGCTCGCATGTTTTTCATTCTGCCCGTAAAAGTGCTCATTCCGTGAGCACTTTGGGTTGGATGATGGTTTTTACCAGAAGACGACCACCGACGAAGGAGACCGAAATGCTGCGTGGAATGGCGACCGTGACGTACTGGGCCGAGGACTTCGAGGGCGCGAAGGACTGGTACACCGAACTGCTCGGCGTCGAGCCCTACTTCCACGTGCCCGGCGCGTACTACGAGTTCCGCATCGGCGACTACCAACACGAACTAGGCATCCTCAACCGGCAGTTCGCTCCCGAGGGCGCACCCACCGAGCCGGGTGGCCAGGTCTTGTACTGGGCCGTCGACGACCTGCAGGCCGCCCTGGATCGGCTGATGGAACTGGGTGCGAAGGAGTACCAGCCGGTGCGGACACTCACCCAGGGATTCGCTGTCGCCTCCGTGGTCGACCCGTTCGGCAACGTGCTCGGCGTGATGAGCAACCCGCACTACATGGAGGTGCTGGCCGAGACCGCACCCGCGTAGCCGACTCGGGCAGTAGTCATCGGCGGTAGTGGAATGGCGGTTGCGTCAGTCTCTTCGAGCCGCCATTTCACTACCCTCGATGCCGAAAACGACGTGTCCGACAAGGCCGGTTCGTCAAGCGCCGAACCAGCGCTCGAGCACCTTTGCGACGCCGTCGTCCATGACGTCGTCGGCGATTTCATCGGCGAGTACTCGAATTTCGTCGGGTGCGTTTGCCATCGCCACGGAATGTCCGGCCCAGCGCAGCATTTCGCGGTCGTTGTAGCCGTCTCCGATCGCCAGGGTTGCGGCGCGTGGGATGCCGAGGGATGTGCGCAGGCGTTCCAGGGCCCAGCCCTTCGAGACACCCTGGCGCGAGACCGTCAGCCACGGACCGAATTCACCGTGTACCCAGCTCGCGCCGGGCACCTGCAGCGAACTCAGCAATCGCAGCATTTCCTCCAGCGAGCCGTCGGGCCACCAGCCGTTCAGTCGCGGCGTCGGCTCCTTGCTCAATTCACCGTCGTCGACCAGCAGGTATTCACCGATAGAGAACTCCCCTGGGCTCATACCGGTCGCCCAGGTGCCGATGCCGACCTTCTCCACCGCGAAGATCATGTCCGGGAACAGCGCACGCAAAGCGGTGACGGCGGGCGCCGGATCGAACGCCTGCACGGTGACCGGCTCGCCCCTCGCCACATCTATGTGGACGGCGCCGTTGGAACACAGCGCATGCCCTTCTATCAGTCCGATCTGCTCCAACACTGGACGCGTTGTCAGCAATGTCCGCCCGGTCGTCACGACCACATGCGCACCCGCCACGACCGCTGCCCGCACGGCATCGGTCACCCGTTCGGAGACCGGCGATCCCGTCTGCAGCAGCGTCCCGTCCACATCCAGCGCAATCAGCTGGGGCCCCCCGACTACAACCACCCACCCATTGTGCATCGGCGCGCCGCCGGGCGTCATCCGATCAATTGTCACCGGACTTCCACGCGCACTCGGTCATTCAGACCTACCGACTCGGCACGGTCGCGGCCATCCACTCGCTTGCGAGCGAATAGGCCACACGACTTGATTCGATGTGGCTGCCGATCGCACGAGAGGCCGTTCCCTATGACGTCCCCGGGCCGACACCGTGAACACCGCGGGACCGACCAGCGCGAAGGCGGCGATGACGACCAACGCTCGAGCGACTCCCCGCACCCGTCCGATGCACACCGACGAACAGCGCGTAAACGGCCGGATACACCTGGCAGAGTTCGGGTGGCGTGGGTCCGCCGCATCCTGGTTACGCTCACCGCCGCCCTGGTCGTCGGCCGACATTCTTGGTTGCCGGCAGGACGATGGCCAGGTAGGAGCTGGACCGGCGGACGGCATGGCCGACAAGCGCAAGGCAATGGCGCGCGACCAACTCGCGAACGGCCATTGGGCAGTCGGTTACGTACGCGCCGGTGCAGCTCTCGAAGTCCTCGACTCGACTTCAGCGGCCGCGCGCACCACCACCGAAACCACCCGCACCGCCCAAGCCACCCGCACCGCCCAAGCCACCCGCACCGCCCAAGCCACCCGCACCGCCCAAGCCACCCGCACCGCCCAAGCCACCCGAGTGGCCCGAGAAACCACCACCCGATGAAGCTCCACCTGAACTCGCGCCACCCGACGAAGCTCCACCAGAGAAAGTCCCACCCGAAGACGCACCTGACGAAAAGGCTCCACCCGAATCCGCGCCGCCTGTGTAAGCACCGCCGGTCGAGACCCCACCCGAGGACGCACCACCCGAAGTGGCTCCGCCAGACGATGTTCCGCCAGTCGAGGCAGCACCGGGCGCAGCTCCCCCAGAGCTTGGACCACCCGAAGATGTCCCACCGGATGCACCCGACGACGAACCGTGCGCACCTCCGGAGGACGTGCTACCGGACGAAGCTCCTCCGGAGGAAGCACCACCCGAGGTGTCGCCGCCGGACGATGCGCCACCCGAGGCCGTGTCGGAGGCCCCGCCGTCGGAAGTCGCACCACCTGGCGTTGTTCCTGACGTGGAACCGGAGGTGCCCCCAGAGGCTGGAGTGTCGGTCGCACCACCGGACGTGGGGTTACCAGTCGAACCACCGGACGTCGGACTACCAGTCCCACCACCAGACGACGGGTAACCAGCCCCACCACCAGAAGGAGTTCCCGTGCCGGGAGTCGTTGGGGTGGCGGGGGCCGGATTGGACGGGGCGGGAGCAGGAGTCGTGCCTGGGAAGCTGGGCGGGAAACTGATCCTGGGAATGACGGGGACACCCGGCGGCAGGTTGAGGTTGGGTGCGGGAATGAAAGGCAGCGGGTTGATGAATTGAGCCGGGTTGGCGTAGGTGCCGAGGCCGGATTGCGGTGTGTCGCAACAGGATCGTTGGTTCTCGTGGGGGCGGGGGCCGGATTCGGCCAGCGTAGGGCCGAATCGGGTCGACCGGGCGACAGGTGCGATCGCCAGACCGGAGGGGATATAGGTGACCGGCCGCGATCCCGCGCCCCCGGTTCGCCAGAGCTTGTCGAGCGATCCGTCGCCGTTGGGTTCGTACAGCAGCGCGTCCGCGGGAACGTTGATGCCCGGTAAGAGCTCGAGCGCCGGGGATAGGCCGGTGTCGACGGGTCCGCCGAACACGGTGACGGCCGAGACGGCGATCGCGGATGCGACTGCGGCGCTGGAGAACACCGTGGGGTGCGGCACAAAATGATTGCCGGTGACGGCGGGGACGAAGGTGCGCGCGGCGTAGTAGGCGGCGCCGGCGGCGACGGTCTGACCAGGATCGGCCGACATCACCACGGGGCGACCGAGTTCGGCGAGCGTCCGCGCGACCTCTGCAGGCCGGCCCGCACCGCCGATGAGCAGGATGCGTCCGATATCGGAGAGGGTGAGGCCGGTCGACTGCACACACGCCCGCACCACATCGAAGGAATCGCGGATGTGCTCGGTGCGCAACCCGTCGACGTCGACGATCGACGTCATCGATAACGGCGCGGTGCGACCGGGCTGGGTGTATCGCGCGATCATCGACCCGAGCGGGCGGCCGCCGAAGTCATAGGAGCGCAGCGGCTTTCCCACCATCGGATGGTCTTCCCAGTCGGGCCCGACCCGGACGACGGTGACATCCAGACAGGTGCCGCCGAGGTCGTACACCAGCATGAACCCTGGCTCCAGCGGACCCTGCTCCTGCTCGAGCCACTCCGCTGCGGCCACCGGTTCGGGCACCAGCAGCACGTCTCGCGCTCCGGCGAGATCCATGGCCTGACGCAGCAGCGCGACCTGTTTGTCGGTATACGCTGCCGGATAGGTCGATACGGCGCCCGCGATCGGCTCGACCGCCTCGATCAAGCCGTTCACCACGGCGGCAACCAGATTGGCGGGGGACCAGATCCGCCCGCCGACGATCACCGGCTCCGGATCGCGCGCCAGATCAGCGAAATCACTGACCGCCATGCTGAATTGGGGTATCCCCCCGATTCTGATGCCGCCCGCGCTGTCGAACGTCACCGCCGAACGTCGAGTGCGCACCGATGGCCGGGAGCGTTCCTCGCTCACCGAAGCCGATACGGAGTTCACTGAACCGATGCTGAAGCCCACGCCAGTAGTCATTCGCTATCCCGTCAACGCACCGTGACCACGTCCATCACACAGGAGATCCATGTGGCCGCGGTCGTCTTCCAAACAGCCCCCACAGGTTAACTGCTTACCGGCCAGTATGGATGCTGAATTGATATGGAAAATTTTACCGCCGTTGACATTTCACCATTTTCCCAGGTAGACGGGTTGCGCAAGCACGATTCAGACCCCTCGACGACGGCGATTCGACTGCGGTAACGCAGATTCCGCTACCACACAGCGACCTGGATATCCATTTTGGATGCACCATTGTCGCCACTTGGCAGCCTCCGATCAAACCCGGACAACGCACACCGACCGGTCGGTAACCAAAGCGTTGCCGGTGCCATGAATTTCGTGGCACACGCGTCCCATTCGATAAATATGACATGTCAAATGCAACGACCGTTTTCCGCCAGCACCGCACTACCGCTGCGGCTTGACTGAGTACAGCGATGCGGCGCACGACCGAGACAAGATCCAGGTCTGCAGCTACATCCGACATGAAAAGTCAAGGACGAGAAGGGAACTGAAGACGATGTCTACACGCTTCGCGGAGAAGGTCGTGCTGATCACCGGAGCGAGCTCGGGGGTCGGCAAGGCGGTGGCCCTGCGCGTCGCCGCCGAGGGCGCGGCAGTGGTACTCGGCGCTCGTGGCAAAGACGCAGGCGAGCAGGTCGCCTCCGACATCCGCGCGGCGGGCGGCCGCGCGCTGTTCGTGCCGACCGATGTCACCGTCGAAGCCGACGTGGCCCGGCTGACACAGGCCGCGTTGACCGAATACGGCCGCCTGGACGGAGCCTTCAACAACGCGGGCGCGATCAACGCCTTCGGCCCGGTCTCCGATATCGAGGAGTCGGGCTGGCGCGCCGATATCGAGCTCAACCTGACCAGCGTGTTCTACGGTCTGCGCCACCAGGTTCCGGCATTGGTCGCCTCCGGCGGCGGCGCGATCCTGAACAACGCCTCGAACCTCGGCGTGGTGGGCATGGGCCAGGTCGCCCCCTATGTCGCGGCCAAGCACGGCGTGATCGGGCTGACCCGCGCGGTGGCGCTGGAAACGGCCGAACAGGGTGTGCGGGTGAACGCGATCACCTCCGGCGCGATCGACACGCCTGCCTTCCGCAACTCGATGGGCGCGACACCGGAGGGCGAAGCGGCCATTGCCGCACTGCATCCCCTCGGCCGAATCAGCAAGCCCGAGGAAATCGCCTCGTTCTGCGCGTACCTGCTCAGTGCTGAAGCAAGCTTCATCACCGGCGCGGCACTCGCGATCGACGGCGGGTTCACAGCTCGATAGGTATCGCGTCCTTGTGGACAGGCGCGGCACCTCGGCTCGAACACGCCCTCATCGCGTGGCCGCCGGCCGAGGTGCCGACAACCGCTCTGGCGACCCTACCGCGTGATCGCCGCCGCCGGACCGAGTCCGGACAACAGTCCCGCATTCGGACCGAGAGCGCACCGGCCGAGGGCAGAAAGCGATCCGGCAGTGCCATGGCGGTCTGCGACTGTGCGTATCAGACCGCCCCCGCAGTCGTTGCCGCCCGTCCGCCCGATCTGCGGGTTGCGAGGGGCGGCTCGGCCTGCGATCAAGCGCGGGCGAGCAGTCGGCGGATCGGGCCGGGACGCTGTGCCGCCCCTGTCGCGTGCACCGCAGGCTGACGGTTGCGCACCAGGCGATCGAATTCTTTGGCACTGCTGCGGGGTTCGCGCAGCAGACCGGCGTTGAAATCGTCGGCCAACTGCTGCACCGTCTCCTGCGCACACGACTTGTTGGTGCCGATGAA
The DNA here is from genome assembly GCF_046764895.1 of Nocardia sp. CWNU-33. Taxonomy (NCBI): domain Bacteria; kingdom Bacillati; phylum Actinomycetota; class Actinomycetes; order Mycobacteriales; family Nocardiaceae; genus Nocardia; species Nocardia sp. CWNU-33. Next base: position 223,717 of record NZ_JBKOQN010000009.1, on the reverse strand, counting down.
GCCGGTAGGGCCGCGCTTGATCCAGCCGGTGACGTAGGCGCCGGGAAGCACCGATCCGCCTGCCTCCTGTAGGACACGTCCGTTCCGGTTCGGGATCACCGCGGCCCGGTCGTCGAATGGCAAGCCGGGCAACGCAACACCGCGATAGCCCACTGACGTGAGGACAAGTCCGGCGTCGATCCGCTCGGTCTCCCCCGTCGCGACGGCATGTACCCGGCCGTCCGGATCGGTGCGGAGTTCGTTGCGACCGACCTCGATACCGGAGACCTCATCGGTGCCGAGAATTTCGGTCGGCGCGGCCAGGTAGCGGAAGATGATCCGTTTGCGGCCACCGAACGGGCGGTCGGCCACGCTGCGCAGCAGTCGCAGCTTCTGCTCCACCTGGTAAGGCAGGCCCTCGACCGGTTCGGGCAACTCGCCCTCGATGGCGATATCGACATCGGCCCCGAGCAGACCCACGAATTCCGGAACGGTGAAAGCAGATTCGGCAGGACCACGGCGGCCGAGGATGACGACCTCCTCGATCTTGCTGTGCTGCAACGCCCGCAACGCGTACGGCGCGATATCGGTGCCCGCCAACGACTCCGGATCGCTGGCGAGGATGCGCGCGACATCGAGCGCCACATTGCCGTTGCCGACGGTGACGACCCGGCGTTGCGACACATCGAAGGTATCGCCCGCATGATCGGGATGCCCGTTGTACCAGGCGACGAAGTCGGTGGCGGAGACATTGCCCGCCAACCCCTCACCGGGGATACCGAGCTTGCGATCCGAGGACGCACCGACCGCGTAGATCACCGCATGGAAGTGCCCGAGCAGCTCTCCATGCGAAACATGCTTGCCCACTTCGACATTCAGATAAGACCTGAACCCGGGCTGCGCCGAGATGACGTCGAACAGCTCGCTGACCTGCCTGGTCCTGCCATGGTCCGGCGCGACGCCGTGGCGGGCGAGCCCATAGGGCACCGGCAGGCGATCGAAGACGGTCACCGACACCTCGGGCTGGGTCAGCAGCTCATCGGCCGCATACATCGCCGACGGCCCCGACCCGACGATCGCCACCCGCAGCGGCCGGCGTTCGGTATGGATCTCGGCCGCAGGCACCGGCCGCGCGAGCAGCGGACGCGGGCGCGCCTGTCGGTAGAAGTCGGCGTTGATCTCGATGAACGGCTTCTGCTCATCGGTCAGCTTCTTCGACGAGGTGATGGCATCGACAGGGCAGGCGCTGGCGCAAGCACCACAGTCCACGCACGCCTGCGGGTCCACGTACAGCATCTCCGCCGTCAGGAAGTCCGGTTCGTCGGGCGTGGGATGGATGCAGTTGACCGGGCAGGCGTAGACGCAGGACGCGTCGCTGCAACAGGATTGCGTGACAACGTAGGGCACGTCAGGCAGCCTTGACCGCGCGCAACGGCTCCGAACGGTAGCGGGTGGTGTGGCCGTCGATCCGGAGCAGCTTCCAGACCGCCTTGGAGATCGGGTTCATCAGGCCGATGTCGTTGGCCAGGGTGCGCACGTCGGCGAAGTAGTCGCGGAAGACCTGCTTGGCTTCCTTGGAGCCGTAGAACAGCTCCTTGCGGACCGACTGCGGGATGTCGAACTCCTTGAAGAACGCCTTCGGCGGCGTCGCGATCGAGCGACCGAGGATCCACATGACGATCGGCATCGCAACCGACAGCACCAGCTTGCCGGCCGGGTTCGCCTCCGGCACATGCTTCTTCAGGAACTCGTGCGCGAAGGAGATATGGCGCGCTTCCTCGGCGACGTGAATGGCCATCACGCCGAGCATGATCGGATGGACCTCTTCGCCGGAGCGCAGGATGGCCTTCTGGATGTGGTCGATCGGCTCTTCGCCGGCCAGCACCGCCATGAAGAACAGATTCGGGAACAGCCCGGCCACCGGAGCGCCGAGGTACTTGAACTTGCTCACCAGCGGGCCCATACCGGGAACGTCGACGCCGATCCGGTTCACCATCTCCTGGAACATCAGGGTGTGGTTGTGCTCCTCGATCATTTCGTGGGAGCAGTAGCGGAATTCGGGCGAGCCGTTGGGCAGGCCGAAGTTGTGCGTCGCCATACCACTGATGAGGATCGACTCGAACTGCAGACCGACCTTGGCCACGTTGGCCTGACGGTACTTGCCGATCTCGATCTTCTCCTCGTCGGAGAGTGCCAGGTACCAGGGATGGCGGCCGAGGGTGTCGCCGGACATCGGCAGGATCCACCGCTCTTCGCCGGCGTCGGCCGCGTAGTCGGGGTTGTCCCAGTCGATGTCCTCGAACGGGTCGAAGTGCTTGTTGACCGAACCCTCGGAGAGCAGCAGCAATTTCGCTGCGTACTCCTGCGCCTTCTCCAGATCGGGATCGATTGCGGGCGTCACGGCTGCAGACATCGTCGTCACTGCCTCTCCTCATGGGACCAGTTATCTGTTTCCCATGGTTACACCAACGACGGCGGCAGTCAACCTGGCACCCACTCGGCCTCCCCGGCGGCGAACCGGATACTCGCCACCGCAGCCGCTCTCCTCCGCGTTGTCACACCCCGAGCTGCGACAATCCCGCGACCACCGAATCTGCGGACAAGGCGAGGGCAAGCGCGACACTGCCCGCCGACATCCCCGCCGCAATGGCGACCTTCGTCAGCTTGCGCCGCGTCCGTCGCGACAACAACAAGGCCCTCGTCGTCGCCCTGCGGTGCGACCCGCGATGTTTGCGCCCGTGTGGAATGCCCGCTGCCTCCTCGGCAGCGGCCGCCGACCTGCGTGCCATGATCGCGGCACCGTCGGCGATCGTGCGCTCCGGATCCGGGGCCGTGATCACCGGGCGCGCCAACTCACCTGCCAGCACCTGAGAGACCTCGATCGGCCGAGCCGCGCCACCGACCACCAGTACGCAGTCCACATCGGCCATCGTCACGTCGGCCGTGCCGAGGCAGCGATACACCAGTTCCAAAGAGCGGCGCACATGCTCGGTACGCAACGCATCGGCGGTCGTGCCGGTGACCGCCCCCGACAGCGAGGCCGCGGCAACACCGGTCCCGACCCGCTCGGCAACCAGCGCACCGAAGGCGCGGCCGCCGAATTTCGGTGAGCGCAGTGGGACGCCGACGATCGGATTGTGCGGACAGCCCGCGCCGACTCGGACCAGGGTGACGTCGAGGGTGGACCCACCTAGGTCGTAGACCAGCGCCAGCCCCGGCATGAGCGGGCCGCGCGTGGCTTCCAGCCAGGTCGCGGCGGCGACCGGCTCGGCGATCAGCGCCACATGCCCGAGAGCGACGGCATCCAGTGCCGCGCGCAACTCGGCCAGGTGATCGTCGGTGTAGCCCGCCGGATGGGTCAGCGCGATCCCGGCCTCGACCGCCCGGCGATCGCGCCGCGCCTCGGTGATCAAACATTCGGCGACCACTGCGACCAGGTCGGCGGACGACAGGGCGCGGTGCCCGACTCGGGCCCGCAAGGTGGTGCGCTGGGTGAGGTCGGCGAATTCGGTGATGGCGCGACCGTGCCGCGGGATCATGCCGACCCGCGCCATTCCGGTGCTGTCGAAGGTGAGTGTGGTGCGGCGGGTGATGGCGGGCGAACGCTCGGCGGCGGAGCGTCGCCCCGGCGGAGCCTTGGCCGAACCCTCCTGCGCCAGAGCGGAAACCGTGTTCACTGTGCCAATGCTCAAACCGAGACCAACCGCCATCGCAATCCACCTGATCGCCGAGCCGATTTGCTTCGAACCCTACTAACGCAACCACTTGGCGACCCGCCTGCCAACCACCGGACACACGATTGTCCGCATCCCGCCTGCACCGACACAAGTCGTATAGCGAAGGCACCGAGCGCCGCTCACCTGCCGCGCTGCGCCCAACGTTGCGCAGGCAGTCGGATTTCCTTACGGCGCGGCGAAATTCGAGGATGCCCTGTCCGAGTTAGCCAGCCGCGGAGCAGACCGTCCAGTTGCCAACAAATACATCTCCTGCCCCGTAATACGGGCACAGCGCTATCCCGTCCGGCAACAAGACAGCACCGCCCCAGTTACCGTCTGGCTGAATCCCTCCACTGCACAGGCACTTCCGGATCTCCACCGGGTGCGCATTCGCCTGGTGCGTGACGATTTCCGTGACCATGTCCGCCGCCTGCTCCTGCCACCTGAGCAAAGAGCGCGAACGCTGGGTGGCGGCATGCCAGAAGGGCCGGGTGCATGAAGTCCGGCACGTGCACCTGAAGTGCCTTATCCGGCGGGCAACTCCGGAATACGGGTGGCACGGGCGAAGACCGTCTCCCCCTCGTTCAGGTGCAACGCCTCGGCATCGCCGCGGGTCACCTGAGCCGCGAACAGATCGCCGGTGGCTGCGTTGCGCAGCTCGACACGCACTTCGAAACCCAGATGCACGATACGTTCCACGGTCGCCCGGGTGACACCCGCCGATTCCGCGGTGCCCTCGTGCGCGGCCAGCGCCATGCTCGCGTCGCGGCCGACCCGAATATCGTGCGGACGCACCAGGTGTCCGTTGAGCCGAGCCACTGCACCGAGGAACGACATCACGAACTCGTTGGCGGGACGGTCGTACACGTCCTCCGGAGTACCGACCTGCTCGATGCGGCCCTTGTTCATCACCGCGATCCGGTCGGCGACGTCGAGCGCCTCCTCCTGATCGTGGGTGACGAGCACGGTGGTCACGTGGACCTCTTCATGCAGCCGGCGCAACCAGGTGCGCAGGTCCGCGCGAACCTTGGCGTCCAATGCGCCGAACGGCTCGTCGAGCAGCAGCACCTGCGGGTCGACGGCCAGCGCGCGTGCCAGCGCCATGCGCTGACGCTGACCGCCCGACAGCTGTGCAGGGTAGCGATGCTGGAAGCCGTCGAGGCCGACAATGCCGAGCAGTTCGTCGACCCGCTTGGCGATTTCGCCCTTCGGGCGCTTGCGGATCTTCAGCCCGAACGCCACGTTGTCGCGCACCGTCATATGTTTGAACGCGGCGTAATGCTGAAACACGAAACCGATGTCACGCTTCTGCGGCGCTACCCTCGTGACATCGCGCCCCGCGATCACGACGACGCCGGAGTCGAGCGACTCCAGCCCGGCGATCGATCGGAGCAGCGTCGACTTGCCCGAACCCGACGGTCCGAGCAGCGCGGTCAGCTCTCCGGAGGGGATGTCGATGGAGACATCGTCGAGAGCGGCGAACGAACCGTAGTTCTTCTTCGCGTTGTTCACGGTAATCATGGGTGGCCTCCGGCAAGGGTGATCACTTGGTGCCCCGCTTACGTTCGAGGAGGGTCATCAGCAGCAGTACGACGAGCGCGATGCCCATCAGCAGGGTGGCGGCGGCATATGCGCCGAAGGTGTTGTGGTCGTTGATGTATCGGCCGTGCACGAGCAGGGTCAGCGTCTGCGACTTGCCGGGCAGCGCGGAGGACACCATGATCACCGCACCGAATTCGCCGAGCGCGCGAGCGACGGTGAGTACAACGCCGTAGGTCAGGCCCCAGCGGATCGCGGGCAGCGTGATGCGCCAGAAGGTCTGCCACCGGGATGCGCCGAGCGTAGCCGCCGCTTGCTCTTGATCGTCGCCGATCTCGTGCAGTACCGGCTCCACCTCACGCACCACGAACGGCAGTGTGACGAAGATGGTTGCGATCACCATGCCCGGCAGATTGAAGATCACCTTGAAGCCGAGGTCCTCCAGACCGCCGAACCAGCCGTTGGCGCCCCACAGCAGGATCAGCGCGACGCCGACCACGACCGGTGAGACGGCGAACGGCAGGTCGACGATGCCCTGAACCAGCGTGCGGCCGGGGAACTTACCGCGCACCAGCGCGAGCGCGGTGACGATGCCGAAGATGACATTCACCGGCACCACGATCGCCACGATGATGATCGAGAGCTGGAAAGCGGAGATCGCCGCGGGCGTGGTGATCGAGTCGATGAACGCGCCGACGCCCTTCTCGAAGGTGCGCCACATAATGATGATCAGCGGCAACACCAGCAGGATGAACAGATAGCCCAGTGCGATGGTCCGCAACGAAATGCGGGTCAGTGGAGAAAGTTTCATCGAGCGGCCTGTTCTTTACGCGCACTGCGCTCGGCAAGCAGCCGCAGTACGAACAGCGCCACGAACGAGATGGCGAGCAGCGTGACCGACACCGCCGCCGCGTTCACCGGCCGGTCGATCTCGATCTGCTTCTGGATGTACTGCGAGGCCATCTCCGTCTTGCGTGGAATGGCTCCACCGATCAGCACCACCGAGCCGTATTCGCCGATGGCACGGGCGAAGGCGAGGCCGCCGCCGCTGATGACGGCGGGTGCCAGGGTCGGCAGCACAATCCGTCGGAAAGTGGTCCAGTTGTCCGCGCCGAGTGACAGTGCGGCCTGCTCCACCTCGCGGTCGGCCTCGATGAGCACCGGCTGCACCGAGCGCACTACGAACGGCAGCGTGACGAACGCCAATGCCACGATCAGGCCGGGCTGGGTGGCGTTGAGGTGGATGTCGATCGGGCTCTGCGGCCCGTACAGCGACAACAGCACGATGCTGGCCACGATGGTCGGCAATGCGAAAGGCAGGTCGATGAGTGCGTTGACGACGCCTTTGCCCGGAAATTCGTCGCGGACGAGCACCCACGCGATCAGCGTGCCCATCACGACGTTGATCACCGCGACCACCACCGACACCAGGATGGTGATCCGCAGCGAGTCGAGCGCGGCGGGTGCGGTGACGGCGTCCCAGAACCCGGACCAGCCGTTGTCGAAGGACGTGACGGTAAGGGCGGCCAGCGGCAACAGCACGATGATGCTGAGCCACAGCACGGCGGTGGCGATGCCGAGCGGACCGACCGAGCCGGTGACCCGCAGCCACGACCAGTTGAAGCGCCCGGGCGCTGCGGCGGTCACTTTCGCGCCCGCCTCTACGGAAACGCCGGAACCGGGCGCGGGCCCGGTTCCGGTGTTGCTGCTGTCTGTCACAGTCTCGAGTATCCCGTGTGGCTCAGGTCACCGAGCTACTTGGTGGCCTTGTCGTAGATGACCGCGACGGAGCCGGTGTTCGCGGTGAACAGCTCCTTGTCCACGGTCTTCCAGCCACCGAGATCGGCGATGGTCCACAGCTTCTGCGGGGTCGGGAAGTCCTTGGCGTAGTCGGCGGCCACCTTCGGGTCGACCGGGCGGAAACCGGCCGAGGCCCACGCCTTCTGGCCCTCAGGGGTGAACAGGAAGTCGCGGAAGGCGGTGGCCTTCTCCAGGTTCTTGCTGTTCTTCAGTACGGCGACCGGGTTCTCGATCTTGAACGTGGTCGGTGGGACGACGTGCTCGATCGGGTCGCCCTTACGCTCGGAGAAGAGCGCCTCGTTCTCGTAACTGAGCAGCACATCACCGGTGCCTTGCAGGAAGGTCTCGGTGGCCTCGCGCCCGGACTTCGGCTGGACCTTCACATGCTCCTTGGCGATGAGCTGGCTCAGGTAATCGAGGCCGGCCTGCGGGTTCTTGCCGCCATCGCTCTTGGCGGCGTACGGGGCGAGCAGGTTCCACTTGGCCGAGCCGGAGCTGAACGGGTTCGGGGTGACCACCTCGACGCCCGGCTTCAGCAGGTCATCCCAGTCCTTGATGCCCTTCGGGTTGCCCTTGCGGACCACGATCGCGACGACCGAACCGAACGGAATTCCCTTGGTGGCGTCGGCATTCCAGCTCGCGTCGACCAGACCCGCGTCGACCAGTCGGGTGATGTCGGGCTCCACCGAGAAGTTCACGATGTCGGCCTCGGCGCCGTCCTTGACCTTGCGGGACTGGTCGCCCGAGGCACCATAGGATCCGTTGACCTGGACGTTCTTGCCTTTTTCGGTCTTGTTGAACTCGGGGACCACCTTGTCGAAGCCCGGCTTCGGCACGGCGTAGGCGAAGAGGTTCAGGGTGCCGCCGCTACCGTCGGAACCACTACCTCCGACGGTGTCACTGGCTCCACCGCCGCACGCGGTGAGTGCAACCGCCGCGATCGCTGTGAGAGCGGCGGCGGCATAGCGTCGACGCGGCGAGAGCCAAGATTTGCGAGACATGTGGGGTGGACCTTTCCAACGGAACCGTCACTGCCGGCACGGCGATCGATGACGGAGGAGCTGATGCTGATCGGTAGACCTGCCGCTGCGGCAGTGGCGCGACTCTCGGCCGGACGGCCGTCGGGGTTCGGACACATCTGCGAAAAAGGTGCGTGCCAGTCTACGAGGAAACGACGCGCAGAAGTGCCGGGTTACCGATCAACGACAGTGAATATCGGCGACATCGAGATTGCCGACAGCGATCAACGCCAATTCATGGCGGACCAGCGGGACGGCACTCGAAGACACGGGCAGACTGTAGCAGAGCGGACGCCACTGTCTCGAATTGTGACGGCGACGGCTTGCAGGTTGCTGACAACAGGCAGAGTTCCAGGAAGAGGGGGTTTTCATCCCATGACTACCAGCCCGGATCGTGTCCGCACCCGGTTGCCGGGCATCAGCACGCGCGCCTGGGAACATCCGGCCGACCGCACCGCCCTGGTGACACTGCGCTCGCTGTCCGGATTCGACGTGGTGCTGCGCGCGCTGTCAGGGTTGTTGCAGGAACGCCAGCACCGGCTGCTGTATCTGGCGACCGCCGTCCGGGTCGACGAGCGCCAGTTCCGTTCACTGCACCAGTTGCGCGAGGACTGCGTCGAGATCCTCGACGCGCGTACGACGCCCGAGATGTTCGTCTTGCAGAGCCCGGAGGTCAACGCCTTCACCATCGGCATGGACACCCCGTTCATCGTGCTGACCACCGGACTCATCGACCTGATGGACATCGAAGAGCTGCGTTTCATCGTCGGCCACGAACTCGGCCATGCCCTGTCCGGCCACGCCGTCTACCGCACCATGCTCATGCACCTGTTGCGGCTGTCGGCCAGCATCGGCTGGATGCCGGTGGGCGGCTGGGCATTACGCGCCATCGTGGCCGCGCTGATGGAGTGGAGTCGCAAATCCGAGCTGTCCGGCGACCGGGCCGGACTCCTGTGCGGTCAGGATGTCGAAGCCTCGGTACGGGTGCACATGAAAACCGCAGGCGGCACCTGGATCAAGGAAATGAACCACGGCGCATTCCTGGCCCAAGCCGACGACTACGAACGCTCCGGTGACCTGCGCGACGGCGTCCTGAAACTGCTCAACCTGGAGTTGCAAAGCCACCCGTTCTCGGTGCTCCGCGCCGCCGAACTGCGCCGCTGGATCCAATCCGGCGAATACAACCGCATCCTGGCAGGCGACTACCCGCGTCGCGAACACGACAAGAACACCAAAATCAGCGACGAAATGAAGGAAGCCGCCCGCACCTACCGGCAGAACTTCGACCAGTCCGAGGACCCACTGATACGCACCGTCCGCACCCTCGGCAAGGACGTGGGCTCGGCGGTGAGCACCGTCGGCCACGAAGTCGGCGAGACGGTGTCGAAAATCGGCAAGCGCTTCAACGACTGGCGCACGGGAGAACGGGACAGCCCGCCCACCGAGTAGCCGGTCGAGCGAGGAGACACAGCCGCTAGACAACGCAACCACAGCCATTCCCTGTGCAGGCAGGCACATAGCTGCCACCTCGGGGACTGGCTGTGGTTGCGTTGCAGGCACTTTGGGCTGTCGAGCGTAGTGAAATGGTGGTTCCGAGCTTGGCCCGAGCCGCCATTTCACTACCGCCGAATAACCGAGAACCCCTGTGCCACAACGATCAAGATGCGGCCCCTGCGTTGTATGACTAGGGGCGGTCGAACTCGCCGTCGTTCACGCCAGCGGTGAAGGCTTCCCACTCACCGGGCGTGAACACCAGGGCCGGGCCGGTCGGATTCTTCGAGTCACGCACCCCGATCTGGCCCCCATCGAGGAACGCGACCTCGACGCACTGGGAACCGCTTTCGCTCCGACTGCTCTTGAACCAGCGCGCCCCAGTCAGATCAACGTTCACTCTCAAAACCCCTTGCCACCTGCCGTAGCAGGTCTCGCGTACTCGTGGCATCCAGTGTCGTGTTTCGGATGGCCTCAGCCACTTCATGGTAGCGCTGCACATCTTCCTGCTTCTCCACGTACAGATCACTTGCCAACCGTCCCTCGACGTACACGACGGGCGGCTCCTTGCTGTCGGCTCCGAAGTCGAGAATCACGAACGGACCATGTAGAAACCCCCAGGTCATGCCTTCGGAGTACGGATGCACATGCACCGTGATGTTTGGCTTGGTGCTCAGGTCGGCAAGGTGCCTCAACTGCGCGGCCATCACGCGCGGCCCGCCGACAACGCGATGCAGAGCAGACTCGTGCAGTAACACTTCGACGGTAAGTGGCTTCACCTTGCGTGCGTGAATCACCTGTCGGTTCAGCCGAATGTCCACCCGACGTTCGATGTCGTCGGGGTTGTCATAGCCAGGAAACGCACTGAACGTGGCGCGGGCATAGTCTGCGGTCTGGAGCAGCCCAGGCACCTGCTCTTGGTAGGTGACGAGACTGCGGGCCGACCTCTCCATACCGACGTACATGTTGAACGCGTGGAACTTGCCGTTTGGGGCATGGGTGGCCCGACGATCTGGCATCCGGTTCAGCGGCTCACGATGCTGACGGGTGCATACTTCGACGACGAGCACGGCCCATCGATAGACCGCCTTTTACGGCATACCGGTTCGGTTCTGGTGGAGCCGGGAAAGTCGATCGTCCTCACCACGCCTGGCGACGGCGGCCGTGGTTGGGCGACCCCGATCAGAGACCTGTTCCGGCCGACGATGGCAACCGTCCTCACCACGCTGGCCGAATGCGCTTCCAGGGAGCGGCGATGAGCGCGATCCTGATCCTCGTTCCCCGCTGGAGCGAGAGCGACGACAACGACCTCGAAGCCGGTTGGGCGAAGGTGCACGCCAAGATTCGTCATGACAACCCGAATTGGCCGGTGTCCAGCCGCGCCGACGCGGAGCAGGCGCTGAACATGCATCGGCGGTGCGATCCTGGGGAATGTTCGACACGCGTTGCTGCTTCTATCGTGGTGCGCAACAACTTTCAGTACTTCCAGGACCGAATGCGATGACCATTGCAGCACCCGGCGAACCGGATGTACATCTACAGATCGACCTGCACGGCGTGGTCCTCCACTATGCCGCGCACCCTTCTGCCGCGCGCCGACTGATGGCGGATGAGTCGATCCACCACTACATCGACAACGTGTCCGTCATCCCCGGCACTGCCGCTGAACTCCCCCGTCTCCCCTGCGAACAGCTATACCTCGGCCCATGAGCTCGGCAGGTGGCGCGTAGCTTCGTCCAAGGGTGGCGAATCGCGCGCGGGGAGTGGCCGGAAACATCGTATAGCGCCCTCGCGGTGTGCCGCTCGTCTCTGCCACAGCGGTTGCAAGGCTCCCGCCAACAGTTAGGGGAAAATGCGCACGATGGACAGTCTCGAGCCCGCCCGCCGGGCACTCGTGCCCGGCCAGCTGGTGCGAGCCAAGATCGTCAGCCACCAGCCATGGGGTTTGTTCGTCGACATCGTCGGTCGCGAAGGTGTCGGCGCGTCGGTGGACCTCATCGCACAGTTCAGTGCCGCCTTCCCTGGAAGGCAGATCTACCAGCTGTTCCTGCCGATCGGCACCGAGATCTATGCCGTAGTCCAGCAAGTTCGGGACTGGTATCCCTCGGAGCGCGGTATTCGACAGGGCGGAATTCGACTCAGCATTCGCCCCGAGGACCTCGACTCGTTCAGCTGGCCGTGTGACTTCTGCGAGCAGCCCACAACTCTCAGCCCCGGAGGCGACGGCCTCAGCCTGGCAGTGCTGACCACCGACGGCCCCGAGGGCTACACAGTGACCTCGCACCGGAAGTGTCTTGCCGATCGCATCCGCCCGGAAGACGCAGGTCAACGTGCGCGAGCCCTGTGGATCGGCAAGCCTCTACCGAGCAACTCGCCGCCGGAGTAGTAGGTCGGACCGCGGCGTTTACGGATCAGCGGGTGAAGAGCCAGGCGACGAGTACGAGGACGAGTAGGGCGACGAGGGCTAGCTGAACGCGTGAGCGGGGCATCAACGGGCTCCGCTCTGGGCCGGCTCGCGCACTTCGGCGACGGGGAGGGCCGGCTCTTCGAGTGCGGCGGCTACCACACGGTCGCGGCCGAGGGCGTGCATGGCGGCGCGCAGGACCCGATCGAGGCCGTAGGCGATGGCGAAGCTGGTCGGGACCATGCCGACCAGGACAACGAGGAACTGCGGGATGAACGGCAACCCGGCCACCCAGAGCTCGAACCCGTCCCACCAACCAGCAATCGCATGCACAGCGACAGCCTACTCACGCCGGATAAACGAGCCATAAACGAGCGCGGCTCGGCGGCCGGTGGACGTGTGGGCGAGCTGGAACGAAGATGAGGTATGGCGTCTTACGATGATCTGACCGTCCAGGAACCCGATGGCTTGCCGGCGTTGAGTCCGATGACGGTGTCAACGCACCACGCCACCTATCCGCCGATCGACGACTATGCGTTCCTGTCGGACTGCGAGACCACCTGCTTGATCGCCAGCAATGGCGCAGTCGAGTGGATGTGTGTGCCGCGCCCGGATTCACCGAGCATTTTCGGCTCCATGCTCGATCGCAGTGCCGGGCATTTCCGAATCGGTCCGTACGGCGTCAATGTGCCTGCCGCGCGCAGGTATCTGCCCGGCGGGATGATCCTGGAAACCACCTGGCAGACCGAGACCGGCTGGATCATCGTGCGCGACGCCCTGGTACTCGGGCCGTGGCACAACAACGATCAGCGCAGCAAGACCCATCGCCGCACCCCGATGGACTGGGATGCCGAGCACATCCTGCTGCGCACGGTGAAGTGTGTGAACGGCACGGTGGAGCTCGAGATGAGCTGCGAACCGGCCTTCGACTACCACCGTTCGACGGTGAGCTGGCAGTACACGGGCAAGGTCTACGAGGAAGCCACCGCGGTGCGCACCGTCGACCCGGGCGCGGGTCCGACGCTGGTGCTGACCACCGATCTGCGGCTGGGGCTGGAAGGCCGTGAGGCGCGCGCCAGGACCAGGATGAAGGAGGGCGACGAGATATTCGTCGCACTGACCTGGTCGGAGTTGCCTGCGCCACGCACCTTCGAGGACGCGGCCCAGAAGATGTGGGCGACGACCGAATGCTGGCGGCAGTGGATCACCCTCGGCAAGTTCCCGGACCATCCGTGGCGCAACTACCTGCAGCGCAGCGCGCTGACCTTGAAGGGCCTCACCTACGCACCGACCGGCGCACTGATGGCCGCCGCCACCACCTCGCTGCCCGAAACGCCTGGCGGCCAACGCAACTGGGACTACCGCTACAGCTGGGTACGCGACTCCAGCTTCGCGCTGTGGGGCCTCTACACCCTCGGCCTCGACCGCGAGGCCAACGACTTCTTCGCCTTCCTCAACGACGCCACCACCGGCGAAAACGACGAACCCGTTCCGCTGCAGGTGCTCTACGGCATCGGAGGCGAACGGGAGATCACCGAATCCACCCTCGACCACCTGTCCGGCTACGACGGGGCCCGACCGGTTCGCATCGGCAACGGTGCCTACAACCAAGACCAGCACGACATCTGGGGCACCATGCTCGACGCGGTGTACTTGCATGTGAAGTCGCGCCAGCAGGTGCCGGAGACGCTGTGGCCGCTGCTGGAACGCCAGGTGCATGCGGCCATCGCGCACTGGCAGGAGCCTGATCGCGGTATCTGGGAAGTACGTGGCGAGCCACAGCATTTCACCTCGTCGAAGGTGATGTGCTGGGTGGCGCTCGATCGCGGCGCGAAACTGGCCGAAATGCACGGCCAGTTCGAGCACGCCACCGAGTGGTACACCATCGCCGAGCAGATCAAGGCCGACGTGCTGGCCAACGGCGTGACCGCCAACGGAGTGTTCACCCAGACCTACGGCGGCGACACCTTGGACGCCTCACTGCTGCTGGTGGTGCTGACGCGCTTCCTGCCGCCCACCGACCATCGGGTGCGCGCCACCGTGCTCTCGATCGCCGACCGGCTCACCGAGAACGGCCTGGTGCTGCGCTACCGGACCGAAACCACCGACGACGGGCTCAGCGGCGAGGAGGGCACCTTCACCATCTGCTCGTTCTGGCTGGTGTCGGCGCTGGTGGAGATCGGTGAGCTACAGCGAGCCAGGCACCTGTGCGAGCGACTGCTCGGCTACGCGAGCCCGCTACGGCTCTACGCCGAGGAGATCGATTCGCGCAGCGGCCGCCACCTGGGCAACTACCCGCAGGCATTCACCCATCTGGCGCTGATCAACGCGGTCATGCATGTGATCCGCGCCGAAGAATCACGCCACACCGGCGCCTTCCAACCCGCCCACACCCCCGCCAGCCACCCCGGCTGAGCGGAAAGCTCACCGCGGTGACACACATCAACCACGCCGAAAAATCACACCGTACCAACGCATTCCAACCCCACCTCCCAGGCTGAGCGGGGTTCGAAGTCCCGGCCGAACCCGACCTTCGCAACCCCGGGAGCGGGACTTTCGCTAGGCCGGGGCGAGATCGTCTGCGATCGAGCGCAGTCCGCGCAGCTTGCCCAGTTGGAGGTCGAGGTCGGCGATCCGCTGTTCTCTGCGGTCACCGTACTTCCCCGATGCTTCCTCGGCGGTGCGCAACGCCTCGTCGGCCGCGCGCAGCACGTCGGTGGCGATATCGGTGAAGTGGTCGCGCAGGGTGCGCTGCATGGCGCGCAAGCGGTTTCGCGATTCCTTGCCGACCTGGAAGACCACATCGTCCATCAGTCTGGCGACCGCGACCTTGGCCTCGGCTTGGCGGCGCTGCTTGCGGGCCTTGCGGTCGTCCCACAGCGCGTTGACGCCGAGAAGTACGGCGGCCGCGGCCGAATACCAGTTCACCAGTGGCATTTTCAGCAGGCTGGTGAGCAGGCCGACCATGAGCAAACCACCGTAGGAGCCGCGCATGGCGGTCAGCAGTTGGGTGAACACGCCGGCTTTCGCGCTCACCAGCGATTCCAGCGGGGCGACCGGCCCGAGTACTTCCCCGGGGTTGGTAAGCCGTAGATCCGGCAGCGATGGGGCGCGGTTGTCGGCGGGAAACCGCGCGGCAACCTGTTCGCACAGCTCGACTGCCCGGTAGTGCGCCATCACAAAGTTCTCTTCGACGGCCTCGCAGATGCGTGCGTCGAGATCGGTGCCGAATTCTTTCCACCGGCGGGCCGGATCGGTCTCGGCGATCTCGGCCTCGGCGTCCCGGACCAGGCTGCGCAGGCGATGCCGCAGGTCGTGCTCGATGTCGGCCATCAGTTCGGTGCTGCCGTCGACCAGGGTGACCTGCCAGTTCGCCGAGCGCTGCCGCAGCTGGTCGGCCTGGTCGCGGGCGATGACCAGCCGTTCGGTGATCTCGGCACGCTTGCGCGGATCACGCAGTGTTTCCGCCTCGGTCCGCAGCGTCATGGCCAGGTGGTCGGTGACCAGGCGGATGTCCTGCACTGCAGCGTCGATCGCGACGGTGTCGGCCCGCGCCACGACGTAGTCGCGCAGGTGATCGATGAGCTGCGGGACGCCGGACTCGATGTCGCGCTGATAATTACCCGCCTCGCGATGCAGCTGCGCGGACACCGGCGCGACCGCGAAGCCGAGCCCCGCCGCGTCGAGCAGCTCCCGGTTGCGCTGCTGAACGTGCGTCCACTGCGGGTACAGGTCGATCTTGTTGAGCACGCAGATCACCGTCGGGCACACCTGCTGGATGCGCTGCAAATGGGCGATCTGATGCGCAGTGAGTTCGGCGTTCGCCGCGCCGACGTAGAGCACGGCGTCGGCGGCGGCGATCATCGACCAGGTGGTGTGGTCCTCACCATTGGCGCCGGGGGCATCCATCACCACCACACCATCGGCGAGCAACGGGCTCGGCTCGGTGAATTCGGCGCGGATCACGCCCTCGGCGTTGAGCGCGGGGACCGGGTCGAGCGGATCGACCGCCTGGCGTTCAATGCGACCATTGCCGACCGACTTCACCAGGGTCGCAGAGGCTTCCGGCGCGTACTCCGCGATCACCGGAACGCTCAGCGCACTGTCGGTTGCGCTGACCTGTGCCCCGACCAGGCTGTTGACCAGGGTGCTCATGCCGTTCTTGGAATCACCGACCACCACGAGCCGAACCCGGGGATCGCTGACCCTGGCCCGCACCATATTGAGGCGCCCACCGAGATCTTCGCGACCAGCGGATCTGGTCATCTCCCGCAGTTCGTCGAGAATCCGGATGAGTGGCGCCATCGCGTCCGGGTGTTTCACCGTCACGGCCTCCAGCCCGGCTGCGGCAGACAACACTCCTCCTGACTGTGGTTCGCTTCGCTCAACGATGACATGACGGTGCGCGGGCTCGTGCACGCACCCCGTATCGCGCTCTCGATGCGCTCCGACTACAGCAGCGCGATGTCGAGTCCGCCGGCCAGCTGGTGGTGCGTGTCGTGCATGCTCGCCTCCGGCATCAGCGGGGTGGACAGGCCGCCCGCGGACAGCAGCGTGAACGCCGAAGGGTCGTAGTACATCGACGGATCGGTGTGTGACAGCAACGCGCTCATCGGGTCGTCGAGCTCGCCCGCGATCCCGTGCGGCTTCGGGTCCAAGCCCATCGGAGGCTTCATCGGGGTGACGGGCCCCGCTCCGGTCGGGAGCGGGTTCTGCGCGGTCGGCAGTTCGACGTCCATCGTCGGCGTGATCGGGATCATCGTCGGCGCGGGCGCGGCGTGCGAGACCGTCGGCTGCGGTAGCGAAGGCTGCTGGGTCGGTACGACCACCGTCGGGATCTCGGCACTCGGCTGAGTGTGTGTGGAAGGGGTGGTCTGCCCGGTGCCCGCGCCGCCGCCGGTGCTCGGCAGCGTCATGTCGTTGTCCGGCGTGGTGGGGCGCGTCGGAACGACCGTCGTGCCCGGGGTCTGGGTGCCGGGCAGGCCCGGTGTCTTGGTCACGTCGATCCCGGTGCCCGCGCCCGGCGTCGGCGTGAGAACCGCCGTCGGCAGCTTGGTGGTGCCGAGGTCGGGCAGCTCCGTGGTGCCGGGATCGGTGATGACGTTGCCCGGGGTCGGCACGGTGAGGGTGATGGTGGTCGGGATGGTCGGCAGCACCGGGGTCAGGGTGGGCAGCAAGTCCACCACCGGCTTCACCGGAACAGGCGGCACAGGCTGGTCGAACAGTGTGGGCAGCACCGCGGCGGGCGCGGTCAGCGGCGACGGACCCGGTGGCGGCGCAAGCACATTGGCGATCGGCGTGCTCGCCGCGTCCGGCTGGATGGTGGTCTGCAGCGGGGTGGCCGCCACCGGCTGCACGACATTCACCACGGGTGCGGGCGGCGCGATCGGCGCGGGCACCGGCGCGATCGGCTGCGCCGCGACCGTGGACAACGCGGGCGGCGCCACCGCAGGGGCAGCGGCAGGAACCACCGGCTGATGACCTACTCCGCTGTTGCCGAGACCCGAAGTGCCCGAACCACTTCCGTGCTGATCCGCCGTCGTGCGCCCGGACGGGCTCGCCGGGTGCGTGCCGTGACCGCCGTAGTCGAGCCAGTCGTTGAACCGATCGACCTGATCACCGACGTTGCTACCCGCGGCCGCGACGACCTTCAGATCCGCGGAGGCTTCCACCTTGAGGTCGGTGCTCATATACGCACCCCTGGGGCCGATGCCGACGTCCACGGTGAACTCGGTGTGCACCTGCACCCCGGCGTGCGCGCCGAGGTATATGCCGAAGTCGCCGTTGCCGACTCCGTCGAAAGGATGGCCCGACGCCCCGTCGGACATCCCGTCCAGGTAGTGACCGGAAGTCCCGTCCACATAATGACCGGACATCCCGTCGAACATGTGGCCCGGCACCGCATTCGGCGTTTCGTCATACACGTGGCCCGGCACGGCGTCCGTCGCTTTATCGCTGACCGCTTGCACTTTTGCGCTCTCCGCAACCGGAACCCTGGTCAGGCCGAATATGTTCCCCGGCGGGGCGAAACCACCGCCATCGGGAAGGCCGAAGCCATGACCGGAGGGGCCCAACCCGTGCCCGGGCAGCCCGAAACCAGGTCCGCTCTCGGTCGAATCGTCTTCTTCCGACTTGTCGGCCTTGCCGCCGGTGATCGCGTCCCACCAGTTGGGCGCGTGCCACTCGGGCAGTTGGAATCCGGGCAGACCCGACGGTGCATGCGTTTGCGGTGTCGGGTCACCCCATTCGGTAGTGGACGGCGCGTGCAACGTGGGTACGTTGCCGGATTCCGACCAATTCGGTTTGGTGGACTCCGACCAGTTCGGCGTCGAGGGGGCGTGCCCCTCGGGCGCGCCCACCCGGATGTAGGGGCCGTTGGACGGCGCGTGTCCGTTGGGAGCCACCGGCGCGGTCGGGAAGGACGGCAGCTGGAAGCCGTGGTGGCTGTCGCGAGCGAGCGGCGGCGCGGGGATCGAATGCGGGTCCGGCTCCGGGAAAGTCACCACAGGGCTCGGCGCATCGGGTTCCGGATCGGTGCTGCCCGCAGCCCAACCGGTGTGCCAGCTGTCGAGCCGTTGCGAACCGGGATGGGTGGGTGCGCCACCGCCGTTGGACGCCACCAGGGCGCCGCCGGTCACGTAGGCGCCCGCCCTCGCCACCCGCGCTACGCCGGTGGCAATGCGGTACGCGGTATCGCCCGCGCGGTCGTCAGCTTCGGTGTCGTTGCTGTCGAAGGGCAGGTCACTCGTCATGCAAGCTCCACTCTCGGGGTTCCAGCATCCTCACCAACGCCGGGCAGACCCGAGTGAAGATCACCTAACGATATTTCCGGAAATCACAGCTGTCACATTCTCCGGCCACCCTGCCATGGCAATTACCAGAACGGAAGCCCTTTTTCCCGGGGCATTCCAAACCGGACGCAGCCTCAAAATATGTGCCGCTACCGGGGCCGATCCCAACCGCGGACGCCCCCTCGCGCACGTGCACCGAAGTCGTGTCGACGAAGATTAAGAGATCTCTAACAAATGCTCAAGGGGCGCTGAAGATCCACTACCTACCTTCGATCTCGCGCCGTCGATCGGTCGGCAGCATCGCAGCGAAGGAGACCTCAGCATGACGGCACTCACCCGACGCCGCCGAGCCCGCATCGCCGCCGTCCTCACCGGGACGGCACTCACAGGCGGGGCGGCCGCCATCGTCGCGGGCGCCGCGTCCGCCCCCCACCGCTGCCGGCCGAACCCGGCGGCCCCACCATTGTCTGCACCATCCAGGCGCCGCCGGATATGCCGCTGCCTCCCGGACCTGTCCGCATCGAGCAGGTCGAACCGCTGCCCACCGAGCCGGGCCCGCATGCGGTGCAGCACGGCCACGCGCGGACCATCACCGTCGCGGCCCGCCGGTGCAGTGCAGACAAGCCGAGCGCCACCAACTCGACCACGGGTGACACGAACTATGCCGCCCCGACCACGGGCGATCCCAACACGGACGATCCGACCGCGGGCGTCGAAATCCTCATCGACGACGACGGCACCGGCATCCACAACGACTTGCGCCCCGACGCCTTCGACCGTTTCGTCAAAGGTCCTGGCTCCCACGGTTCGGGTCTGGGGCTCGCACTGGTCCGCCAACAAGCCGAACTTCATTCGGGCACAGCCGAACTCGACCACAGCCTGCTCGGTAGCACCCGTCTTCGGGTATGGATCGCAACACCGGAGTCCCAGACGGAACTCAATCGACCCAGTCTTTGAGCGGCGTGGTGTCCAGCGTGATGTCGACCGGAGCGGGAAGCGTCACCTCGCGTCCGAAGGCATAGCTGTGGGTGTCCTGGTAGTAGCCATCCTCATCAGGCTGGCTGTGTACTACAACTTTGCCGGCCTGACGATCAATGAGCAGATAGATCGGAATCCCGGCTTGTGCATACGCAATCGGCTTCTCCACCCGATCACGCTGATTGGTGTCCGAGTCATGCGAGGTGACTTCGACGGTCATCGCGACAGCCTCAGGTGAGGCCCATTCACCAGCACCCACAAATGCATCGAGCGGCGCCAGAATGCCATCAGGACGTGCCCGACCTTTGCGATAAGCCCCCACGGCCAACCCTTGCCCTATGACATGCAGAAACAGCCCCGGGTTCAGCGGTAGCAGCAGCAGAAGCAGCCAGTTGAGGATCCGACCATGGTCGCCATCGGGCACTCGCTTGACCCCCAGTCGTCCGCCGATCAGCTCGACATGTACACCCGCTGTCTCGCGCTCGACCGCACGGGCGATCGATTCGAACTCGGTTGTGAGGATTGGATCCGGCTCCACCGCAGTCATCGCCCTCCTCCTGGCATCTGCTCGGCACGCGATTCAGTCGGCAACCCACGCACTACCAGCGACGAGTCCATAAATCATGGACGCAGTGCAACTGTGTCCACTCATTATGCGCCCCAACCCCGTCTACTACTACTTGCCCTTCGGCTTATCGGACGCCGCGTCCGAAGACAACGCCGCGACGAAGGCTTCCTGCGGAACCTCCACGCGACCGATGGTCTTCATCCGCTTCTTGCCTTCCTTCTGCTTCTCCAGCAGCTTGCGCTTACGGCTGATGTCACCGCCGTAGCACTTGGCGAGCACGTCCTTGCGGATGGCGCGAATGTTCTCGCGGGCAATGATCTTCGAGCCGATGGCGGCCTGGATGGGCACCTCGAACTGCTGACGCGGGATGAGCTCGCGCAGTTTGGTTGTCATCTTGTTGCCGTAGGCCTGGGCGGCGTCCTTGTGCACGATCGCGGAAAACGCGTCCACCGCCTCGCCCTGCAGCAGGATGTCCACCTTGACCAGCTGCGAAATCTGCTCGCCCGACTCCTCGTAGTCGAGGCTGGCGTAACCACGGGTGCGCGACTTCAACGAATCGAAGAAGTCGAAGATGATCTCGGCCATCGGCATGGTGTAGCGCAGCTCGACGCGGGTCTCCGACAGGTAGTCCATGCCACCCAGGTCGCCGCGGCGCTGCTGACACAGCTCCATAATCGAGCCGATGAACTCGCTCGGCGAGATGACAGTGCACTTCACCTCCGGCTCGAAGACGGTGCGCACCTTGCCTTCCGGCCAGTACGAGGGGTTGGTCACGATGTGCTCGGTGCCGTCCTCCATCACCACGCGGTACACCACGTTCGGCGCGGTGGAGATCAGGTCGAGATCGAACTCGCGCTGCAACCGCTCACGGGTGATCTCCATGTGCAGCAGGCCGAGGAAACCGCAGCGAAAGCCGAAGCCGAGCGCCACGGAGGTTTCCGGCTCGTAGGTCAGCGCGGCATCGTTGAGCTGCAGCTTGTCCAGGGCGTCACGCAGATCGGGATAATCCGAGCCGTCCACCGGGTAGAGACCCGAGTACACCATCGGGCGCGGCTCGCGGTAACCGGTGAGCGGTTCGGTGGCGCCGTTGCGAGCGGCGGTCACGGTGTCGCCGACCTTGGACTGGCGCACGTCCTTCACACCGGTGATCAGGTAGCCGACCTCGCCGACGCCGAGACCCTGGGTGGGCTTGGGTTCCGGGGAGACAATGCCGACCTCGAGCAGTTCGTGGGTCGCGCCGGTGGACATCATCTTGATCTTCTCGCGCGGCACGATCTTGCCGTCCACCACACGGACGTAGGTGACCACGCCACGGTAGGTGTCGTAGACGGAGTCGAAGATCATCGCGCGGGCGGGCGCATCCGGATCGCCGACCGGCGCGGGGACGGTCTTGATCACCTCGTTGAGCAGCTCCGCGACACCGACGCCGGTCTTGCCGGAAACGCGAAGCACATCGTCGGGTTCGCAGCCGATGATGTGCGCGATCTCGCTGGCGTAGCGATCGGGGTCGGCGGCGGGCAGGTCGATCTTGTTCAGCACCGGGATGATCGTCAGATCCTTGTCCAGCGCGAGATACAGATTCGCCAGCGTCTGCGCCTCGATACCCTGCGCCGCGTCCACCAGCAGCACCGCGCCCTCGCACGCCTCGAGCGCCCGCGACACCTCGTAGGTGAAGTCGACGTGGCCGGGTGTGTCGATCAGATGCAGCACGTAATCGGTGCCGTCCACCTGCCACGGCAGCCGGACATTCTGGGCCTTGATGGTGATACCGCGCTCGCGCTCGATATCCATCCGGTCCAGATACTGGGCGCGCATCTGCCGCTCTTCGACCACACCGGTCAGCTGCAGCATGCGATCGGCCAGCGTCGACTTTCCATGGTCGATGTGCGCGATGATGCAGAAGTTCCGGATCCGCGCGGGATCGGTGAACGTCGTGTCGGCGAAGCTGGCGGGCACTCCACTCCTCATTGGTATCGGCAAACTGTCGTCTATCGTCCCATGGGCGGTGTAGAGCGATCGCCATCGGTTGGCCGTTGTCCAGGTCACAGTCGATCTGACCGAGCCATCAGGTGTCCCCCGTTGCGCCGCGCGATCGGCACATTCGCCGCCTTACCAGTCGAATTCCCGCGCGGATGTGAGAACGGCGGCGCGCCGTTATTCTCCAGAGATGGCCCGAAGTTGGAACTCTCTCGGCAAGCAGCTAGGCCTCATCGCGAAGGAACAGGGTCCCAAGATCGTCAAACAGCAGGGACCGCAGCTTGTCGACAAGCTGCGACGCTCGTCATTGCTGGAACGTGCGGTCGGCTCGATCGCGCAACGCAGGACACCCGCCGTCGCTGTGCGCCCCACTGCCTCCAGGCCCGTACCGACGGCCGAGCGCGCCAGACAGATCGTCTACGCACCACAGCTGGACGGCCGCGCCGACCCCGGCGAGATCGTGTGGACCTGGGTTCCCTACGAAGAGGACCCGAATAACGGCAAGGACCGTCCCGTCCTGGTCGTCGGGCGCGATCGCAAGACCCTGCTCGGGCTGATGCTTTCGTCGAATCCGGAGCGGGCGCACGACCGCAATTGGGTCGGGATCGGCAGCGGCAGTTGGGATCACGCGGGCAGGCCGAGTTGGGTCCGCCTCGATCGGGTGCTCGATGTGCCCGAGGACGGCATCCGTAGGGAAGGCGCCATCGTAGAGCGCAAGACATTCGACCTGGTCGCACACCGGCTGGTCATCGAATACCACTGGAGCTGAGAATGATCGATAGGGTGCTCGGGCCGACCAAGGTCGCCATGCTGATCACCGACATCGGCTTCCTGATCTATTGGGCGATCGCCTTCGCCCATTTGATCCCGCCGGAATTCGCGTACAAGGACTACACCGATCCGGTGCTCAGCGACTGGAACTTCTCGTTCGTCGCGCTCGACCTGGCCGCCAGCGCAACCGGCCTCGCCAGTCTGTGCCGCGGCAACGGCTCGCGAACGCTGATGACGGTGTCGCTCACCCTGACCAGCACCGCGGGACTCCAGGCGATCGCATTCTGGGCCCTGCGCGGCGACTTCAGCCTCACCTGGTGGATCCCGAACCTCTTCCTGCTGTTGTTCCCGATCCCCGCCCTGGTCACGCTGACCTGCGGCGCGGCACCTCGATCCGGTGCTGCGGCCGAATCGGGAGCGGTCCGCTAGCGACGTGCTCACCGAACGAACTCCGCTGATCACTTCGCGGGAGCGGCCGGCATCGCACGAGCCCGGGCCGACACGTCCATCGGAACGTGCGACCCGGGCTCGGGTAGTTCGGTAGGCCGGATGCTCAGCTGATCATTTCGCGAGAGCGGCCGAAGAGCAGGCCGTAGACCAGCGCACCGAGGACGCCGCCGATCAGTGGGAAGACGACGAAGGCCCAGACCTGGCCCATCGCGCCGTCCTGATAGGGCGCGACGGCGAGGGCGCGGGCCGGGTTGATCGCTGCGTTGTCCACCGGGATCGCGACCAGATGGATGACGGTCAGGGTGACGCCGATCGAGAGGCCGGCCAGCGGGACGTCGGAAAGCTGGTCGGTCGAGGCGAGCACCACGAACACCAGCAGCGCCGTCAGCATCACCTCGATGATGATCACCGCGGCCAGGCCGTAGCCGTTTTCGATGATGACCTTGCCGAGCGGACCGGTCTTCGCCGACGGGCTGTGCTTACCCCAGCCGTTGGCGGCGAGCCCGTCGGCCGCGCGATCGTAGGACGGCAGGTTCTTCGCGAGGGCGAACAGCACGAGACCGGCCAGGAACGCGCCGATGAGCTGGGCGATCACGTAGCCTGCCGCGGTGAGCGCCGACAACCGGCCGAGCAGCAGCTGACCGACGGTCACCGCCGGATTCACGTGGCAGCCCGAGATCGGCCCGATCGCATACACCAAGAACAACAGGGTCAGCCCGAAGGCGAACGCCACACCGAGCGCACCTACCCGCTGACCGGCCAGCACCGCGGTGCCGACACCCCCGATGACAAGAACGAACGTGCCGAGCGCTTCGGCGGCCCATTTCTTGGAGTCGGGAGTCGGTGCTAGCTCTGTGGCTTCCTCGATGACTTCCTGAGCAGTGGGCATACATGTCACCTTCCGAGAGAACACCCCGCGTGCACGGGGAGCACACTGGTTCTGCCTGAGGTCCTGCTGCGTTCGATAGTGCCGAAGTAGTCGATCCGTTCGGGACGTTACGCGAGGTAGTAGTGCTCCACAACAACCCTCGACCTGCGACGACCGATTTCCCGGACACCTCGGTGGCTCGCCGGGTGCGCCCAGAACACGGCCGATCGCCGATTCGCAGGCATCGGCGACTGGATAAAGCGCGAAAAGGCCGCAGTCTAGGCGAGACGGGTGATCTCCACGACGACCTCGAGGTCCGTAGAGCCGCCACCGGAAAAGATTCCCTTCAGCGGCGGCACATCCGCGTAATCGCGGCCGACCCCGACCGATACGTGCTGTTCGTTGATGGCGATGTTGTTGGTCGGGTCATAGCCCCACCACTGGCCGGTCCATGCCTCGATCCAGGCGTGCGACTGACCGGCCACCGTGGTGTTGATCTCGGCCTCCGGATGCGGATGCAGGTACCCGGAGACGTAGCGACTCGGTATGCCCATGCTGCGCAACAGGACAAGGGTGAGGTGCGCGTAGTCCTGGCAGACGCCTTGCCGCTCGGCGAACGCCTGCACGGCCGAGGTGTGCACGGAGGTGGTTCCGGCCAGGTAGGTCATCTCCTGATGCACCCATTCAGCTGCTCGCACCACAGCTTTCGCCGGTGGCACCCCGCGCGCCAGCTGCCGCGCGACGGTCGCCAGTTTCCGATCCGTCGGCACATAGGTGGTGGCGGCGAGCATTTCGTCGAACCGGTCGGCGATCTGTTCGCGGCGCAGCTCTTCCCAGCCCAGTTCCTCGGCCGGACCGGCGAACGGCTCGGTCTCCACCACCGAGGAGCCGGTGACCTCCAATTCGGTGTGCGGCGCATGCAGGTCGAAGGAGGTGACCGCGGTGCCCCAATAGTCGGTATAGCGGTAGGAGCGGGTCGAGGGCACCGTCTCTACCCGATTGAGGATGACGTTCTGCCTGCTGTCGGCGCGTGGGGTGAGCCGGGCCTCGTTGAACGACCGGGTGACCGGCGCGTCGTACACATAACCGGTGGTGTGCACCACCCGAATCCGCCAGCTCACAGTTCTCCCTCCACCTGCGCGTGGTTGTCGTGACTGCTGCGCAGATCGGTCCACGCCACCCATGGCGCGGCATGGAAATATTGCAGCGCGATCGCCTCGCCGACCTCGCGGAAGTTCCGCTGCAGCAGCAGCAACCGATTCTGCAGGTCCTCCAGCAGCACACCGGGCGGCAGGAATTCGAGTTCACTGCGGGCCCGGCCGAGTAGTCGCTGTGCCTCGTGCCGTGCGCCGACCCGGCTGGTCGGCCGTTGGTCGAGTTCGGCGAGACAGTCCTCGGCAACCCGCACCGAATGGAACAGTGACCGCGGGAAAAGCCGGTCGAGCAGAATGAATTCGGCCACCAGATTGGCGTCGAGCGCACCGCGATGGGTGCGCAGATAGGTGTCGTGCGCGCCCGCCGAGCGCAGCACCGTCACCCAGGCCGGTGACGAGGTGCGGTCACCAGCTCGCGAAAGCAGTAGCCGCACAGTCATATCCGCACGTTCGATGGAGCGGCCGAGCAGCAGGAACCGGTAACCGTCGTCGCGACTGAGCGTCGAATCCGACAGTCCGGCGAACATCGCCGCCCGGTCCTTGATGTAGTGGAAGAACTCGTGCGGCCCGAGGCTGCGGGCGGCGCGTTCGGCGGCCGCCAGCCCGATGTAGGTGGCGTTCAGGCACTCCCACATTTCGCTGGAGGCGACTTCTCTTGCGCCCCTGGCATTCTCGCGAGCATTTGCGATCGAGTTGGTGATCGACGCACCGTGCTCGGGACTGAACGCCACCAGATCGGTGACCGACCAGACATCGAGTTCGCCCTCCGGCGGCTCGATACCGAGCACCCGCAACAACACTCGCGAAGTACGGTCCGGATCGACCGTTGCATCCTCCAGCAGCTGATGCACCGCAACGTCGAGGATGCGTGCGGTGTCGTCGGCACGCTCGACGTAGCGTCCGATCCAGTACAGCGATTCGGCATTGCGGGCCAGCATCAGCGCACCACCCTCGCACCGGATTGTCGCTGCTCTTGTTGTTGCTGCTGCTGTTGCTGATTCGACTGCTCGGCAGTCAGTTCCCGGCCGAGTTCACGCGAATCCGATTGCGGCGGTTCGCTGACCAGCTCCGCACCCGCCAGTTCCCGGTCGGCGAGCGAGTCGCGTCCGGACAACACCCAGGTGTCCTTGCTGCCGCCGCCCTGACTCGAGTTGACCACCAGGGAGCCCTCCGGCAGCGCAACCCGGGTCAGCCCGCCGGGCAGCACCCAGATGTCGTCACCGTCGTTGACCGCGAAAGGCCGCAGGTCGACGTGGCGCGGCACCAGTTCGTTGCCGATCTTGGTCGGCACGGTGGACAACTGAACCACCGGCTGCGCGACCCAGCCACGCGGGTCCGCCTTGATCCTGCGACGGGCGGCGTCCAACTCGCGCAGCGTGGCGTCCGGTCCGATGACGATGCCGTAGCCGCCGGACCCCTCCACCGGCTTGACCACCAACTCACCGATCCGGTCGAGCACCTCCGCACGCTCGTCGTCCAGCCAGCAGCGGTAGGTGTCGACGTTCGGTAGCACCGGCTTCTCGCCGAGGTAGTACTCGATGATCGTCGGTACATAGGCATAGATCAGCTTGTCGTCGCCGACGCCGTTGCCGATCGCGCTGGAGACGACGACATTGCCCGCGCGTGCGGCATTCAGCAGACCCGCGACGCCGAGCACCGAATCGGGGCGGAAGTGCATCGGGTCGAGGAAAGCGTCGTCGATGCGCCGGTAGATCACGTCGACCTGCCGCTCCCCCGCCGTGGTGCGCATGTATACGACGTTGTCCCGGCAGAACAGGTCCCTGCCCTCGACCAGCTCCACGCCCATCTGCCTGGCCAGCAGCGAATGCTCGAAGTAGGCCGAGTTGTAAACGCCGGGGGTCAGAACGACGACCGTCGGATCGGCCCCGTTCGGCGCGGCCGAAGCGCGCAGCGCCCGCATCAGATGACTCGGATAGTCACCCACCGCACGCACCCGATGCGAGGAGAACAGGTCCGGGAAGACCCGCGCCATGGTGCGGCGATTCTCCATTACATAGGAGACACCTGATGGGGAACGCAGGTTGTCCTCGAGGACCCGAAATTCGCCGTGTTGGTCGCGAACCAGGTCAATGCCCGCGACGTGGATGCGCACGCCGTTCGGCGGCACCAGCCCGGCGGCCTCCCGGTGGAAATGTTGGCAGGAAGTGACCAGGCGTTTCGGGATCACCTCCGCGCGCAGAATGTTCTGCTCGCCGTAGATATCGGCGAGGAACAGCTCCAGCGCGGTCACCCGCTGCTTGATGCCGCGCTCCAGTTTGTTCCATTCGGCGGCCGCGATGACCCTGGGCACCAGATCCAGCGGGAACGGCCGCTCCTGACCCGACAGCGAGAACGTGATGCCCTGATTGATGAAGGCGCGATCGAGGGCGTCCGAACGCGCCGCGAGATCCGCGACGTCGATGGGCGCGAGCGCGGAGAAGATGCCTTTGTAGGGCTGCCGGACCCGGCCCGAGCTGTCGAACATCTCGTCGAAGGCCTGGTCATAACGGCCGGGTCGATAGCCCTCGAACAGTCCGGTGGAAGGTGCTCGCCCATGGCCACCCGCACGTCCGTTCGACCGGACCGGCGGCGGCACAGGAGATCGGGCCGATCGCGGCGGCGAGGCGGAGGTCATGCAAGAATCGTGCGCCATGCAGCGGCTTTGCCGTGTGAGACACAGGTAAATTTCTTGCATCACTCCCGCGTTGCGGGTAAAAATTCTGTTCGACAAACTGGCGGGTCCGCAGCGGTGGCTCGGGCGCCGGATGCACCGATTTCGTGTGCCAAGCCGTGGCTGGTACCCTCGATCTTCGGCGTTGCGTTACCGATTTACTTCGGGTGTGTCGCACGCTCGCAAACTTTTCCAGCACAGTCCATTCAGCGACAGGAACACGAGGAAACAGGCGTGGCCAACATCAAGTCCCAGATGAAGCGGATCCGCACCAACGAGGAAGCGCGCAAGCGCAACCAGTCGGTCAAGTCCGCTCTGCGCACTGCGATCCGCAGCTTCCGCGAGGCCGCGGCCACAGGCGACAAGGACAAAGCTGCCGAGCAGCTGCAGTTCGCCAGCCGCAAGCTGGACAAGGCTGCCTCGAAGGGCGTCATCCACGCCAACCAGGCTGCCAACAAGAAGTCGGCGCTCGCGCTGGCCCTCAACAAGATCTAGTCCGCCGGTATCGCGAGATACCGCATGTGCTTTTGACGTAGCCGCCGTGGCCTCGATGACCACGGCGGCTTTTGTCGTGCCCACCGAAACGAGACGGCCACACGACGCCGTGTCGGCGCACCGCCGAGGCCGTGATCTTGCGGGGACGAGCGCGGCAGGAGAATGGTGTGTGATCGGTTTCGGGCAAACGCCCGGCGTCCTCCGAATCGGCGGTAGTGTCTGCCAGGCGAGGGCACTCGTCAGCAATGTTTTCACCAATGATTGGAGTTACCGTTGGACGGCGACCGCAACACCATTACGTTGTATGCCAACCAGACCGTGGTTCGGTCCGAGGACCTGCCCGATGTCATCCGGGCTGCCGACGTTCTCCAGATCGGTCTGAAGATCGAGAACATCATGGTTCCCGCAGGTGAGGGCGCGTACTCGTTGGAGTGGATCGTCACCCGTGACGACGACGTGCCGTTCTACGAGGAATGGGACGGCCGCTACGAGGACTCCGACGAGGAAGACGAGCTGACGCTCGCCTCCGTCGAGTAGTTCTCAGGACTCGGCCAACCGGTCCAGCGCCGTTTGGGAATCGGCGTCCGCGGCTCGATAGATGATGATCCGCTGGTCGGGGTCCTGGATCGGCATCAGTACTTCGTAGTTGACGACCAAAGGCCCCACCACCGGATGCCGCAATGGCTTCCGGCCGCGACCGTTCACCCGCACATCATGCCTGTCCCAGGCCCGTGCGAATTCCTCGCTGCGGGTGAACTCGGCAATCAGGTCCGCAAGGGCCTGATCGTCGGGATGCGCCGCCCAGGCGGCTCGCAGGTCAGCGATGCCTTCTCGGATGATCCGTTCCCGGTCGGCATAGAAGTCGCGCATATCAGGGTGCATCAGGCACAGCCACATCGAGTTGCGCTGGCCCGGCGGCAAGGTGTCGAAATCGACGATCAACCTGGCCATTTCCCGGTTCCACGCCAGAATGTCGTAGCGATGATTGACCAGCATGGCAGGCAGCGGGGAAAGATCCTCGACCAGCATGACGAGCTCGGGCGCGGCCACCGTGCTCGGTTTGCCCGTGTCGGGCTGACGCTGCTGGGCCAGGTCGAACAGATAGGCGCGTTCGTCGGTGTCCAGCCGCAACGCACGCGACAGCGCCTCCAGCACGTCGGCGGACGGTCGTAGGCCCCGCCCCTGCTCCAGGCGGACGATGTAATCGATACTGACCCCTGCCAATTCGGCGACTTCCTCGCGCCGCAGGCCGGGCGTGCGGCGGGCCTGCCTGCGCTCGGGCAGCCCGAGGTCACCGGGGGTGAGGCGCTCCCGCCGGGCCCGCAGGAAGGCCGCAAGTTCCTGTGTCGCGTTCACCGTGCCAGTCATCACCTTCGATCCTACGGCTGGGTGGTACTGGCTTTCCCAGGAAGAACCTTCCCTTATCGTCGGCCTCGCGCCGTTCCAGACTTGCTGTCGAACGAACGACGACAGGAGCCCGACATGTCCACAGGCCTCACCCTCGACACCTACCGGCTGCTCGGCCGCTCGGGGCTGCGGGTTTCCCCGCTGTCCCTCGGCACCATGACCTTCGGCGCCGACTGGGGCTGGGGCGCCGACAAGGACGAAGCCCGCAAGATTTTCGACACCTATGTGGAGCGTGGCGGCAATTTCATCGACACCGCCAGCCAGTACACCAACGGCACCTCCGAGCAGCTGCTCGGCGAGTTCACCGCGGACAATCGCGAAAGCCTTGTGCTGGCAACCAAATACACGATGCTGCGGCGACCGAGCGACCCCAACTCCGGGGGCAACCACCGCAAGAGCATGTTCGCTTCGGTGGAGGCGAGCCTGCGCAGGCTGAACACCGACTACCTCGACGTGCTGTACCTGCACGCCTGGGATTTCCGCACCCCGGTCGAGGAGATCCTGCGCGCGATGGACGACCTGGTCCGTGCGGGCAAAGTGCTCTATGTCGGCATTTCCGACGCACCGGCGTGGCAGGTCTCGCGCATGCAGGCCATCGCGGATCTGCGGGGCTGGTCACCGCTGATTGCGTTGCAGATCGAATACAGCCTCATCGAACGGACCGTCGAGCGCGACCTCATTCCTATGGCGCAGGAAATGGGTCTTGGTGTGATCCCGTGGTCGCCACTGGCCAGCGGCGTGCTGACCGGCAAGTACAGCAGCGCCGACCTGGCGGATGATGCGGAGGCATCGCCGGAAGGCTCACGCAAGAATGTGGCCGCCGCCAACGGCTCGCTCACCGCGCGCGGTCTTGCCATCGCCGATGTGGTGAAAGAGGTTGCGGCGCAACTGGGTAAGGCGCCGTCGCAAGTGGCGCTCGCCTGGACGCTACGCAACCCCGCAGTTACCGCACCGATCATCGGCGCCCGCACAGCCGCACAGCTCGAGGACAACCTCGGTGCCCTCGATGTCGAGTTCGACCCGGCGCAGGTGGCTCGGCTGGAACAGGCCAGCGCTATCGACCTCGGTTTCCCGCACGAGTTCCTGGCCAGGCCGATGACGCAGAGCGTCACCTTCGGCGACCTGAAGGTGCAAGAGCGCAACTGAATTCGGCACGATTCGCGGCGGTGCAGAGCTGGCTTGCACCGCCGCGAACCGCTGCCCTATGCTCGGTGCCGCGACATCGCGTCGCCGTAAGCGTTCACGTCAACCAACGCACCGGTTCTGCCGCCCGGCGGAATCGCTGCTGTGACGACCTTACGGAGTGAACCGATGACTTCCGCGAACACCAACTCCCGCACCGGTTTCAAGCTGCCCGCCCGCTATGCGTCGGTGCTCATGCCGATGCTGCTGTCGATCCTGATGACCTGCATCGTCTCCCTGATCAGCACCCTGATGAGCGATGGCCTCGCGGTCGGGATGTGGCTGCGCTCGTGGGCGGTGTCCTGGCCCATCGCCTTCCCCACCCTGCTCCTGATGCTGCCGCTGGTACGCCGGGCCACGGCGGCACTGGTGCAGGCACCGAAAGCGGTGTGAGGCAACGCCTTATCTCGGATAATGCTGATCCGGCGTCGCCGGGGCAGGTGGCTGCCACGCACCCGCCGTCTGCGCCTGGTGCAGCAGTTCGGGGACACGCTGGTGAGGCACTTCCGATTCCGCTCCGCACCACGTGCACTGCACGGTGTGCTTGGTCTTCAGCGCGAAGAGCGGAATGAAGAAGAGCGTGAACTTGGTGACGAGTTTGCGCAGAGCGTGCGCCGCCGGATTGTGGCAGTTGCCGCATACCAGCGTCAGCATGGCGAGTTGCTGGACGGTGCGTCGCCAGCCCCAAATCAACATAGGAAACCCCCAGGATGGAATCGAACGACGTCGACAGTACTCGCATGATCCAGGACCAGCGCACCGTCGGTGGAGTCGGTCTGTCCATGCCGCAGGCGATTGGCACACGATCGTTCGGCCCAACGGACGTTCGCCATGGCCGACCGGTCAGTTGACGCAGGGGACAGCATCGCCGGTGATGGTGCTGTCGACGGCGTGCCGACATCCGGCGTGGCGGTGACCGATCCAGTGGTCGAGGCGGTGTCGGTGGCCTGATCGGCGGGCTTTGTGGACGGGGTGCTCGACCTGGTGGTCGGGATGTGCGCGCCGAAGGCGGCGCGCACGTCGTAGTGCAGCACCGGGAGAGTGCGGAATTCGACGGTCGGGTTGTCGGACGAGCCGGAGGTGCGCAGCAAGTCCCCGCCATCGGAGCACACAAGGGTCCGACGGCTATCAGGGAAAACATGTCGCCCTGGGCCACGATGACCGGTGCGTCGGGCTGAACAGGCCAAAGCCCCGTTCACGCGGTCGGTCGGAGAGCACGACATTGCGGTGCGCGACGTCCATCGGGGTCGGGGTGGGCGGCGGCGGGGAGCTTTCGATAGATGTCAACTACTTCCGCGGCGCGATCGATTGGTGGTCGAGGAGAAAACGTCGCCTTCACGCGGCCATTCGCCGGGATATCGGCATCTGCCCACAGACGTCGAGTGTCCGGCGGTTGTCAAGGAAATCCATGCCGCTGTGGCCACGATGGCCGGTGCACTGAACAGCCCGAAGCCCCGTTCACTAGACCGGCCGGAAAAGCGCGTCGCTTCGGTCAACCTGCGGAGTGCAGGTCCAGGATCTGGGTGAGAGCGTGTTCCAGGGCGTAGTCGGGGTCGGCGGCGCCGCCCTTGACGTCGGCGTTCAGGGTGGCGACCACTTGGAGGGCGGAGCCGATGGTTGCCGAGCTCCAGCCGCGGGCCTGGGCTTGGGCTTTCTTCACTTTCCATGGGGGCATGCCCAGCTGTTGGGCCAGCTTGAAGGGGTCGCCGCGACCCGCGGAGCCGACACGGGCGATGGTGTGTACGGAGTCGGCGAGTGCGTCGGCGAGGAGGACATGCGGGACGCCGCGATCATTGGCCCAGCGCAGTGCTTCCATCGCGCCGGGACGGTCGCCCGCGACGGCCAACTCGGCGACGTCGAAGCCGGAGACCTCCGCTTTCCCGGAGTAATAGCGGCGAACGGCCGCGACGTCGATCTTGCCGCCGGTGTCGGCGGCAAGCTGCGAACACGCGGCGGCGAGCTCACGTAGCTCCGAACCGACCGCCTCCAACATCACCTGCACAACCTCGCCCGACACCCGCACCCCCGCGGCCCGGAACTCGTTGCGCACGAATTCGACCCGCTCGGTCGCCTTGGTCAGCTTGGCGCAGTCGTGCACCTCGGCGCCCATCTTCTGCAGCGCAGGCGCCAGCGCCTTGGCCCGGCCGCCTCCCGAATGCAACACCACCAGCACCGCACCCTCGGGCGGATCCTCGGCAGCCTCGGTGATCACCGCGACGGCATCTTTCCCCGCCTCGGCCGCCGACTCCAACACGATCAACCGCTCCTCGGCGAACAACGAGGGGCTCAACAACTCGGCCAGCTCAGCAGTGCTGGCATCCCCCGCCCGCAACCGATCAACCGGCACCGCGTCACCATCCGGCGCACCCGCCCGAACCTGCGCAGCGATCTGCGCGACCGCCCGCTCGATCAACAACTCTTCTTCGCCGAGAACCAAGTGCACCGCCGCAGCGCGCTCGCTCACGACCCCACCCCGCTGACGCTGGGCTCCCTGGTGCGGGCAACCGACCTCGACATGATCCGCTCGCTGCACTCGCTCATGACCGCACCTCGCCGGCACTCGGCTCCAGCGCACCCGAAGGCGCCATATCCCTGATTGGCTCGCCGCGCTCGCTCACGGGCCCGATCCTACGGTCCGCCACCGACAGCTTTGCCATGACCACGCTGCGCGCTGTCCCGGCCAGAGCTGCCGGCACCGACGCAAAAGAGAGCAGCCCGGGCCCGGGCGAGCAACACCCGATCAACGCCCCGACGTTTGTCACACATGCCTCTGATCCAAGCTGTCCGTCAGATTGTCAGCACGCCAGCTCGCAACTTGGGTGTTGTGGCCGGTCCAGCGATTGTTGGCTATCGCGAGACGCGGGTAGACGCCAGCCGAGCGGACCGTGTTTCTTTTCAGTTTTGCTCAGACACATTATGAGCAAGTTTCGGTATCCAATGCGCAACGATCAAGGCCGAACTTCAGGTAGTCACCTTCGGCCGGTTTTCGGGGGATAAAAGAGGTCAACGGTATCTCTTTCCCCGGCTGGCATTCGTCATCGGCTGGGTGAAGACTGAAGAGGGGTGATTAGTTATTACAGTCGGAAATATATCCACACCGAAGGACGCAAAATGTCTACCAAAACCGTCAAAATCTTCGCCGCAACCGCCATGGCCTTGTCCCTGGGTGTCATCGCAGCTCCCGCGGCATCAGCAGGCACGGTTCCATCCGCTGAGCCCACGTCGACCTCGGCCACTCCCACGGATGGATCAATCGCGCTGTGCTTCCCCCTCGGCAGTGTCGTCTGGTGCATCTGAGGCCACCGCCTGAGAAGCCCGCAGAGGCGGGGCTGATGCGATCATCTCCGCATATGCACTTCGGCGCACAACTTCGCCGTTTCGGCTGGTCCAGCTATCGTTTCGGCTGTGGTTTGCGGTTGTGATGCCCGAATGCTCAGCCCCGCATGCTGAGCCGCATTCACGTTGCTCCGGCATGCCGAGCTACCTCCTCGTTGCTCCCCCATGCTGAGCTTTCTTCGTTGCTCCGGCATGCCGAGCCACCTCCTCGTTGCTCCCGCATGCCGAGCTTTCTTCGTTGCTCCCGCATGCCGAGCCACCTCCTCGTTGCTAAGGAGATCCGACCGATTGCAATGTCACCACTCGCACTTTCGATCCTGCACCGATGATCACCATGTCGCCGACTGATCGGTGCGGATGACGACGCTGCCGACGGCGCCGAGCGGCGAGTAGACCGGGACGCGGGTGACCGAAGGCGTAGTCCACACCGGCGCCGACTATCGCGAGGTGCGAGCAAAGGATGAAGAAAGTGTTTCTTTTCAGTTTGCTCGGCAACATTCCGAATAAGCTTCGGTCTCCAGAGCGCAACGATCATACACCGAACCCAGGTGATCAACTTCGGCCGGACTATAGGGGATAAAAGAGGTCAGCGGTATTTCTTGACGCAGTCTGGCATTCGTCGACTGCCGGGGCCACACTGAGGAGGGTGATGAGTTATTGAAGTAAGAAGTTTATCCAAACCAAAGGAAGCAAAATGGCTACCAGAACCGTAAAAATCCTCGCCGCGACCGCCATGGCTTTGTCGCTGGGTGTGATCGCAGCTCCCGCCGCTTCGGCCAGCACGATTCCATCCGCTGAGCCCACATCGACCTCGGTCACTCCAACCACCGGTGGCTCAATCGCACTGTGCTTCCCTCTCGGCAGTGTCGTCTGGTGCATCTGAGGCCACCGCCTGAGAAGCCCGCAGAGGTGGGTCGAAAGTAGTCCATCCTGGGCCTCCATCCAGTGCGTAAACGCACTGGATGGAGGCCCAGAAAGATCTCCGGACAAGGTCTGCGAGTGCGATTGGATTCGCTGAGGGCTGCCGACCACCATGGCGGCGAGAACCGAGCCACAATTCAGCGCAATGTCACCACTTGCATATTCGATCCTGCACCGGTGATCACGACGTCGCCCAACTGGTCTGTGCGGATCACGCCGCTGCCGGCGCGCGCCAAGTCGGCGAGTAAGCCGGGATGCGGGTGACCGAAGGTGTTGTCCGCGCCGACGCTGACTATCGCGAGGCGAGGGTGGACGGCGGCCAAGAATTCCGCTGCGGTGGTTCGTGATCCGTGATGGGGGACCTTGAGGATGTCGGCCTGGACCGGGGCTCCGGAGTTCAATAGGCGGTGTTGGGCGGGAGCCTCGATGTCGCCGGTCAGCAGGATCCGGCCCGCGGGCGTGGTGGCGGCGATGACGACCGACCGGTCGTTGGCGTCATCGGCTGCCGCGGTGCCCGCTGACGGTCGCAGAGATGCTGTCGGCGCGAGAACCATCAATTCGACTGCGCCGAAGCTCATTACGTATCCCGCCGACAGTTCCACGACAGGAACACCTGCCCGCGCGGCAGCGGTTGCGACCTGGACCGGCCCATTGGTTGCGGCACGCGCGTGGCTGGTCGGAGCCCGCGGCTTACTGGTCGAACCGCGCGGATCGCCAGACGAGGCACGCGGCCCACTCGTAGTCGCACTCGGATCGCCGGTCATGGCGCATGAGTCGGCGGTTCTCGGAGGCGGATCGTCGGTCGCGCTGCATGGGTCGCCGAGTGTGGCGTGTGGACAGCCCTCCGTCATGCCGCACTGGTCGCCGATCGAGGCACACCGTTCACTAGGCGAGGCGCGCGGGCCATCGGTCGCGGCACGCGGGTCGCTGATCGAGCCGCACAGGTCACCGGGGGTGACGTGCGAGTTGGCCGCAGGCGCTGAACTATCGGTGTCATCACCTGTGCCGCCGTTGACGCTGGCCGCGATGTGACGCAAACCGGGTACTGCGGGGAGTTCGCCGGGGCCGACGGCCAGTGCTGCGACCGAGCGTCCTTCGAGTGCGCCGGTGAGGCCACCGATGTGGTCGGCGTGCGGGTGGGTCAGGACAAGCAGGGGGATTCGGGTGATATGGAGGCGATCGAGGCAGGTGCGGATGGCACGGGGTTCCGGGCCGACGTCGATCACTATCGCGGCACCATCGCCGATCGACAGGACTAGCCCGTCTCCCTGTCCGACATCGCAGGCGGCAAGAACCCAGCCGGATGGTGGCCACCATGGGTGCCAGATCCGGAGGGGAAACAAGACGGCCGCGATCCCGAGAAATGTTGCGGCCGCGAGTCGGCGCACGATGGCCGACCGTAGGGACCACACAAATACCGCAACGACTGCGGCGGTGATCGAACCGCCGAACAAGCCACCGGGAATGTCGATCGTCGCGCCGGGTATTCCTGCCGCGTGTTCGGCAATCGTCAGCAGCCACCACATCGGTGGTCCCGCACAGCGCAGAACCAATTCGGCGGGCAGTTGCCAGATACACGACAACACAGCACCGGTTGCGCCGATCACCGTGATCGGCGCGACAACAGGTGCGACAAGAACATTCGCGAGAACTGCCACGAGACTGAGCTGTCCGGTCAGCGCGACCATGAGCGGAGTGGTCACCACGAACGCGCCTGCCGACACGGCGACGATTTCGGCAGGCATCCGCCACCAACCGCGGGCGCGCAGCCAATCGGCCCAGCTGGGCGCAAGGAGTATCAAGCCGGCCGTGGCGACAACGGACAGCGCGAAACCGGCCCGCACGGCCAGCTCGGGCCATATCGAAAGCAGTCCGAGAACCGCCGCGCACAACGCGGGCAACGCCTGCTTCCTGCGACCGGTGACCAGTGCCAACAAGGTGATTGCGCCCATCGCACCGGCCCGCAACACACTGGGATCCGGCCTGGCCAGCACAATGAACATGAGCAACGCCGCCGCTGCGACCATCGCGGCAAGACGTGGACCGAGGGTGAGGGCACGCACCACGAGCAGCACTACCGAGAGCAGAATAGTGAAGTTCGCACCGCTGACGACGCACAGATGTTGCAGTCCAGCTATTTTGAACTCTTCCCGCACGTCATCAGGCAATGCCGAAGTATCCCCCACGACGAGTGCGGGCAGCAGTCCGGCTGGATCCGAAGGTAGGGCACGAGACGCAGAGGCAGCGAAATCCGTACGCACCGCGGCGGCCACGCGTTGCCACCACGGCAGCCTTCCGACCACGACCGGCCGACCGAGCGCCCGCAACGTGACAACCGAAAGATCCTGATGCCACGGCTGATCTATTCGCGCGCGGAATTCGACCGGCCCGCCGGGCAATAGCTGCGCCCACTCCACACCCGAAGCCAGAATCACCACCACACCACCGGTCCGCACGGTCACCTCACCCTGCCGGTACTCGCGCAGCTCCGCGCGCACCGTCCACCGCCGCTCGCCCGCGAACGAATTGATGCGCACCGGTTTCGGATCATCGATCGGTGTCGCCACAACCCGCACCGACGCACCGATCGCTGTCCGCAACGGATGCGTGGCCACCCGATGCTCCCGCCACGCCCCCGCGATCGCGAACCCCATCCCGAGCAACACCGCCGCGAGCGCGACCACCGCGACGACCCGCCAACGTTCACTGCGGTGCGCAACCGCCCACAGCAACAACACCCACAACCCGATCGCCAGCACCGACAACCCAGCTGCGACCACAAGCCCAACCACCCACCCACCGGTGACCGCCACAATCGTTGCGCCCCAACAACACAGCGTCGCAGGCAGCAGCCGCGCATCGAGCACCTGCGGCTCGTCATCCCGATCTTCGTCCCGGTTGTCGCTGTCGCCTGGCCGACGGTCTACCCCAGGCCCGCTACTCATCGGACATGCACCTCATGCGCCGCCGCGGAGGGCCTCTCGCCGCGTTGTGAAACCGGCGGACACTGCCGGTCTGTAGTCCTGGGTCTGCACAATCCCCGTGCTCGACCGACCGGCTCGCTCCCCTCGAGCCTCATACCTTCACCAACCCGCGCAGGCGGGCAAGTCGAGCGGGTCCG
This sequence comes from Nocardia sp. CWNU-33, assembly GCF_046764895.1. Taxonomy (NCBI): domain Bacteria; kingdom Bacillati; phylum Actinomycetota; class Actinomycetes; order Mycobacteriales; family Nocardiaceae; genus Nocardia; species Nocardia sp. CWNU-33. The sequence goes on along the minus strand of NZ_JBKOQN010000009.1, from coordinate 185,079 downwards.
ATGCCGTCTATTTCGCCGAGCTGTTCGATATCGGTGAAGCGGCCATTCTTGGTGCGCCAGGCGATAATTGCGCGGGCAGTCACCGGCCCGACGCCGGGCAACGCGTCGAGGTCGGACTCGGTCGCGGTGTTGAGATCTATGCGGGCGGTGGTGGACGATGACGATGCGGAACCCACATGCGGCGCCGGGCGAGTAGCGGTGCGGCCGGCGCTGATGGTGGTGCTGCCCAATTGCATCGGCCCAGGACTTGAGCCGATGGCGCCGACCAGCACCTGATCGCCGTCCTGCAAGCGCTGGGCCAGGTTGAGCCCGCTGAGATCGGCGCCTTCTTTCACACCGCCCGCCGCCGTGATGGCGTCGGCCACTCGAGATCCGTTCGGTATCCGCAACAGGCCGCCGTTGTGCACCAGACCGACAACACTGACGACCAGTTCGACGCCGGTGACGCCCTCGGGGCCGTCGGGCGACACCGGCGCTGCACCGGCCGGCGTAGACACAATCGGCGCCGGACTCAGCTGTGCCGAGGCACGAACAGCGCTCGTCGTGCGTACCGCGGGCACCGGTGGAACGGCCTGCGCGACAGGCCGTTCCCGCAACACCACCACCGTCGCCGCGAGCACTGCCGCCAGCCCGACCAAGGACAAAGTCACCACACCCCGCCAGCCCGGATCGAACCGCGCACCCCGAAACCGCTCCGGCACAATCCGGTCCCGCCACACGGAGCGGCGCCCTGCCTCCTCCAGCCACCCTGGCACGCGGACCTCACCGTCCGCGCCTGCCAGGTCGTGTTCGCCACCGAGCTCACCGTCCGACCCATCCGACTCCATTCCTCTCGCCGGCAACCGGTCGTCATCCCATCGCCCGCCGCCGCGCACACCCTCTACCCGCCCCATCTGCCCCACCCGCTGCGCCTTTCTCGATAGCTGCACTCCACCCGGGGACTGCGTCTCCCGTGCCCGCTCGCCGCCTTCCGATCGCCCATGGGCTACGGGCAGCGCGATACCCCTTGGCCGCCCACGACCTTCTGCCCGGTCGTTTTCGCCGACCGGCTCGCCCTCGCTCGCCGCTGCGGCGATCTCTGTCGCCGACAATCGCGTATGACTGCCGTCCCGCGATGACGGTGTGGGCTCGACCGCGCCGCGAATCCCGGACCCCGCTGTCCTGCTCGCGCCGACCCGGCTCGTCAGTTCGCTGAGGCGCTGGCGGACTCGCCGGCGTTCGTCGTGTCGTGACATGGCGGTGACGGTAGTGCGATTCGAATTCCTGGGATCCGCGCTGAACAGCGGATTCGATGGGTCTGTTGATAACCGCGGGGCTGTGGACAACCGCGCCGCGAACGAAACCGACGAAGGCAGACCGGTCGGTACTATTCAGAGGGTTGCCAGCACAGCGTTCGAGTTCACGAAGGGACCGGCGATGTCGGCGAGGCGAGTGTGACACGACTGCCGCACTACGCGGCAATGCTGGCGATGGCGGGCGTCCTCCCCAGCGACGAACAGGGCTGGGCCTACGAAGCCAAATTCGACGGCATTCGCGCCATCGGCTACATCGAGGACGACCTGCGACTGATGTCGCGCAACGACAAGAACATCACCGCAGCCTGGCCCGAGATCGCAGACATCGCTCCCGCGGCCCCTCGATTCGTCGTCGATGGCGAAATCGTCGCCCTCACGGCCGACGGCAGACCTTCGTTCGAGGCCCTGCAACCTCGGATGCATCAGCGCAATCCCGCCAAGATCCACGCGCTCGCCAAGGCCGTCCCGGTCACGTACCTGATCTTCGACCTACTGCACATCGGTGATCGATCGCTGATCGGCCTGCCCTACCAGCAGCGCAGACAGCTGCTGGAACAGCTCGGCCTCGACGGCCCGCACTGGCAGGTCCCACCCCGCCTGCCCGGCACCGGTGCCGACGAGCTCGCCGAATCGAAGCGCCGCGGACTGGAAGGCATCGTCTGCAAACGCCTCGACAGCCCCTACCTCTCTGGACGACGCAGCGAATTATGGACGAAGGTCAAGAATGTTCACGATCAAGAAATCGTGATCGTCGGGTGGCGACCGGGCACCGGCCGCCGCGCAGGAGGTATCGGCTCGCTGCTGATGGGAGTACGCGACGCCACCGGAAAGCTGGTCTACGCCGGAGGTGTCGGTACCGGTTTCACCGACACGATGCTCGATGCACTGCAGACGAGACTTCTACCCCTGCAACGCAAAACGGCCACCGTGGCGGCCGATGTCAAAGATGCGGTCTGGGTGGAGCCCGAACTCGTCGGCGAAGTCGTCTTCGCCGAATGGACCGGCGACGGCCGACTCCGACACCCCTCCTGGCGCGGGCTGCGCCCCGACAAGTCACCGCGTGAAGTCATTGCACCTCCATTGCAATAAATGCAACGTGCTCGACGTCAGGGAATTCGAACCGGAGCGAAGTCCACGTCGGCAGGGGTTTCGGCGACGGATACGAGGCCGGTGATTCGAGGGTTTCCTCTCCGGATGGGGTGGTCCGGTCATCGTCCGGGCCGTCTCAACCGGAGAGGAACCCTGTACACCCCGAGTTCGGTTGCGGTGTCGCTGAACTCGGGGTGCGCCGGTGGCATGGCCCCTGAGTGTCGGCGCATGGCATCTACCTCCGTTTTCGGGTCGGCAGCACGTGCTGCCTGATGGATCGGGGTCGGATTGCGGTTAGGTGTAGAGCCTCGCGATGAAGGCGTTCATGTTGTCCCGGACCCGTTCGACCTTGGTTTCCACGGAAATGAGGTCTTCGCGGTACCGATTACCGAGTGCGGGCGTTCTCTTGCCGCGCGCATACAACGAACACGCGAGGTCAGTGCACATATAGGTGCCGACCGAGTTGCCGCGGCGGCCGGACTCGCCCGCCTTGTGCGCGGTCATCAACGAGACACCCTTGCTGGTGTGCGTGGTCATGCAGATCGCACACATCTGAGCTCGGCCGAACCCACCGATTTCGTAGCGCAGTGCGACACCGATGAGGCGATCATCTTCCTGCGGGACGACGAGGTAGCCGCGTCCGGGCAGCGATGGATCGCCCCAGCCGAGGAAGTCCAGGTCATCCCATGGACGATCGTCCAGGTCCCGAGGTGCGGGCAGCTTCTTGGCGGTGGTTTTGGAACAGTTGACGAACGACGACCTGATGTCGCGTTCGGTGACGGCTTTCATGACAGCATCGACTCCTTCGGTTGATCGTTTGACAAACCGAAGTGACGTTACAGCTGGTCGCAGCATCGAACAATGGAATTTTCCCGGTCATGGCGCCGGGTCAGACCCGGCGCATCACCGAGACCACCTTGCCGAGCACCACGGCCTCGTCGCCGTCGATCACAGCGTAGGCGGGGTTGCGCGGCTCCAGATACACGTGGCCGTTGCGACGGCGATACACCTTGACAGTCGCCTCGCCGTCGATCATCGCGGCGACGATCTCCCCCGAGTGGGCTTCATGCTGTTTCCGGATCACCACGATGTCACCGTCGCAGATTGCGGCGTCGATCATCGAGTCACCGCGCACTCGCAGACCGAAAACAGTACCGCGGCCGACGAGTTCGCGCGGCAGCGTCATCATGTCGTCGGTGTGCTCCTCGGCGAGGATGGGACTGCCCGCGGCGATGTCACCGACAACCGGCACGGCCACCGAGTCGTCCGACGACTCCCGCGGCGCGGCAGCAGCAAGAAACATCCGGACATCGATCGGCCGCGACATCGTCTGGCTGCGGCGAAGGAAACCCTTGTCCTCCAGGCTTTTCAGATGCTTGGACACCGACGAGGAGGAACGCAGCCCCACCGCATCGCCGATCTCCCGTGTGTTGGGCGGATACCCGTGCCGGACAACGCAGTCCCGAATCGTGGTGAGAATCTGCTGCTGTCGCACTGGCAGCGTCGAGGTGTCGAGGTGCTCGAACGCGTCGAGGTGGTCGTATCCGGTCACCCGGGAATCGTAGATGGCACACCGAACCCACCAGCCGCACATCATGGACCGACCATCGGCGTGTCGCCGACCTACCACCGAGTTCCCTCCGCATCCACTCCTGCGCCGCCGACCTCTGGCCACGCGGCATCGAACGGCACCACGGCGGGCAATCCTCGCGCTTCGCCGCAGTCACGGCCCGTTCGTCAATGGATCGTCGTGGCGGAGGTCTGTCAGGGCAGAGTTTTGGCGAAGCAGTTGGAGAGAGGGAGGGGTTCGTAGGGGGAGAACAGGGGGATTCGGTGGTAGCCGCTGCGTTCGTAGAAGCGGACCGCTTCGGGCTGGAGGTGGCCGGTTTGCAGGATCAGGCGGGGTTGGCCGAGTTCGCGTGCGGCAGCTTCCGCGGCGGCGAGCAGGCGGGCGGCGACGCCCGAGCCGCGGTGGGCGGGGCGCACGAACATGCGCTTCAACTCCAGGTCGCCCGCATTCCATCGCACCGCGGCATGCCCGACCGGCTCGCCCGAATAGGCGACGAATGTCCGGTGCACCGTCGCGGGATCGACCGCTTGCGGATTGACGCGCAACTGCTCGGCCAGATAGGCGTACCGGGGGCCGACTTCGGCAGCCATCTCCGCACGAAGGATTACCGCGTCTTGATGCTCCCAGTCCGTCGACTCCACAGTCAGCGGTGGACGGGTCGGCGGCTTCGCAGAGCTCGTCATATCGCGACCCTAACCTACCCCACCTCCACTGAACCCCTTTGCGATCAAGCAGATTGGTTTACTCACCGAGGGCCGACGGGCGGGTGATTCAGGCGCAGCCGCCGGGGACAACCAGGACACCGACGGCTCCGTGGCCGAGATGGACACCGAGGGCGGGGCCGAATTCGGCGATGATGAGTTCACGGATGCCGGGGACGAGGTCGCGGAGTTGGGTGGCAACGGTGTTGGCCACTTCTTCCGCGCCGAGATGTTGGACGGCTACCGCGGCGCCGTCGTCGCCTGCCGCATCGACTGCTGCCGCGACGAGTTTGGCGTAGGCCTTGGAGCGAGTGCGGACCTTTTCGCGAAGCTCGAGACGGCCCTCAACGATCTGCAGCAAGGGTTTGGTGACCAGTTCGCTGCCGAAAAATGCGGCAGCGCTGCTCAATCGGCCGCCACGGCGCAGCTGTTCGGTGCGGTTCACCAAGATGAAGGTGCGTGCGCGGCTCGACGCGGCAACGGCGGTGTCGTAGACGATGTCCAGTGCGGCGCCACCGCGGGCTCGGCGGGCCGCCGCCAGCACAGGCAGCCCGGTGGCCAGGCCGGCGCCGAGCGAGTCGACCAGACGCACGCGGTCGGCGGCGTCCATATCGCGGACCGCCTGCCTGCCTGCCTCCCAGGTCCCCGAGAGCTGGCGCGAAATATGCACCGCGACAACACCGTCACCACCGCTGCGCTCCAGCGCTTGCTCGTAGACCACACGTAGTTCGCCGGGCGAGGCGGCCGAGGTGGTCACGGTGTCTGAGGAGTAGTCGATATCGATGGGGTCGACGCCCTCACGGATCGCGCGATCACCCACCAGGACATGCAGCGGTACGACGGCGATGTCCAGCTCGTCGACGAGCTCGGCGGGGAGGCTGGCGGAGGAATCGGTGACGACCACAACGGCCAACTACCGAACCTCCTGCAAGGTCTTCACCATCGCAGTGGCCACCGCGGTGTGTCCGGCCCAGCCCCAGTGGATGCCGTCGGGGTTGGCCTCACCGGAGAAGATGTTGTCGCGCACCGCTTCGCCGAGATCGACCAACGGCACCGAGGTCTTGGCCGACCATCGGCGCAGCGCCTGCACCGCGCGCTCGCGGCCCGAGTGCACGCGACCGTAGGCAGCGCAGTTGTGCACCGACGGCAACACCGCGACGACCGGCAGGTCGGGACGCAGGTGCGACAGCGCTTCCCGCGACTGCTCCAGGTAATCGACGCTCACCCTCGGCGGCAGCGCCACCGGACGGCCGAGCTTCGATAGCTTCGGCTGCAGCCAGTTGTAGGTGCCGCGCACCGCGCGGCGAATGGCAGGCGGACGCACGTAGCGGATCAACTCACGCAACGCGGTCGGCAGCGGTGACGGCAGCGTGTCCATCCCGCCGACCGCGAACACCACCGCACCCGCACGCGGGACCGCGGCCCACACCCGAGGATCGCCGATCAGCGCCCAATACGCATCCCGGCAGGTCCAGCCGATCCGTCCGACCAGCTCGACATCCCAATCGAGTTCGGCACCGACAAGGTTCGGCCAGATCTGCGGATGATCCGCAGGCAACCCGCCCTTCGGGCCGAAGTAGGACAGCGAGTCCGCGATCACCAGCAACACCGGCCGCACCGCAGACTGCTTCGCCGCGACGATCGAGTCCGTGCCGGAAGTCACAGCGGCATCCGCATCAGCCGAGTCCGCACCAGCAGCCGCCGGCGCGTCGACCCCGGCAGCTCCAACCGAGTCCGCACCAGCAGTCACAGATGACGTCTCGACCGCCACGGCGGAGTTCGCCTCGGCCAACGCGGCCGAGCCAGGCCCAGTAGCCGCAGCGGAGGCCGCGCCGCCAGCCACAGTGTGCACGGCTGCCGCGGGACTGCCGGATTCGCTTGCTGTGGTATCGGATTCGGTATCCGAAGCCTCGGCAATGGACGGGGCGGTTCCTGCTACCGCGGACGCCGCGTCGATAGCCGGGGCCGCCGCGCCCGCGTCGTCCAATGGTGCCGCGGCGGTTTCGGTAAGCGCGCCTGCACCCTCGTCCGACCTGACCGCGTCGGCCACCGATACCGGGTTGGATGCGGATTTCATTGTGGCAGAGGAAGACTCTGCACCAGAAGCCGCAGGGTCGACGGCAGCAGCCACCGAATCCGCCGTGGGAGTTACGGAATCGGTGGCTCCTGGAGGTTCTCCGGCAGCGGGCGCGACCGCACCTCCCCCGGATTCGGCTGCACCGGATGCGGACTCACCTGCACCAGCCACCGACCCAGCAGTGTCGGACGCAGGTTTCGCGGCACGGGCTACCGCCTCGGCAGCACCGGACACGGACTCACCAGCACCAGCCACCGAACCGGCAGCACCAGACACGGACTCACCAGCCCCGGCCACCGAACCGGCAGCGCCGGGTGCGGATTCGACTGCACCGCCGGCGCTGGACGCGGATTCTGCTGCGGTGGACGCAGTCTCGGTTGCGTCGCGCGCGGATTCCGCCGGGGCCACGGGTTCGACCGGCTCGACAGGCTTCTTGACCGGAGGGGGTCCGAACAGCGCATCGGGGACAGCCCGTTCGGGCTTGGCCGATATGCGCCGGAACAGTTCATCCGGAACCTGTCGAATCGGTTCTTCAGAGGACATCGGGGGCCACCTTCGCCGCTGCGTTCCACACATCCAGGCGCCAACCAGGTTGATCGATGCTCGGGCCGTGGCTGCTCAGCTGCACCCAGCTGGTGTTGGCCAAGCCCCCAAGGGCAGGCCAGTTCCGCGGCGGCAGGTCGAGCAGCGCGGCCGTGAGGGCGGCGATCAGCCCGCCGTGCGCCACCAGGATGATAGTCCGGCCCGGCCAATCCTGCCGGTCGGCAAACAATTCTTGTACCACCGGAAGTGACCGCGCACCGACCTCGAGTTTGCTCTCACCGCCGGGCGGGGTGTACGTCGCGTCCAATCGCCAGGCCACGCGGGCACCGGGGTAGTCGGCGTCCACGTCGAGGTGGGTCAGGCCCTCCCAGTCGCCGAGGTCGGTTTCGCGCAGCCGCGCATCCTTGACGACCGGCACCGTGGTGTGTTCGGCCAGCGCGGAGGCGGTGTCGAAGGCACGCCGCAGATCGGAGGACACGATCGCGATGGCGTTGCGCGAGACCAGCTCACGGGCAGCCTCTTTCGCTTGGCGGCGGCCCAGTTCGGTCAGGTCGGTGTCGATCTGGCCTTGCATCCGATCGGAGGCGTTCCATTCGGTCTGCCCGTGCCGCAACAGGATCAGGGTGCGGACGCCGGCATGTCTGCTCACTCGGAGTCGTCCCCCGCTTCACCGCGCACAGGCTCGCCGTTCACGGATTCACCATTGCTCGCGACCGGCAGCTGCTGCGGCGCGCCGATGCCGGCCACGGGAACCACCGGGCAGTCCTTCCAGAGCCGTTCCAGCGCATAGAAATTGCGCTCGTCGTTGTGCTGGATGTGCACCACCACGTCGACGTAGTCGAGCAGCGCCCAGCGACCCTCGCGGGTGCCCTCGCGCCGGACCGGCTTGTGCCCGGCCTCGCGGAGCTTCTCCTCGATATTGTCGACGATGGCGTTCACCTGCCGCTCGTTCGGCGCGGAGGCGATCACGAAGCAGTCGGTGATCACCAACTGCTCGGAGACGTCGAGCACGACGACGTCGGAAGCCAGCTTCTCGTCGGCCGCACGTGCGGCAACCTGCGCCATCTCCACCGATTCGACAGATGCGCTCATGCCGCAACCTCGCTGTGCTTGCTCACGTTCAGCTACCTTCCGCTCCTGCGGTCACGTAAAGGTGCCGCTTCGATATGTACTGCACAACCCCGTCGGGGACGAGGTACCACACCGGCCGATTCTCGGCCGCGCGGCGACGACATTCGCTCGACGAGATCGCCAAGGCCGGGATTTCGATCATGGTCACCGCGTCGACCGGCAGGTCGCGCAGATGCTCCGCGAGATGATCGGCATTCAGCTCATACCCCGGTCGACTCACCCCGACAAACTTCGCCAGTTCGAACAGTTCGGACCAATCCTGCCATGTCAGGATGTTGGACAGAGCATCCGCTCCGGTGATGAAGTACAGCTCGGCGTCCGGATGCTTGCTGCGCATCTCGCGCAGGGTGTCGACGGTGTAGGTGACTTTTCCTCGGTCGATGTCGGCCCTGCTGACCGAGAATCGCGGGTTGGAGGCGGTCGCGATCACTGTCATCAGATAGCGATCCTCGGCCGGGCTGACCTGTTTGTCCGCTTTCTGCCATGGCTGTCCGGTCGGGACGAAGATCACTTCATCGAGGTCGAATCGATTCGCGACCTCGCTGGCGGCGACCAGGTGACCGTGATGGATGGGGTCGAATGTGCCGCCCATCACGCCTAGCTTGCGTTGGCGCCGACCTGTCTCGTGCATGAGTGCCGAGCTTAACGGGTTACCCGCGTGCGAGGTCGTCGAGCGTGCACGGAACCGGCTGCACGAGCGGGTGCGCGACGCACCGATTCGCTGTCAACTGCTGACGACTGCCCGCAGACCTGGCTTCAGCACACCGTCGAGCGCCGACCACGGCACGGTGATGTCGATGTAGCCCATCGCGTGCGACGCGATCTCGCCGAGATAGATGCGCATACCCGCCGGGGTCGCGACCCAGCGTTCATAGTTCTGCACCCTCGGCTCGAGATCTTCCTTGAAGTAGAAATTCGTGCCGACCCGCGTCTTCGGCAGCAGTTCCGCCGCCTGTACAGAGAGCACGTTCAGTCCCTGCTGCAGGTCGGTGAACAGATCGGGCAGGGTGAGCGCCGTCGCGGTGTCGACATTGGTCACGTGGGTGGCCTTGTAGGTGGCCGGATGCGCGCCGCCGGTGTCGACCTCGATCCCCAGCACGCCGCTGAGCACATGCCGGCCGATTCGGGCGACCTCGCTGCGGAACCCGGTGACCTTGATGTCCGGGCCCGCGTCCCGGATGAACTTGTCCGCCTCGGCGTGCATCCCATTGTCGAATTCGGTTCGCGCGTCCTCTTTCCCACCGGCGACCTGCGGCAGATCGACGCTGTATCCCATGCCCTCCAAGCGCACCGTGGTCGCGGTGAACCCCCAGGTCGTGTCGGGCGCGGGCGACCCAGCAGCGGCGGACGTGGCGGATACCGTGGTGGCCGGGACGGCCTGATCGGTGGATCCACACGCAGTGAGCACGGCGGCCAACGCTGCGGCCACGATGGCGGCGACGGTCTTCTTCATTCGCGGAACCCTCCCAGACGATGCCCGGTACAGCCTAGTGATTCGCGGCCGGATCGTCGGTGGACGACTGCCCGCATGTCGCAGCAGCGATCAGGAGCCGACGACCGCCCGCATGCCCGGCTTCAGCACACTGTCCAGCTCGGACCACGGCACCGTGATCTCGATCTTGCCCAACGCGTGCGGCCCGATTTCGCCGAGCACGATCCGCATGCCCTCCGGAGTGGCCAGCCAGTTCTCGTAGTTCCGCTCCTCGGGGGCGATGGCTTCCTTGCGGTAGTCCGCGCCGGCCCGTGTCTTCGGCACCAGCAGCGCGGCCTGCGCCGACAGTGCCTCCAAACCCGTGCGTGTGTCGGTGAACAGGGTGGTCAGCGTGATCGGTTGACCGGTGTCCACGTTCGTCACGTGGGTCCCGTAGAAGTTGTTCGGATGCGCGGCGCCCTGCGCGTACACGATGACGACCAGCTCGCCGCTGAGGACGTGCGTGCCGATGTGCACAACCGCGCTCTCGCCGCCGGTGATCGAGGTGCCGGGAACGAGCTGCGCAATCCATTCGCCCGCCAGCGCGCCCATTCCGTCGTTGAATTCCGCTCGCACGCCGGGGTTCCCGCCGTTCACCTGCGGTACGTCGATGGTGTAGTTCGGGCCTTCGAGCCGGATGGACGACGGGGTGAAGGCAGCATTCGGGTCGGCCTGGGGTGAGGTAAGCGTGGTCGAAGGCGCGGTCGACCCGGTTGACGGTGCGGTCCCTCCTACCGACGGCACCGACGAACCCGCGGCACCGACCGACGACGGCGCGACACCGGAGTTGGGAGCGTCACCCGGCCCGCAGGCCGTCAGCACAGCGGTGAGCGCGGCTGCCACGGCGGCTGCGGCAATTTTCTTCATGTGGAAGCTCCCGAATCGGCGACGCACCGAGCCCATCCCGGTGTCCATTCTCGACCATGCCGGGATCGCCTAACGATTCCCTTATCAAGGAGTAATGGACGTCAGGAGTCCGGTGCACCCGTGTTCTCGACTTCGCGCCGCATATCCGCCAACTGGCTGTGGGTGTGCGCGAGTTCGTTGGTCACCTCGGCCGACGGCGCGGTGCCTGCGAGCTGTTCCAGTTCGGCGAGCAACCCACCCATCGTCGCCAGCCAGGGTCGCTCGTCGGATTCCGCGCTTCGGCTCCATACTTGCACCCAGGCGGCCGAACGCAGGCACCTGGCCCGCGAACCCACTCGGCCGAGCGCGCCCCAGAGCTGAGCGGCACGCAGATAGGCCACCAGCGCCTGGTCGTCTTCGTCGCAGTTTTCCAGCGCGGTGGCCGCCGCCCAGGCAAGGTCGGCCTGTAGCTCGATCCGTTCGGGGTCGTCTTGAACCAAACGTGCGGCTTCGACGAATTGCCGTGCCGCAGCGCGGAATCGGCCGAGCCTGCGCAGTGATTCGGCATACTGCCTGCGCAGCACGGCCATCTCGGCGGCCGGGTAGGGCGCCTTTCCCGCGGCAATCGGCTGCTCGAACAATGCGGCGGCCTCACCGTACCGTCCGGCCCGATGGAAGGCACGCGCCGCGACGAAGGTGAGATGCACGGCGTCTGCGTCGGAAATCCCCTCCCATCGCGCGACGGCATCGAGGGCCGCATCGGCCAATTCGGATTCGCGCCCCGGCTGCCCGGACAACACCATGACGAGCTGCGAACTCAGCCGCGCCAGGTGCTCGGCAGGCAAAACGGTCGCGCCGATCGACAGTGCCCGCCGCAGATGCCGTTCGGCGACCGCAGGCCGGTCGATGAGCCGGGCCGCGGCCAGACCTGCCAGCCACAGTGCCTCGGCCTCCCGTTCGGTGGCAGCGGTGACCCGCGCTGCTGCGGTGGCGGGGCAGGCTGGGCGCGGCAATGTGTTGCGCAGACCGAGGGGAAGGTGTTCGAGCAACGGTTGTTGTGCCAGTCGCGTCGCGACGCGGGCACCGACAACGGTGCTGTCGTTGCGGGCATCGAAGCGGTCCGACAGCTCACCGATCTCGATCTCGAGGTCTGCGCGCACCGAGTACACCGTTGCGGCACCGATGGCGAGATCACCGAGGCCGAGGGCTTCGAGTCTGCGTAGCAGCACCGACACTCCCGCCGTGAACGACAGCCGGGCGGCGTCGTCGGCACCCCGATCGGTCAGCCACGCGGCGTGCGCGGCAAGGATGTCGAGGCCGCGCGCTTCGTTGCCGGTGAGAGCACAGAACTCGATGTGTTCGGCGACCGAGTGCCGGAGATCGGGGCTGTGTCGGACCAGTGGATACCCGGTCAAGTGCGCATTGCGCGCTTGCGCGGTCCGGCCGGTGCGCACCAGCGGAAGCAATGCATGCGCGAGCACCTGGTGCGGCTGCTCTGTGCAGCTGCGCGCACCGTCGAGAACCGGCCGCCAGTGGGCGAGTGCGGCCTCGTCGTCACCGGCCCGGGCGCTATTGACGCCCCATTCGTTGCGTTCGCACGCTTCGCAGTCGGACATGCCGTCGCGCGGCGCGACCATCGCGGCCTCGAGCAGGCGCGCAGCCTGCTCGTGCTCGCCCAGTTCCCGAGCCAGATCCGAGCGCAGCGCGAGCACTGGACGGGCACTGTATCCGTGCTGGCGATAACGGTTTTCGAGCTCATCGAGCCACCGATAGGTTGTCGGAAGCGGCACCGCGGGGTTTCCGATCAATCCCGACGTCATCCACTTCAGATACCAGTGCACCGACGGCGCGATGGCGCCGAGTTCGGCAGGAAAGTCATCGTGGATCCGCAACAATCTGGCGTAGACAACCGGAGCCAGATCCCGTTCGCCCCCTTGCGCGTACGCCTTGGCCAACTCCAGCAGCACCGCCCCCTCCAAGGCCCGGTCCGGCCCTACCTCAGCGGCCGCGGCGAGCATCTCCAATCGCTGCGTTCGCCCGCGCCCGTCCGGCAGCGAACAACTGAGCGCCAATGCGCTGCGGATCTCAGTCGCGTCCATCTCACGCCTCCCCTACCTGTCTCATATCACCCACACGCCACCGCAACCTCACCCCGCCGCAGCCCACCGACCGAGCCTTGTGTCGCCCAGTCGAGGAATTCACCGAACGCTCGGTTGACCAGCAGTGTGTCGGCCGGACGCAGCGGACGGTGGGTCATCAATAGCGCTCGGCCGTAGCAGGATTCGATCGCCGTCATGGTGAGGACGGGGTCGGCGATTCGGCTCAGTCCGCGGACCACTGGTCTCGGCCACCGTGAGGCAGGCGAGCAGCCCGGCGTTCTGTTCACCATGGCGACCGATAGTGCTGCTACCCGCCAATGGTCGGCTTAACGAAAGCTTGACAACCTTCAGGCGGTGGGGCGTTTCGACTTCGGCAGCTTGCTCACGACGGCGTCATAGGACTGGTCGACGAGTTCGGTTAGCTCGTCGTCGGGAACCGCGCCGCCGAGCTCGACGCTGTTCCAGCCGTACCTGCCGATGTAGGCGGAGGCCGCTACGTCCTGCGGGTAGACCCGGATCAGCTCGTCGGCTTCCTCCCGGTTGCGGCCGCATTTGAGCCCGACCGAGGCCGAGCCCAGGAACGCGAAGATCTTGTCGCCGACCTTGGCGACGATATCGCCCTCCCACGGTTCGTCCTGCCAGGCGCCGGGTTTCGCCAGGCAATACTCCAGCAGTTTCGTCTCATCCATGTCGGCTCCTTACACGGGCAGCAGCCGAGACACCACCGCGGTCAGCTGGCTGGCGGAGCGACATTCGTGCATCTCGATCACCTGCTGGTACTTGTCGGCGGCGGAATCGCCGGAACCCCAGTTGGTTCGCATCTCCGGATTGAGCCAGTGCGCGTGCTTGGCGGTGCGCACCAGCGACCGCAGCGTATCCAGTTCGGGGTCACGATAATTGGTGCGTGCGTCACCGAGGATCAGCAGTGAGCTGCGGGCAGTGACGGCATCGGGAAAGTCTCTGACGAATCCGGCCAGCGCGTTGCCGTAGTCGGAGTGTCCGTCCATGCCGACGACAGCCGCCTCGGTGAAGATCCGGGTCATCGCAGTGTCGAGCTGCGTGCGCGGATCGAAGAATCGGGTGACCTCATCGGTCTGGTCGACGAACGCGAAAATCCTTACCCGCGAGAATTGTTCGCGCAGCGCGTTGACCAGCAGCAGGGTGAAGTTGCTGAAGCCGGCCACCGAGCCGGACACGTCGCACAGCAGGACCAGCTCCGGGCGGCCGGGCCGCGGCTTGCGATTCACCAGGTCGATGGGCACGCCACCGGTCGACATCGACTTCCGCAGGGTTTTGCGCAGATCTATTTCGCCGCGACGGGAATGTCTGCGCCGCACCGCGAGTCGAGAGGCGAGGATGCGCGCGAGTCTTTGGGTGCTGCGCCGCATCTCGATCAGCTCGGATTCCGAGGCGCGCAGGAAATCGACGTCCTCGGATTGCCGCGAGACGGCGTAGCTCGCGACGCGTTCGCGGCCGATCCGCTCGGCCACCCGCCGCCGGGTTTCCGCTTCCACCGACGCACGGAACCCGTTGATGCGCCCGCGAGCGGCCCGCCTGGTGATCTCGGTGTCGAACGCGCTGGCGTCCGGCCCGGCCGCCAAGCCGGCCAGGATCTTGGCAAGCAAGGTTTGCGGCTGCACGTCTTTCAATGCCTTGTAGGCCGAAAACGACGACCCACTCGCGGACTGATACTGACCGAGCTGCTCGACCAGCTGGGCGGCCAGCGCCTCCAGCTGCGCCTCGGTCGATTCTTGGGCCAGCAGTTCCGCGAGCAATTCCCGCAGGGCTTGGATGTCTACCTCGCCCGAGGCTGTCTTGGGAATCTCGACCTCGTCGCCTACCGCGGTGCGCTCACCCACCGCGATCGGAAACCACAGGTCGAACAGCCCGTCGAAGGTCGTGCGATGCGTGGTGCGGCGCAGCAACGCACACGCCAGCCCCTCGCGCAGCACGTCACGGTCCATCAGGTCGAGCACGGTCACCGCCCGGCCCGCGTCCACGGTCTCCGACGGACCCACCGGAATACCGCGCGTCCGCAGCGCTTCGACGAATCCGACCAGGTGCCCGGGTAATCCGTGCGGCGCATCCATCAGCGCGGCGTCCGCAGGGATCGATCCCGTAGACATGGCTCAGGCCAGCTTCAGCTCGGCGACCGCACGCTGATGGTCGGCCTGATGCTTGAGCACGACGCCGAGCGTGGCGCGCACGGTCTTGTCGTCCAAGTCGGTCAGCCCGAGCGCGAGCAGCGTGCGACCCCAGTCGATCGATTCGGCGACCGAGGGCAGCTTCTTGAGCTGCATATCGCGCAGCACGTGCACGATTCGCACCAGCTGGGCAGCGACCGCGGCGGACAGCTCCGGCACCCGGCTGGCCAGGATGCGGCGCTCCAGCTCTTCGTCCGGGAAGTCCAGGTGCAGGTAGAGGCAGCGACGCTTGAGTGCCTCGGACAGTTCGCGGGTGGCGTTGGAAGTCAGCACCACGAACGGTTTACGCTCGGCGGTAATGGTCCCCAACTCCGGGACGGTGACCGCGAAATCGCTGAGCACCTCGAGCAGCAGACCCTCGATCTCGACGTCGGCCTTGTCGGTCTCGTCGATCAGCAGCACCGTAGGTTCGGTGCGCCGGATCGCGGTCAGCAGTGGCCGGGTGAGCAGGAACTCCTCGGTGAAAACGTCGGCTTTCGTTTCTTCCCAGTCGTTTTCGCTGGAGGCCTGGATACGCAAAATCTGCTTGGCGTGGTTCCACTCGTACAGTGCGCGGGCCTCGTCGACACCCTCATAGCATTGCAGGCGTACCAATTCGGCGCCTGCGGTCTGCGCGACCGCCCTGGCCAGCTCGGTCTTTCCGACACCGGCCGGACCCTCGATCAACAGCGGCTTGCCGAGCCGGTCGGCCAGGAAAACCGAAGTGGCGGTGGCCTTGTCGGCCAAGTAGCCGGTGGTCGCGAGCTGTTCGATCACATCGTCGACCGACGTAAAAATCGGCTGCTGCGGTGCTTCCGCCACGGGTTGTCCTTCCTCGGGTGAGCGGAACGAGCCGCCGCACTCCTTATCTACAGAGCTCTAAACCGGCCGGATCTGGCCGTCGCCCCACACGATCCACTTGGTGGAGGTCAGTTCCGGCAACGCCATCGGGCCGCGGGCATGCAACTTCTGGGTGGAGATGCCGATCTCCGCGCCGAAGCCGAACTGCTCGCCGTCGGTGAACGCGGTGGACGCGTTCACCATGACCGCGGCGGCGTCGACTCGGCTGGTGAACTCGCGGGCCGCGGCGACCTCGCCGGTGACGATGGCTTCGGTGTGGCCGGTGCCCCAGGTGTTGATGTGCTCGACGGCCGCGTCCAGGTCGTCGACCACCTTCAGCGCGATGTCGAGGGTCAGGTACTCCTCGCCCCAGTCCTTCTCGTTGGCGGGCACCAGACCGGGCAGGTCACCGTGGACGGTGACGCCGTGCCGTTCCAGCGCCTCGATCAGGCGTGGCACCGCGGTGGTGGCGATCGCGTCATCGATGAGCACCGTCTCGATGGCGTTGCACACGCTCGGGCGGCGGGTCTTGCCGTTGATCAGGATGTTCTCGGCCATCTCCAGGTCGGCGGCGGCGTGCACGTAGACGTGGCAGTTGCCGGTGCCGGTCTCGATGGTCGGCACCGTCGCGTCGCGGACCACGGCATTGATCAGACCGGCGCCGCCGCGCGGGATCACCACGTCGACCAGGCCTCGCGCCTGGATAAGGTGCGTCACGCTGGAGCGATCGGCGCTGGGCAGCAGCTGCACGGCGTATTCCGGAATGCCTTGCGTAGCAAGCGCTTCCCGCAGGACGGCGACAAGGGCGCTGTTCGAATGCGCCGCCGAGGACGAGCCGCGCAGCAGCACGGCATTGCCGGACTTCAGCGCCAGCCCGAACGCGTCGACGGTGACATTCGGCCGCGCCTCGTACACCATGCCGACCACGCCGAGCGGCACCCGCACCTGGCGGATCTCCAGCCCGTTGGGCAGCGTCGAACCACGCACCACTGTCCCGATCGGATCCGGCAGCCCGGCGACCTGCCGCAGCCCGGAGGCAATCCCGTCGATCCTGGCCTTGGTCAGCCGCAGCCGGTCCAGCAGCGACTCCTCCACACCCGACGACTTCGCGACCAGCAGATCTTCGAGATTGGCCTCGAGCACCCGGTCTGCGGTGGCGAGCAGCGCATCGGCCGCGGCATGCAGCGCGGCATCCTTCTGCGCAGTGGTCAGGCGAGCCAGCGCACGGGAGGCGACGCGAGCCTTGCGCGCGGCCTCGTGCACCACTTCGCGAGTATCCTGCTCGGTCGTCGTACCTGACGTCATGGGTACAGCCTACGCACCCGGTTTTGCACCGGTTTCACCCACTCGAAGCCCCGGTACAGCTGCGCTGCCACATGTTAGAGGGCGATACAAAGCCGGGGTAGCGCGCGAACGGCAACGCCGTGCTCACCACGTTGAACCCACTGGGACCTCACACCGGCCGGGTCGCCGGTGCCGAGGCTTACGCCGCACCCCCATGTGACACGTAGCTGCGCGGGCTGGGACTACCGTCGCGCGTATGACCGCCGACCCGAGCAAGCCCGCAATCGCCGTGCTTGGCAGCATCAATATGGACCTCGTCACCACCACCGAGCAGCGCCCCGCTCCTGGGGAGACCGTGCTCGGCACCGGGTTCGCCATGGTGCCCGGCGGGAAGGGCGCCAATCAGGCGATCGCGGCTCAGCGAGCAGGCGGGGCTGTCGAATTCCTCGGCGCGGTCGGTGACGATGTCTTCGCCGGAGCGCTGCAGGGCGTGCTGAACGATTCGGGCGTCGGCACCGGGCGATTGCGCACCGTCGCCGGTCCGAGCGGAATCGCCGCGATCGTGGTCGATGCGGGCGGCGAGAACAGCATCATCGTGGTCGGCGGGGCCAATGCCGCCATGACGGCACTCACCGACGCGGATCTGGCAGTGATCGCGGCCGCCGATATTCTGCTGTGCCAGTTGGAGATTCCGGTCGACACCGTGGCAGCCGCGGTCATGCATGCCAGCGCGAACGGGACCGTTGTGGTGCTGAATCCTTCTCCGGCACAACATCTGATGGCCGACCTGTGGGCACATGTCGATGTGGCGGTGGTGAATTCGGGCGAGGCCAAACACCTCGGCTCCGATCTCGAGCCCGTAGCGCATCTGGTGATCACCCACGGCGCGGACGGCGCCACTTACCGCGGACCCAACGGCAGGGAGCTGTCACAGCCCAGCCCCCGAGTCGAGGCGATCGACACCACCGGTGCGGGCGACACCTTCACCGGCGCTCTCGCCGCGGCCTGGCACCGTGGCCCCGAGGCCGCATTGGCATGGGCGAGCACTGCCGGTGCGCTGGCAACGACCACACTCGGCGCGAGTTCTTCGATACCGACACAGGAACGGATCGAGGCGGCGCTCCCGCCGCGGTAACACACCCGAGCTGCCCGATATTGAACACGCTGCCGCCGAGTCTGCGCCGACCGCGACCGTCGCCGACTATCGTTGCGGGTCATGCCAACCATGCCGGAACGCATACCCGCCGACGACGACGCGGAGGCCGTCATCAGCAGGCTGGGCGCCGATATGGTCGTGCTGTCGTTCGTGGACAACGCCGGTATCACCCGAGTCAAGACGGTGCCGAAATCCCAGCTCGCGCATGCGGCGCGTTATGGCGTCGGGGTGTCGCCGTGCTTCGAGACGTTCGCGTTCGACGATCTGATGGCCGTCGGGCGGTATCTCGGCGGCCCGGACGGCGATCTGCGTCTGGTTCCGGATTTGTCGAGGCTCACCGAGCTTGCCTGCCAGACCGGCTGGGCCTGGGCGCCTGTCGATAAGTTCACCCAGGATGGCATGCGGTTCACCGCCTGCCAGCGTGCCTTTGCGGCGCGGCAGACCGAGGCGGCGCAACGGGTGGGTATGCGGTTGTCGATGGCCTTCGAAACCGAGTGGTCGGTCGGACGGGACGATCCCGACGGCCACGGTTTCACTCCCGTCGTAACCGGCCCCGCCTACGGCATCATTCGGTTCGGCCAGGTCGGCGACTACGCAAGAGACCTGGTCAGCGCGCTGCAGCGGCAAGGGGTCATGGTCGAGCAGTTCCATCCCGAATATGCGCTGTCACAATTGGAATTATCGGTCGCGGCGAAGGATCCGGTCGCGGCCGCCGACGACGCGGTGCTGGTCCGGCACACCATCCGGCAGGTCAGCCTGCAACACGGTTGGCGCGCACTGCTCGCGCCCTGCATCGAACCGGGCGGCGCGGGTTCCGGTGCCCACCTCCACCTTTCGGCACACGACGAGGATGGTTCGCTGTTCGTCGGCGGCCATGGCCCGTACGGTATGCGCGGCGCGGGCGAATCGTTCCTGGCCGGTGTGCTGCGTGAACTACCCGCCCTGGTCGCCGTCGGCGCGGGCAATCCGGCGAGCTTCCTGCGTCTGGAACCGTCCCGGTGGGCCGGGGTGTGGCAATGCTGGGGCCGCGAGACACGGGAGGCGGCGCTGCGCTACGTCACCGGGGTGCGCGGCACCGAACCGTGGGCGGCCAACGCCGAGGTCAAATGCTTCGACGCGACCGGAAACCCCTACCTGATCGTCGGCTCGGTCATCGCCGCCGGCCTCGCCGGCATCGCTGACGAACTCCGACTGCCCGCCGAAATCACCGGCGACCCAGCGACATTCGATGCCGAAGCATTGATGATCTCCGGTGTGCGCCGACTGCCGACCGCGCCGTCGGAGGCCGCGGATCGACTTGCGGAGTCGGCCGTGCTCGCCGAGGCCATGGGACCCGAATTGCACGACGCGCTGCTCACCGTGCGCCGCGCCGAGGCCAAGCGCTATCGCGACACCTCCGCGGCAGAACTGGTCGAGCTCACACGCTGGCGGTTCTAGCGATGCTCACCGACGGTGTCCCGCTCACCGACCACCATTGCCACGGCGTGGTCACCGATGACCTGGACCTGCCGCACTTCGAGGAGTTGCTGGGCGAAGGGCAGCGCGGAACGTTCGAGTCATCGATCGGACTCGCGGTGCGGCGCTGGTGTGCGCCCGTGCTCGACCTGCCGCCGCACGCCGAACCGGACGACTATCTGACCCGTCGCGCCGAACTGGGCTGGCGCGAGGTCTCGGCGCGCTTATTGCGTGCGGCCGGCACGACTCGATGGTTCCTCGACACCGGTTTCGGGTCCGATGACCTGGCGGCCTTTGCCGAGCTCGCCGCGGGAGAGGTCGGCGAGGTTGTGCGTCTCGAGCAGGTCGCCGAACAGGTTATTGCCGAGATCGGCACGCCCGCAACACTATTCGATCATGTTGAAGCCGCACTGCGCGAGCGAGCCCGACAGGCTGTCGGCTTCAAGACGATAGTCGCCTACCGGTGCGGCTTGGATTTTCCACTCGTGCACACGGACCCGACTACGGTCACCTCTGAACAACGCCTTACCGATCCGCAGACACTGGGCCGCCTTATCGGACTCGGCGCGCGCCTCGGCGCCGAGCTGGGTCTCCCGCTACAGTTCCACACCGGATTCGGCGACACCGACCTGCGCTCGACACGCGCCGATCCCCTGTTGCTCACCGATTTCCTGCGTTCGACCGCGGATACCGGGCTCACCGTCGTGCTCTTGCACTGCTGGCCCTTCCACCGCAACGCCGCGTATCTCGCGCATGCGTATCCACATGTGCTGATGGACGTCGGACTGGCGATTCCCTATGTGGGACATCGCTCTTCGGCTGTGCTGGCCGAGACGCTCGAGCTCGCGCCGTTCCGATCGCTGTGCTACTCCTCCGACGGCTACGGACTGCCCGAACTGCACTATCTCGGTGCGAAACTCTGGCGCCGCGGTCTCGGCCTACTGCTCGACGAATGGCTGGCCGCGGACGCGATCACCGTCGCCGACGCCGAACGGCTGGTCGCCGCTGTCGCGCACGGCAATGCGAAGCAACACTACCCGCCCATCCCGCATCACGGACCGACGTCGAGCACTCATTCTGGATGAATTCGGCCGTGGTGTTCGACGCACCGGACGCGCGGATGACAACGGGCAATCCGACCGGCACCGACCCGCGCTGGTTCGAGCGGTCGACGAGCCTGCCGCCACCACCGACGCCGCGCGATGGCAGGAGTTCGGTGCGCTGGCACTTCCCGAGGCGTCGGCATCGGTCGACGCGCTGGTCATGCAGTACACAGCGCAATACGACGGGCGGATCGCCCCAGAGCTCGACGACACGGCTTTCACCTACACGATCACCGGACTCACCCGAACCGGCCCGGATCGGCGAGCTTCCTCGCGCACGAGGCATGCATTGATGTGCCGGCAAATACCGGCAGTCTTCAAGGACATCGACTACACCGGGACGAAGGCGCGCCGCGCGGCGGGGCCTGGAAATTATGTGGCCTTGCGCCCTACTTCATGGAGCACTGACGGCGGATAATGGAATGCGAGGCCGACGCAACGACCTCTAGCGTTGGGGGAACAGATCAATCGAGAGAAGGACGTTCCCCATGTTTCCCGTCGAGCTGCGCGGCACCAGGGCGCAGACGCTGATGTGGGCCCACGAGCACGACATCGACCAGGCCGCGCTGCGGCAACTGCGAAATATCGCGCAACTGCCCTGGGTGCACGGCGTCCGCGTGATGCCGGACGTTCATCTCGGTAAAGGCGCGACGGTCGGCTCGGTCATCGCGATGAAGGACGCGGTGGCGCCCGCCGCCGTCGGTGTCGACATCGGCTGCGGCATGGAGAGCGTGAAAACCGACCTCACCGCCGCCGACCTTCCGGACAATCTGCATTCGCTGCGCTCGCGCATCGAAGCGGCGGTGCCGGTCGGTTTCCAGGCGCACAAGGACGCGGTCGATGTCTCCCGGCTCGGCGGGGAGTTCGCCGCATCGCACGGCGACCTCGCGCGGTACAAGACGGGCTGGGATCGGTTCTGGTCGTCCTTCGGGTCGCTGAACCCCGGGGTGCAGGCGCTGGAGTCCAAGGCGCACAGGCAGATCGGTTCGCTCGGCGGCGGCAACCACTTCATCGAGGTATGCCTCGATGAGAACGACTCGGTGTGGATTCTGCTGCACTCCGGCAGCCGGAATATCGGCAAGGAACTCGCCGAGCGGCACATGACAGTCGCGCGGCGGCTGCCGCACAACGCCGACCTGCCGGATCGCGATCTGGCCGTATTCCTTTCCGGCACACCGGAGATGGATGCCTATCGGCGCGATCTGACCTGGGCGCAGGAGTACGCCGCACGTAACCGCGCGGTGATGCTGTCGCTGGTCTGCCGTACGGTCCGGGACGAGTTCGCCGGACGTGTGGTGGGTTTCGACGACCCGATTTCATGCCACCACAACTATGTGGCCGAGGAGACGATCGACGGCGTGCCGATGCTGGTGACCAGGAAGGGCGCGGTGCGCGCCGGGGCGGGCGACCTCGCGTTGATCCCCGGCTCGATGGGCACCCGCTCCTATGTGGTGCGCGGCAAGGGAAATCCCGCCTCGTTCCAGTCGGCCTCGCACGGTGCAGGACGGCGGATGAGCCGCAACGCGGCCAAGAAGCAGTTCACCGTCGCCGACCTGATCGCCCAGACCGAGGGCGTCGAGTCCCGCAAGGACGCGGGCGTGGTCGACGAGATCCCGGCCGCGTACAAGGACATCGACGAGGTCATCGCAGCGCAGCAGGACCTGGTCGATATTGTCGCCACGCTGCGTCAGGTGCTCTGCGTCAAGGGTTGACGGGCGGCCGCGCCCATCGAGTGTGGGCGCGGCCGGCCCGGCTCGCAGGGCAAGCGTGCCGGATTCCGATCGCCGGCTTCTCGTTTCGCCACCGGCAGCAGGCCCGGCTGTCCGAGGCAACCGCGAGGGCAGCCGCGAGCTGGGTGGTGCCGGGTTCAGCGACGTCTCATGGTGGCTGCGATGCCGGAGCCGACCAGCATCATGCCGGTGATGAGGGCGAAGCCGTTCATCAGCCAGGCGTGCAGCGCTTGGTGCATCTCGCCGGACAGACGGGGTAGGTCTTCGACGATTCGCCAGGTGTCGTCCGGGAAGGTCAAGTGTGCGACGCCCGGGATGAGGCCCCAGACGAGGCCGGCGATCACGGTGCCTGCCGGGGAATAGCCCGCCAAGGTTGCCACCAGGAACAGCAGTAGCGCCCCGCCGACCATTTGGAAGGTGGATCCCCACCGCGAGCCCACATCACCGAAGATGACCCATTGCCGGGTGTCCAGTGCCCCGTGTGCGGCAAGCCCGACCCCGATCGGCGTCACCACCAAGCCGATCACGGTGCCGACCACGGTCCGTGAGGCGTTGCCGCTGGTGCGGAACTGGGCGCCGGGCGGCGACCAACCGGGCGGTGGCTGATAGCTGCTCGACATGGTTGCCTCCTGCGCGGTCCCGCGGTGCCGAGGAAATCCTCTCACCCTATTGTCCGGTGTCCAGCGGGATTTCACGTTTCGTAACGGGATCGGCGCAGGACAAAGCAGTGCTCGCGCATGTCCTGACAACCATCCGACAGTCGCCCTGGTCGCCATCGGGCACGCGAGTGCCCGCCGGCACCGGGCAGAGGTGTTTCTTGCGTCGGCGTCGGCGCGCACCGGTTCGCGCGCAGCGACACATGTCGGCTCGGATCACATCCGCGGCGACTACCCCCGGAACGGCGGCCGACGACGCGGCCCGAACCGCTGTCGGTGCCATCCGGCACGATGGAGCCCATGACCACGGCCGCGCACAGCGAAGCGATCGACCTCACCTCGCCACTGCGCGAGCGTGCCGAGGAACTGCTGCGCGAACTCGCGGGGCCGCAAGCGCGGCTACGCGAGGACCAGTGGACGGCAATCGAGGCGCTGGTGGTGCAGCGGCGCCGGGCGCTGGTGGTGCAGCGCACCGGCTGGGGTAAGTCGGCGGTGTATTTCATCGCGGCCAAGCTGCTGCGCAGGGCGGGGCGCGGGCCGACGGTGATCGTGTCGCCGCTGCTCGCGCTGATGCGCAACCAGGTCGCGGCCGCGCAACGGGCCGGCGTGGTGGCGGCGACCATCAACTCGGGCAATGTCACCGAATGGGACGAGATCCACGATCAGGTGGCCTCGGGCGATGTCGACGTGCTGTTGGTCAGCCCCGAACGGCTGAACAACCCGGACTTTCGCGACCAAGTGTTGCCGAAACTCGCCGCCGACGCCGGACTCGTCGTCATCGACGAAGCACATTGCGTCTCCGACTGGGGGCACGACTTCCGGCCCGACTATCGGCGGATCCGCACACTGATCGCCGATCTCGGCTCCGACGTTCCGGTCCTGGCCACCACCGCGACGGCCAACGATCGGGTGGTGACCGATGTGGCCACCCAGATCGGTACCGACACGCTGGTGCTGCGCGGCACCCTGGACCGGGAATCGCTGCACCTGTCGGTGGTGCGTTTCGCCGACGCGGTCGAGCGCACCGCCTGGCTGAGCGGACACCTCGGCGAGCTTTCCGGCTCCGGCATCGTCTACACCCTCACCGTCGCCGCTGCACACGATCTCGCCGACGTCTTGAATTCGCACGGGCACAATGTGGCCGCCTATACCGGGCAGACCGATACCGCTGAACGCGAAGCGCTCGAGACCGCGCTGCTGAACAACGAGGTCAAGGCGCTTATCGCGACCTCCGCGCTCGGGATGGGCTTCGACAAACCGGATCTGGGTTTCGTCGTGCATGTGGGCGCGCCGTCCTCGCCTATCGCCTACTACCAGCAGGTGGGTCGTGCGGGTCGCGGAACCGAGCGCGCCGAGGTGGTGCTGCTGCCCGGCCCAGAGGACGCCAGGATCTGGAGCTACTTCGCCTCGGTCGCTTTTCCACGTGAGCACATCGTGCGTGCCGTGCTGGATGCGCTGGATTTCGATCGGGCCATGTCGACCGCGGCCCTGGAGCCGTTGGTCGAATTGAACCGCTCCAGGCTGGAGATGGTGCTCAAGGTGCTCGACGTGGACGGCGCGGTGCGCCGGGTCCGCGGCGGCTGGATCGCGACCGGTCAGGAATGGGCCTATGACACCGAACGCTACGAGCGCCTCGCCGCGGCTCGCGAGGTCGAGCAGCAGGCCATGATCGACTATCAGTCCACGTCAGGGTGCCGGATGCAGTTTCTGCGCCGTCAGCTCGACGATCCGGGACTCCCTGCTCTGGAAGGGAATTCTCCCGGCTGCGGCCGCTGCGACAACTGCACGGGCACCCGGCCGGACGTCACGGTCGACGCCGCGGCCATCGCCGCGACCCGAGCCCGACTCGACCGCCCCGGCCTCGATCTCGCGCCACGCAAACAGTGGCCGACAGGCATGGCGAAGCTCGGAATTCCGCTGTCCGGCAAGATCTCCGACGGCGCGGAAACCGGCCGCGTCCTGGGCAGGCTCACCGATCTCGGCTGGGGCCAGCGCCTTCGTGCCCTGCTCGACGCCCCCGACGACCCCATCCCCGACGCGGTCTTCGATGCCTGCATCGCCGTGCTGCGCGACTGGAACTGGACCACCCGTCCCACCTCGGTCATGGCCCTGGAATCCCCCCGCTACCCCGTACTGACCGCCACCCTCGCTGCCCGCCTCGCCGAAGTCGGCCGCCTCCGCGACCTCGGCACCCTGCAAACCCGGACCGACAGCCCACCTGTCTCGGCCGCGAACTCCGCCCACCGCGTCGCCGCCCTCTACGACTCCTGGTTGCTCCCCGACCTCAGCTCGGTAGACGGTCCGATCCTCCTGGTGGACACCCTCACCGACACCGGCTGGACCATGACCCTCGCCACCCATGCCCTCCGCACCGCAGGCGCACCCGCAGTACTCCCCTTCGCCCTGGCGACACCCACCTGACAGGCCCAGACGCAAGATCCGCACCTCATCTCAGGCATCCAGATCCTTTCAGCGCAGCCGCAACGAGTACGGGCCCCGACAAGGTGCCGCTGAACTCTGGCCGCTCGAGGACTGCTGGACACGGCCGGGCGAGCGGTGCGGGCTCGCTGTGGTCCAGCCCGAGACAGTTGATCCATGGTCAGCCCTGTCATGGCCGCGTACCGCAACGGCACCTGGTTCTCGTTCTCGGAGTTGGTCTTCGACACGCGATACGGTGGAGCTGTTACTCATTCAGGCCGCCGTATTCTGTGCCGACCCGTCCACGGCTGCGTATGCATTGGCGGAGTTGATTGCCGATCGGGTGCTGCCGTCGCGAGAGTGCTCCCCTGGTACACGCCCAGGTGTGGAACATCGGGCGGATGCAAGAGGAAGAGGGTTGAAATAAACACAGTGGACGCACAGCTGTCGCGGATCGCAGACAAGCTCACGCAGGCAGCAGCAGACCCGAGACTGCTGGAATCCTTCGGTGCACACAAACATGGCTTCCAACTGAACCCACCGCTGTCGGAGTCGACCGTTGCGGCGTTCGAAACCGAACACGGTGTTGCGCTACCCGAAGGCTATCGCCGGTTCCTGCTCGAGGTCGCAGATGGCGGTGCCGGGCCGAGCTATGGGTTGCTCACATTGGCCGATGCACACGATATGTTCGCGGACTGCTTCGCCGGACACCTCACCGAGCCGAGCCCATTCGTGCCCGGAATTGTGTATTCCGATGACTGGTGGGAACGGTTCCAGGGACCACAGGACCGCCCGGACCCGATACAGGGAACGCTGTCCATCGTTCATCACGGCTGCACCAGCTGCACCCAGCTCGTGATATCCGGACCTGGCCGCGGCCGACTGGTTGCCATCGATTTCAACGGTGTCCCGGCTCCCTATGTGCAGGAAGATCCCGACTTCTTGACCTGGTACGAGCGCTGGTTGGATGAACTGCTCGCTGGTTATGACGTGGCCGGGTTCGGATACAAACTTCCTGGAGACGAAGCCACACTGCTCGGGATCCTGGCCACCGATCCGTCGCCCGAGCGACGTGCGCGCGCAGCCACATCACTGCAATGTCTCCCCCAGCTCTCTCCAACAGCTGTTCAGGCCTTGGCGACTGCGGCTGGAGACCCTTCCGCACTGGTGCGGGCCACCGTGCTGGGATGCGCTTGGAGATCCGGGATCCCGATCGATGCGGCGGCGCGAGCGGCATTGAACGATCCGGACGCCTCGGTCCGCGCCGAGGCCATCAGTGTGTTGCGAGTTCTGAGCACACCCGATGTCGCCGAACGAGCCCGCGCCTTACTCGAGGACCACGACCGGGAGGTGACGTGGCGAGCGCTGTGGGCGCTGGCCGACAGCGGGGACCTGACGGTCGCGGACCTTGCCCCGTTGGCCGCACGACCTGATGCACGCGCCCGCGAATTGTCCCTGTACCGCCTTGCCGAAGCACGCGGTGACGCAACGGATCTGATCGCACGTACTCTGGCCGACGAACAACCGCAAGTACGCCGTCAAGCGATCCAGGCGGCAGAGAAACGCGACGACCGGGTACTGCTCCCGATCCTGCAACACATGATCCGGTCCGAAACCGACACCTATGTCCTGATCAACCTTCGCCGCGTCATCTCCGCGTGGACGGATACCCCGTCGATCAATCAGACCAGCTGACCACGCGGGCGACACTGCACGAACCCACTCAGCCTCGTTGTGCTGGCAGCCATCGAGGCAGACGACGAGGTCGCCGACCTTCGGACACCGCTATCCTGTCCGGCGCTGCGCTCGTCCCGGCGCCGATAAGCCACCATCCGACATGCCGCAGCCACCAGCCGCGCGAGCGCAGTGATATGGCGGCTCCCACCCCTCGAACCAACCTCCATTCGATCCAGTTTCGGCTGCCCTCCAAGGGTTTACCGGGCAGTGCTGGGCACGTCAGGTGAGGTACCCGGCTTTCTTTTCCGCAACTCGGGCAGGCAGGCCCACGGCTTCCAGCATGCGGACTGGCTGTGGATGCGTTCTTGGACTGTTCGGCATGACGCTGAGCTCACACCCGCCTTGAAGCCGACATCCGCTGTGCTGGATGGGTAGTTCGAGGACGAGGTGTCCGGTGCGGATTCACAGTGGTCGCGGGATGTCACTGTTGGGGTCCGGCAGGATGATGGTTTTGGGGTCGGGGTCTTGGGTGAAGGGGCGGGTCGCGCTCAATGGGTCTTCCGGTGGGATTGGTCGGCGTGGCTCTCTTACGCCTGCCGTGCCGCCGCTGTCGGGGCCGTCGCGGCCACCGGGGTTTCCGGCCGGTACCTTCCTGCCCATCAGTCTGCGGATCGCCCGCATCAGTTTTTGCTTCATTCCTCCAGTGTGCTCGCGCAACACCGCCGGGCCGAGAGTTTTCGCAGGTAGCGAAGCGGCCAGCAGCCATTGCGACCTGTGTGGGAACGATGGAGATGGGCTCGGCGGCGCGGGACGCGTGATCGCGGGCGACCGCTTCGATGCGGCGAGGCCGAGAGTGCGGCATATCGCGCCCTGATTTCGGGACTGCCGAGTCAGCGAGCCGAGTGTTCCGGCCTGCCCCTCGGCGGTTCAGAGGCTGAGTGTGGCGCGCAGGCGGGCGTCCAGGGAGTCGGTTTCCGTGGGCGTCAGCTCGCCGAGGTGCTCGGCCAACCAGGGGCGGTAGATGCGGTGTAGCTCCAACGCATCGGCCCAGCCGTGTGCGGTCTCGGCGGCCAGGACGTGGCCGGGATCGTCGTCCATCAGCGGGACGGCGCTCAGCCAGCGGTTGGGTGAGGTCATCACCGCGGTATCGGATACCAGCACAACTCTGGTTTGCCGCGGAAAAGGCGTGCCGTCACGCAACGTCGGTGCGTAGCGCCAGATTTCGCCGCGCCTCATGCCGCGCCGCGCGGGCCGCGGTCATCGGACTCGGCCGCCCTGGTGTGGTCCAGCTCGGCGTAGGCGGCCGCCAGCTCGGCGTCATCGTCGACCACCAGCTTCGCCAGGCTGTCGTGCACCAATGCGGTGCGCAGCGCGGAGTTGATCACCGACGACAGGCTGCGTTGCTGCCGGTCGGCCGCTTGTTCGGCCCATACGGCCACCTGCGGGTCCAACGTGACCGTCACGCGCTTCGCCTTGCTCATACCGAAATGCATACCAGTTCGACGCCAGGGTGGATCGGCTATGGTCGGACTCGTGGCCAGCAAATCTGCGACGCCCGCCATCGAGCTGGATGTCGGCGACCGCACGATTCGTATCTCCAACCCGGACCGGGTCTACTTCCCGGAGTCCGGCGCGACCAAGCTCGATTTGGTGCAGTACTACCTGAGTGTCGGGGACGGCATCGTCAACGCGCTGCGCGACCGGCCGTGCATGCTGCACCGGTTCCCGAAGGGGCTCGCGGGTGACAAGGTGCACCAGAAGCGGCTGCCCGCAGGCGCGCCGGACTGGATTCCGACCGTACGAGTCTTCTTCCCGCGTTATGGAAGACAGGCCGACGAGCTGTGCGTGCGCGAGCTCGCCGATGTCATTTGGGCAGTGCAGATGTCGACGGTCGAGTTCCATCCGTGGAATTCGCGGCGCGCCGACACCGAGCTCCCGGACGAATGGCGGATCGATCTCGATCCGATGCCGGATTGTCCGTGGTCGCGGGTCCAGCGCGTGGCGGGTGTCGTGCACGAGGTGCTCGACGAGCTCGGCGCGGTCGGCTGGCCGAAGACTTCCGGGGGCAAGGGTCTGCACGTATATGTCCGCATCGCACCCGAATTCGGTTTCAAGCAGGTGCGCCGGGCCGCGCTGGCGTTCGCGAAAGAGGTCGAGCGGCGGGCGCCCGACGACGTGACAACCACGTGGTGGCGCAAAGACCGCGATCCGAAACTGCTGTTCGTCGACTACAACCAGAATGCCCGCGACCACACCATCGCGGCCGCCTATTCGGTGCGCGGTGTGCCGGAGGCCACCGTGTCCACACCGATCCGCTGGGACGAAATCCCCGATGTCGATCCGCACGACTTCACCATGAAAACGGTGCCCGCCCGCTACGCCGAACTCGGCGATCTACATGCGGGCATCGACGATGCGATATTCCGCATCGAGCCGCTGCTGGACTGGGCGGAACGCGACGGCGTCGATGTCGACTTGGACGAGGAGTAGGGGACCGACCCAACCCGGGACGACCCCAGCGCCGGGACCATCACGATCACGCGGATTCTGTCGCTGAGGTCCGACGGCCTCGGGTGCTACCTTCGCTTCTGGACACCCGCGAATAGTCCGCGGGCCGCCACCCTCACCGCGAACGCACCGTCGTACCTACTGCAGGAGGTCTCGAGATGAGCCGACCCGAGTTCCCGGTGCCAGTCGCGATCGGCCCGGGCGCCCCCGCCCCGACACTGCTGCAGAAGGCAGTCGTCGAAGGCGGGGCCACCCTGACGGAACTGGCGCAGGCCCGAGGATTGATCTGGGTCGGCGGCCCCGGCGAATTCCCCGACGAACTGCCCGAGCGCATCGAATGGGTGCAGCTGCCCGCAGCCGGTATCGAGGACTGGTTCACCGCTGGCATCTTCGCCAGGCACCCGGATATTCGATTCACCTCCGCCGCAGGCGCTTTCGCCGCCAGCGTGGCCGAGCACGCGCTGATGCTGCTGCTGGCCGGCGTGCGCTACCTGCCCGAGCACCTGCATGCGGCGAGCTGGCGGCAGCAGGACTTCTTCCCACACGTCGGCACCTTGCGCGGCAAGACCGTCACCATTGTCGGCGCAGGCGGTATCGGCCGCGCCCTGATTCCCATGCTGGTGCCGCTCGGCGCGCACATCATCGCCGTCAACCGATCCGGCCGCCCGGTGACCGGCCCCGGGATCCCCGACACCATCGAGACTATCGCCGCCGGCCAACTCGGGAAGGTATGGTCGCGCACCGACCATGTCGTGATCGCCGCTCCGGCGACACCTGCCACCGAGCGCCTGGTCGGTGCGGAGGAACTGGCTCGGCTGAAGCCGTCGTCCTGGGTCATCAACGTGGCCCGCGGCAGCCTGATCGACACCGACGCGCTGGTCGCGGCGCTGGCATCGGGCGCGATCGCGGGCGCGGGCCTCGATGTCACCGACCCAGAACCGCTGCCCGACGGCCATCCGCTTTGGGTCCTGCCGAATGCCATTGTCACCCCGCATGATTCGAACCCGCCGCAACTGCGCTTGGCGGCCTTCGCCGACCATGTCGCCGCGAATGTCGCACGGTTCGTCGAGGGCAGAGATCTGCTCGCCCCGATCGATACCGAGCGCGGATACTGAGGCCTACCCGACGGATCGCCCATCACATGGGGATACGTGGTCCGGCCTGGCCGATGAGTGACGGCGACGACCAGGCCTGCTATTCGAGAAGCCGGCGGCCGAACTCTTTCGGCGGCCAACCCGCGGGCCTACGGCAGGTCGGCCGTGCTCGCGGCCTGTGGCCGGTTCGGGAGGGGGCGCACAGGCGGGTGCTGTCGAGCGCCGTCGCCATTGCGGCGGCGAGCCGACTCGACACGTTGATGCCCTGAAGCCGCGCCCAACCGAGGCCGGGCAGCCTCACAGTTGCGCCCCACCACAATCAGCCGTTTTCAAATGTACCATTGACAACTGGCACATTCATAGATGACTCTTAATGCATGACAAGGTCAATGAGGACCTCGGTCCCCGGCGTTCCCTCGGCGCCATCCGCGCGATCCCGGCTCGCTGCCACGGCAGCGGAGATCGGGATGCGGCCACTGAACAATGTGGTGCCGATGAACACCCCCGGCATCTGGTTCGCCCGGAAGCTGATCGCGACCGTCATGGCCGCGGCGGGGCCACCGCTGCGCGGCACCGCCGTCATCCAGGTCCGATCCGGTGCGGTCCGCGGCGAATGGGTGCGAGCGCCCGGCGTCGATTTCGGCAAGCGCGCCATCTACTACATTCACGGCAGCGGATACGTGCTGTGCTCGGCCCGCACCCATCGCGGACTTGCCTCGCAGCTGTCGAAGAAGACCGGGCTGCCGGTCTTCCTCACTGACTACCGGCTTGCGCCGGAGCATCGGTTTCCTGCCGCCGCCGACGATGTCGAGGCAGGATATCGGTGGCTGCTCGACCGCGGCATCGCCCCGCAAGATCTGGTGATCGCGTGCGATTCGGCGGGCGGGCATCTGGCACTCGATCTGCTGATCGAAAACGGCCGCCGGACCAGGCCACAGCCCGCTGCGGTCGCCATGTTCTCCCCACTGATCGATCTCACCCTCGGGCTGGCCGCCGAACAGGAACGGCGCCAACGGGATCCGATCATCTCGGCACGTGCGGCGAGCAGGCTGCCGCACGTCTACACCCGAGGCCTGCCCGCCGACGCACCCCGGCTGCGGTTGCGGGTGCCACCCGGCACGGCGCTGCCACCGATGTTGGTGCAGGCCGGCGGCACCGAAATGCTCAGTGCCGACGCGCAACACCTGCACGACATGGTGCGCGCCGCGGGCGGCAGCTGCGAACTCGAGATCTGGCCGGGCCAGGTGCACGTGTTCCAGGCTCTGCCGCTACTCGCTCCCGAGGCCGACCGTGCACTGGACCGGGTCGCCGACTTCCTGCGCGCTGCAATGGTTTTCCCCACCACCGTCTCGGAAAAGGTGAGCTGACATGTTCGGACTGGAGAGACTCATCCCCCTGGGTATCCGCTCGCGCCGCACCCACGGGGCACAAGCCGTGGTGACGGGCGCCGGCAGCGGCATCGGCCGCGCCTTCGCGCTCGAAATCGCCGACCGCGGTGGGCAAGTGATCTGTGCCGACATCGATGAGGCACGTGCGGAGGAGACCGTCGCCCTCATCGAACGCAAACACCCTGGTGTGGCGCATGCGTTCCGGTGCGATGTCGCCAGCAGGGAAGACGTGGAGATCCTTGCGCGCTTCGCCGAATCGCTCTTCGAGCGCCCTGTCACGCTGGTGATCAACAATGCCGGCGTCGGCATCGGCGGAAAGCACGTCGGCGATATCGGATTCGACGACTGGGAATGGGCGCTCGGCATCAACCTGTGGGGCGTCGTGCACGGCTGCGAGATCTTCGCGCCGCAACTGCGCGCGGCCGGACGCGGCGGCATCATCAACGTGGCCTCGGCGGCCGGGTTCGCTGCCGCCCCTTCGATGGCCGTCTACAACACGTCCAAGGCCGCGGTGATGTCACTGTCGGAGACGATGGCCGCCGAAATGAGCGGCACCGGCGTTGCGGTCACCGTACTGTGCCCGACCTTCGTCAAGACCAATGTCGCTCGCGACGGTCGCATTACGCAGGAGGCGACCCGACTGGCCGACACCCTCATGCGTTGGACCGGCTTCTCCCCCGAGCAGGTCGCGCGCACCACCCTCGACGCGCACGACCGCGGCCAGCTGTATGTGCTTCCGCAGCTGGACGCACACCTCGTGTGGCGGCTCAAGCGCTACTTCCCCGCCCAGTACACCTATGCCCTCGGTCTCCTGGATCGGCTACTGCCACAGGAGAACTCGACCAGCACCGACCGTGTCACGGTCACCGACAAGACAGGAGTCTGACATGGCGACCGCTATGGACTTCGACGATATGCTCCGCAAAATCAAGGATCGGCAGTGGGCGCTGGCCGATATCGACTGGGACGCCCCTGGCGCGGAGACGATCTCGCCTGAACTGCACGTTAAGCTCAAGCCCTTCATGGCCGACCTGATGTGGATCGAGAATGTCGGCGCGCGCGGCTTCGCGGCAATGGCGAAGAAGGCGCCCACCGAGACGCTGCGCGAGATCTACCGCTACTTCCACGCCGAGGAGCAGAAGCACGCCAATGCCGAGCTCGCGCTGATGCGGCGCTGGGGCATGCTCGACGGTGACGAGATCCCGCAGCCGAATGTGAACGTCAAGCTGGTCATCGACTTCCTCGACAAGTACTCCGACGACATGTCGTTGTCGTTCCTCGGCACCGTGATCCCGATGCTCGAGGTGACTCTGGACGGCGCGCTGGTCAAGTTCATCATGGACGAGATCGATGACCCGATCTGTCAGGAGGCGTTCAAGAAGATCAATGCCGACGAATCACGGCATCTCGCAGTGGATTTCGCGGTGATGGATCTGCTCGGCCACGCCACGCTGCGTAAACTGCTCGTCGATCTGGTCGGTGGTTGGGCCAAGCCTTCGCTGCTCATCGGAGTGTTGAGCTACGTGCCGCTGCTGAACAAGATGCGCGACAACATCGTGGAGATGGGTGTCGACGAGGAGAAGCTGTACGCCGCGCTCAAGCGTTACGCGAATGTCGGTGAGCGCAGCGAATTCGCACGACGGCTGCCGATGTACCAGCTGGTCAAGATGCACGGCGGTTGGGTGATCAACCGCGATCATCCCTACCATCTGGTGGCCGACGCGCTGGTCAAGATCACTGCCCGGGTCCCCAAGCGGCTGCTGCGGCCGCAGCCGACCTGGTCGAAGGAACTCACCTACGAGCCTGCGGCGTGAGCACGATGAGCACCAAGACCCTCGACGTCGCGGTGATAGGCGGCGGGTTCGCCGGCATCGGCACCGCAATTCGCTTGAAGCAGCACGGGATCAGCGATTTCGCGATCTTCGAACGCGGCACGACGATCGGCGGCACCTGGCGCGACAACACCTATCCCGGTGCGGCTTGCGACATTCCGTCGCGGCTGTACTCCTATAGTTTCGCACCGAACCCGAACTGGTCGCACACGTATTCCGGGAGCGACGAGATCCTCGGGTACATCGAGTCGATGGCCGCGGAGTTCGGGCTGCACAGCCATTTCCGGTTCGGCCACAACATCACCGGCATCGTGTTCGACGAAACGGCCGGGCGATGGGACATCACCGTCGAGGGCAGGCCGGATGCCGTCCATGCTCGCACGGTGGTGCTGGCCTCCGGACCACTGGCCAATGCCAGCTTTCCCGCCATTCCCGGGCTGGAGAACTATCAGGGCCACAAAATCCACAGTGCTCGTTGGGATCACGACTACGACTTCACCGGCAAGAAGGTCGCGGTGGTCGGCACCGGGGCCAGCGCGGTGCAGATCATTCCGGAACTCGTCGACAAGGCAGCCTCGGTGAAGGTGTTCCAGCGGACGCCGGGCTGGGTGCTGCCGCGAGTCAATCGGCGCACCAACGCACTGACCAAAGAGCTCTACCGGCGGGTGCCCGCCGCCGAGAACCTGGCCAGGCGGGCCTGGTTCTACGGGCACGAGTCGGTCGCGCTCGGCGTCGTCTGGAATACGCCGTTGACCAGGGCGGTCGAGCTCGTCGGCCGGGCCCAGCTGCATCGGCAGGTGAAGGATCCGTGGCTGCGACGACAACTCACCCCGGACTTCCGAGCGGGCTG
Source organism: Nocardia sp. CWNU-33 (assembly GCF_046764895.1). NCBI lineage: Bacteria > Bacillati > Actinomycetota > Actinomycetes > Mycobacteriales > Nocardiaceae > Nocardia > Nocardia sp. CWNU-33. The sequence goes on along the minus strand of NZ_JBKOQN010000009.1, from coordinate 150,083 downwards.
CAAGCGGCTGCTGATGACCGATGACTACTACCCGGCGTTGCAGCAGGACAATTGCAAACTGATCACCTGGCCGATCGCCCGTATCGCCGAGCACGGCATTCGGACCGCGGAAGGTGTTGAGCACCGAGCGGATTGCATCGTCTTCGCCACCGGATTCGATGTCGCCAAAACCGGCACACCGATCCCGATCACCGGACGCGACGGCCGGGTGCTCGCCGAGGAATGGCAGCGCGGCGCTTACGCGTACAAGAGCATTGCGGTATCCGGGTATCCGAACCTCTTCTTCACCTTCGGCCCGAATTCCGGCCCCGGCCACAACTCGGCGCTGGTCTATATGGAAGCGCAGATCAATTACCTGGTCGGTGCGATCGAGACCATTCTCGACAGGAATCTGCGGATGCTCGATGTGCGGCGCGACCGACAGGACCGCTACAACGCGGGAATACAGCGGCGGCTCACCGGAACCACGTGGAACTCGGGCTGCCGCAGTTGGTATCTCACCGAGGACGGATTCAACGCAACCATGTACCCGGGCTTCGCGACGCAGTACATCAATCAGCTGCGGACGGTCGACCTCGACGACTACAACGTCGTGCCCGCCGATACACGGACGCCACGGATCGCGGCGGTCTCCTGAGGTGGCGGTCGCCGGCCGCCGGAACGTTAGACTCGGTCGATCGATGACTGTGTTGTTCGGCTGCCGGCAGACCGGCGCCGCTCTGGGCGAGGGAGGTGAGGTCGATGCCGGAGTACCGGATCGATGACCTTGCTCGCGCCGCAGGCACCACCACTCGCAACGTGCGCGCCTACCAGGAACGCGGCCTGCTGCCGCCGCCCGCGGGCAAAGACGGGCGGGCCAGCATCTACGACGACGCGCACCTGGAGCGGCTGCGCCTGATCGACGCGCTGCTGCAGCGCGGCTTCACCACCGCGCACATCGCCGACTTCATCACCAGCTGGGAGACCGGCAAAGACCTCACCGAGGTGCTCGGCCTGCAGCACGCGGTGGCGGCCCCCTGGGCCAAGGACGAGACCTTCGAGGTGTCACGCGAGCTCATCGGCACCATCCTCGGCACCGACACCGACGAACTCGTCGACCGGCTCGCGGAGATGAAACTGGTCCGGTTCGAGGGCGACACCGTGGTGTTCACCGACACCCAGCTGCTGGCCTCGTTCGCCGAACTGCACGAATACGGCATCGAACTGCGCACCCTCATCGAGATCTACGCCAAGGTGGCCGACCGGATCGACGACATCACCCAGCTCATGATCACCGCGGCCAAACAACACATCGTGGATGAACACGGCCCCGGCTGGCTCCCCGAGACCAGCAGCGAAATCGCCGACACCACAACAATGCTCAACAAAATGCGCGAGCTGGCTGTCGCCTCGGTGCACACCACTCTGGCCCGCTCCCTCGACGTCACCCTGCGCCGAGAACTCGGCGACTACCTCGCCACCGCCGCCGAGCGCGAACGCCAACGCCACGCCGACACCCGCTGAGTTTTTTTTGGCCGCGCCTGCGGCGCGGCGTGTTCGCGGCCCCCTTGGTCTCGCTTCCGAGCGGCCGAGACTCGCGCCTTCGGCGCATGCGCTTCGGCCGCTCGGAAGCGAGACGGGCCGCGAACTCTAGTGCTGGATCTCGCTGCGCTCGGAAGGTGTCATCGTGCCCAATGGGTGTGTTGGTCGCCGGGGCTTGCGACTTCGGTGGATCCACTTGGGCTGGTGTCGAAGCGAGACAAGCTGCGAACTCTAGTGCTCGGTCTCGCTGCGCTCGGAAGGTGTCATCGTGCCGAGTGGGGGCGCGGGTGTGCCACAGTCGAGTCCCGTTCGCTGGCCTTCAGAGGCTGGCAGCCCCAACCCCGACAACGACGAGTGATGCGGCCTGCGGGTTCGCAGGGATTGTGTCTGCCACGATGGACAGCGTGGGCGAGATCCGGATCGGCACATCGGGGTGGGTGTATCCGCCGTGGCGCGGCACCTTCTATCCCGAAGGGGTGACCCACAAGAACGAGCTCGCCTATCTATCGCAGCAACTCGACAGCGTCGAGATCAATGGTTCGTTCTATGCCTTGCAGCGTCCGTCGAGCTACCAGAAGTGGGCGAGCCAGACGCCGGAGGACTTCGTGTTCGCGGTGAAGGGCAGCAGGTTCATCACCCATATGAAGCGGCTGCGCGACGGTGACGCCCTGCTGGCGAACTTCCTCGCGTCCGGTCTGCTTGCACTCGGCCCCAAGCTGGGGCCGATCCTCTGGCAGCTGCCTCCCAACTTCGCCTTCGATCCGGTCCTACTAGCCGAATTCTTCGGCCACCTGCCCCGCACGACGACACGGGCGGCCGAGATCGCGGCACAGCACGACCATCGGGTCGACCCCGGATTCACCACGACCGACGCCGAACGGCCGATGCGGTACGCGCTCGAGATCCGACATCCGAGCTTCGTCACGCCGCAGTTCACCGAACTGTTGGCCGCACACGACATCGCACTGGTCGTCGCCGACGCGGCAGGCAAATACCCGCTCATCGAGGACCTCACCTCGAATTTCGTCTACATCCGGCTGCACGGCCACGACGAGCTCTACGTCAGCGGCTACTCCGACGATGGCCTCGACATGTGGGCGGAGAAGATCCGCTGGTGGGCCGCGGACCGCGATGTATTCGTCTACTTCGACAACGACGCGAAGGTCATGGCACCGCGCGACGCCCTCGCACTCCAGGCGCGCCTCGGCGGCTGACCCTGCAGTCGGCATCGCGGTGCGAGGCGGCTCACCTCCGATACCGCCCCGGGTACCGGTCGGCCGAAGCCGGGTAGCGTGCCCGTCTCGACAAGCAAGCTCACGTCATCAGCGGTGGTACGGCCAGTGCAGGGCGCACCAACCGCCCACGGCCGATGTTTGCTCGCGGGAGCCGCGATCTGGGTGGCAACGCCGCTGGCGGCGTTGCTGCTCATTTAGCCGCGCGAGCGGCGAATCGCCACGTAGCCTCCTGATAGAAAACTTCTCGATACCCGACGGGATGGAGGCACGATGGCATCCAACCGATCGAAAGTTCCACCGCAGGCGCTGTTGCGGGTGATCGAATTCGCCCGCAATTCGATGGCGGGGCTGCACCGGCGACTTGTGCCAGGGCATATCGCGCTGCTGGAAATGATCGTTGCCGGGTTCTTGACCCAGGCGATCCACGCGGCCGCCGCACTCGGTGTGGCAGACGCACTAGCCGATGGTCCGCGTAGCAGTGCGGAGTTGGCGCGCGCCACCGGCGCGAACGAGGACGCGCTACGTCGCCTGCTGCAGCTGCTGACGAGCCACGGCATCTTCGCTCGCCGATCGGACGGCAAATACACGCTCACCCCGATGGCACAGGCGCTGCGTCGGGATGCGAGCGTTTCGCTGCGCGATACCGTGCTCTTCTTCGGCTCGCCGATGCACCGCAATCATTGGACGCATCTGGTCGACGCGGTGCGCACCGGTGAAACCGTCGGCACGGATCTGGACGGCATGTCGTTCTTCGATTACGTGCAGAAAGACCGCGAGCTCGGCGAACTGTTCGACCGCGCCATGACCAGCATCGGCACCCTGGCGATAGAACCGCTGTTCGCCGCCTACGACTTCGGCCAGTACGGCACGATTGTCGACGTAGGTGGTGGACAGGGCACCCTGCTCACCGAAATCCTCTCCCGCACACCGACATCACGCGGCATCCTGTTCGATCTGCCGGAAGTGGTCGCGTCGGCGCCCGCCCGCCTCGCCGAACTCGGCCTCACCGACCGCTGCACGGTCGAAAGCGGCTCCTTCTTCGAGACGGTACCCAAGGGCGGCGACGCCTACATTCTCAAACACATCATCCACGACTGGTCCGACGACAAAGCCAAGCAGATCCTGAACACCCTGCGCGAGCAGATGCCCGAGGATGCGACGCTGCTGCTCATCGAACTCGTTCTCCCCGAAGACAATCGACCGCACCCGGGAAAATTCATCGACCTGGAAATGCTCATCAACGTAGGCGGCCGCGAACGCACCGAAGACCAATACCGAGACTTCCTGGCCGCCTCAGGATTCACCCTCGTGCGCCGTATCCCCACCGTAGCCCCCGACAATGTCCTCGAAGTGCGCCCCAGTTAGGTGCCGAGTGGCACCTGGCTGCGGCAAACGTCGAGAGAGGCACTCCACCATGTGCAAACGCGCCGAAAGGCGTTCGCAGCGGTGGGCTGCGCAGGAAAATAAGGCGATGACCACGGATCGGTCGGCGGAGTCCGGCGAGATGAATGACCCGCTACTGCTGGATGCGAGGCGGGCGCGGTTGCTCGAGCGGGTTCGCGAGTTACGAGGTGACCTCGAGGCACTCCGCGCGGAATACCAGGCGTTGCCGGGATCAGGGGTGCTGGTCGATACCGAAGGCATCGGAGCGTTGACCACGCCTGGGTACTGCATCGCGGGCGCGGTGGAAGTCTTCGAAGAGGCGCAGATCGAGTTGGATGCGGCCGCGGATGCGCTCGATCGGGCCGGAAGATTCACGACTCGACTGCGGCCTGTGGTGTTCGACTGACCTCGGTGATCAGGTCAGGACCAGCGCCTGAACGATCAGCACGAGGTAGAGGGCAAGAATGAACAGGACCGCGGGTAAGACCGGGTAGTCCGGTGTGCTCGCGCGTCGGAACTTCGATGCTGCCGTGGCTGGAATCAGTAAGAGCGCCACAGGAATCCAGGCGATCAGTGCTTGCGGCCCGGAGTAGGGCCACGGCCGAACCAGGGCGAGGTCGCCGAAAACCGCTACGGCGGCGCACACCAGCGCGGCAGTCGCGCTGCCGTCGGCACCCAAGGCATTCGAGTAGTACATCTCGCCGGGGCGCGGTGACTTGGATGTCTTGCGGGCGAATTCGAACTGGAGGAAAGCACCGGCGAAGATGATCGCGACGGCCGCTGCCTGCCAACGGGATCGGACTTCGCCGGTTCCGATCGCAGAAACGACGACGTACGCGGTGACGAGTAGCTGGACCGGGTAGGTGATGGCCAGGTTCAGCACGATGTCGGTGCGCACGGTTGTCGAAAGATTCTCCAGACCCCAGAGGACAAGGCCGTAGGCGAGTACGGCGGCGATCAACACCGCCGAACCGATCGAGAGTGTCAGGCTGGCGGCGATGGCGCCCACCGCGATGACCGCCATCGCGCTGCGCAGTTCGTTCGCGCTGATCGCGCCGGTTACCAGGGGGCGGTCGGGGTTGTGCACCCTGTCGTAGTCGAGGTCCTTCTGTTCGTCGACCATGCGCAGGTACAGCAGGACGAAGGCGACCACGACGATGCGGACAACAGTGGACGCGGTCGGATGCCATGACGAATCGGGCTGGGAGACAAGTGCTGCCGTGCCTTCGAGTGCGAGCACCCAGAGCACGCCGTACAGCAGGTAGTGCGGCTTGTACATCACCGCAGTGAATCGGGCGATGCGCGCGAGGGAGCCGAGCACGCGCGGAGTCGACGGTGTTGCTGCTGCACTGCTCATTCCGCGCCCCGATGCTCGCGGCTCGCCGCACCCACCGTTACGCCCCTCACTCCTCGCTCCAGCGGTTCCACATCGTCACCTCGGCGGCCGGAATGCGGCGCGGCCCTCGGCTTCTGGTACCAGGCAGCAGGTGGGCCACCGGGAGCATAGCGACCTGGGTTATCTGGTCGAAGGGGATGCCGAGGAGGTCGGCGATCTCTTGCTCATATACCAGGTGCGCGGTGGTCATGGTGGATCCGAGGCCGCGGTCGTGCAGGGCCAGCATGAAGTTCCAGACCGCCGGGTAGACGGAGCCGTAGAAGCTGGCGAGTTGGAGGGCTGCGGCGTTCGCGGGTGGGCGACCGAGCGAGCAGACGACCACCAGCGCCGGGACCTCGTGCAGGTGGGCGGCGAGGTAGCGGCCGGAGGCGAGGTCGCCGAGTTGATCGGGGCGTGGAGTGCGGGCGGACAGGTAGGCGGCAAAGCCTTTTCGGTAATACTCGGCGATCTGCTGTTTGGTACCGGGGTCCTCGACCACGAGGAAGCGCCACGGCTGCCGGTTGGTGCCGCTCGGGGCGTGCACCGCGACGTCGAGGCAGTCGAGCAGGTCCTGCCTGGCGACCGGCCTGGTGAGGTCGAGGCGGCGCCGGAAGGCCCTGGTGGTGGTCAGCAGATCGTTGCCCATCGGGCTCCTGTCCATCAGACGATTCCCGAGTCCGGTTCGGCCTCGGGATCCAGTGTGTCCTCCGCGAATTCGAGATCTACTTGGGCTGCGACGGCACCGGCCTGGTGGATCTCGCAGTGGATCACCACGGTGCCCGCACCCTGTTCGACGATCTCCGCCACGCATTCGGCCGGCAGGTCGAGTTCGACGAATCGATCGAAAGTACTTGCTACACACTCCAACCGCGGCAGTTCGTCGACGATCGTCGATAGTGCCGTCTGGCGGCACGCTTCGATGAGCAGACTACCGGGGACATGGTCGAGCTGATGATCGAACAAGAACGGGTGGCCGAGGTCGGCGACCAGCGCGGCCCGCGCGGTTGCGCCGTCCCGACGCGGCGGACCGATGACGACGTTGCGCCAGTTCTCCCGGCCCACCGCGGCAGGCACGGCGCGTTCGGTCAGTGCCGAGGCGCCGTGGAAAGGCCCGAGCCCCAGACTGTCCCGGAACGCGGAGCGCAGGCCCGACCACTGTCGCGAGGTGACCCAGGAGAAGGAACCGTCGACGGTAAGCATCGGCTCGCCCGCGCACTCGATATCCAGCACCATATCGAGGCCGTGCAGCACGCCACCGCGGCGGTGCTGCTGTGGCACCCGTACCCGCATCACGAGGTCGGCGGGCGCGGTGCGGACTTCCCAGGCCGTGGTATCGGAGCCGGTGCCGTTGAAAGTCCTGACGACGAACGCCATTTCGGGCGGTACACCGTAGAACTCATGGGTCAGCGCGATCGCCGCCTGCCTGCCCGCCTCCATCACCAGCAGCGGATCGTGTCGCATCGCGAGCGAACCGTGGTGGTCGCCGTAGTAGGCGTGCATTCTCGGTAGCTGTGCGCCCGCGACGAACTCGTCCGGTGCCGCGGTATCCAGCGAGGTCACGAAGACCTCGGAGACCGCGCAGCGATGCGCTAGTTCGCGGGAGATGGTGCGGACATGGCTTGCTGCCCGTACCGGTGCTGCGTCTGTGGTCACGATCGACCCTCCAACCAATCTGTCGCGGACACGGGCCGCAAGGTCTGCGGCTGAGTGCCGGTCCGCATGGGAAGAACGTATGCGCCGAGCACGATCACCGACCACGGATCCAGGTCCCGGTCAGCGGCCCATGCCGAGTACAGCAATTGCGCGCAGCCCGTGTCGGATTCGAGGTCGAGCTCGGGCGGGAGCGTGAAACCTGCGCGGTCGAGATCGCTCAACAGTCGTGCGAGTGCGTCGGCACGATCGAAGCTGCGGGCAGGAGCGTGGGTGTACAGGTCATGAGCGATCGCGACGGCATCGGCCGAGCGGTCGACACCCGCGCCTGCCTGAGCGATCACCGCCGCCCGCGTCCGCTCGTCGAAGTAGATGGCGAGCTCGCGCAGCACATCGGCGGGATCGTCCGGCGAGTGCACCAGATTGAGCAGATAGTTGTGCCTGCCCAGCAGATACCGCAATTCGCCGGGACGGCGTTTACGTGGATCGGTCGCGCCTTTGGTCTTGGTGAGCCGCACCGAGACCGGCAGCTCCCCGTCGGGACCGTGCACCACCAGAACAAGCACATCCGAGATGCCGACCAGCAGATCGGCGAGCCGCCTGCGTTCGGGTGAGGCGATATTCCATGCGAAGTACCACAGTGCACGGGCCAGGTGTCGATCTACCGGGACGCGGTAGGCGCCGACCACACGAAAACCGTTGTCGGCCAGCCATTGCAGCGTCGGTTCGACGGCGCGAGCGACGATCGCATCGGGTTTGAGCAGCAGCAGCGAATGTTGCATGGCGAATTTCGCCGCGTCGACACCCAACCGGTCGAGCTGGTCGACCGACTCCTGCACGTAGGTGTCGTCGAGGTAGACACCGGCTTTCTCCGCCGAGGGCGTCGAACCCGCCAGCAGCTCGCGCAGCGAATCGCCGACGATCCCGTCGCGCTCACCCGGTGATCCACTGCTCATCGCCCGCCTCCGAAGTCGTTGCTCGCCAATACATCTTCGATCGATGGCAGCGGAACGCCCAGGTATCCCGATTCCAGGCAGTAGTCGAGTAGGAGACGCAGGTAGTCCTTGCCGCTCGGTGGCGACGGCTTGCCCAGTAGTACCTCGGCATGGGCGGTGTCGAATATCAACCGCCGCTGGAAGTAACTGGTGTAGAGCGAGCCGATGCGCCGGTAGTACTCCCGTTCTACCGGGTCCAGGTCGTCCTCGGCAAAGGTCGCTTCCGGCACGAACGTGGCCACCTCGAAGGAGGGATACTCGGCGAGTACATCCGATACCTCGCGCAACGACAAAGCGTCTCGGCCGAGCGCGTGGAAGGTGCGGCCGTGCGCGGAGTCGAAATCCAGGACGGCCGCGGCGATGACGTCGGCGACGTGATCCACCGGGGCCAGCGACAGGGTCGCGTCGTAGCGGCCGGGCAGTGCCCGGAGTTTGCCCTCCACCATGAGTTTCACGACGGTGTAGAGGTTCTTGTATTCGCGGATCGCGCCCGAGTCGCCGACGCCGGTCACGATGCCGGGCCGTACGATCGCCCAGCGCAGGCCCTGCTCACCTGCCGCGTGCACCAACTGTTCGGCACGAAACTTGCTGTCCTCGTATCCATTCCCGAATGACTGGCCCGCGTCGAGCTCGTCCTCGGTGACCACGCCGCCGCGCCGCCCGCACACATACGCGGTACTGACGTGCACAAGCGGAACATCCCACTGCCTGGCCAGCGCGATGGCGTGCACGGTGCCGCGCACATTCAGTTCCTCGTAGTCGGAATCTCGCGCATCGAACGCGGTGGTCGCCGCACAGTGCACGATGGCGCCGACGCGCTCGGCCAGGTCGGCGGTATCGCGCTCCGACATGCCGAAACCGCGCGCCCGAATATCGCCCGCCACCGGCGTGCCCGCCTCCAGCACTGTGCCGTCGTTGCGGACAATGCTCGAATTGCTGTGCAGCACAGCAGCCACCGGTCGGCCGGCGGCGGCCAGCCGCGCCACGACTTCGGCGCCGACCAATCCGGTCGCGCCGGTGACCAGCACGGTGTCGCGCGCGCTCGTGATCGCACCGCGCTGCCGGTCAGCCCTGGCCTGCTCGCTCATGATGGGCCGCCTTCGGCCAGCGTCCCCGAGACGAGGGCGATCACTTGCCCGACGCGACGCACACCGATCAATTGCTCCGGGCGATAGCGCGGCAGGTCGAAGGAGCGCTCCAGCACCACCGTGAGTTCCATCAGGCGCAGAGAATCGAAGCCGAGGTCTTCGACCAGCCGCTTCTCGTCGTCGGTCGCCGATGGTCGTGGCGCCATCGCGAGGACGAGGCGGCGGACCTGCTCGGCGATCGCGGTATCGGCTACAGCGGTCATGCCGACTCTCCTTCCCGTAGATGAGGCTGGTGGCCACCGGAGGTCAGCAGATCGCGGGCCTCGTCGAGCGGCAGGTCGGTGTTCAGGTAACCGGCCAGGCGCAGCCAGTCGTAACCGATCGCCAGGGTCCGACGCCATTGCTCGCGCGAATCGAACGAGGCGGGGAAACCGGTCGCGGACTCCGAGCCGCCTGCGATCCGCCGCACCAGGGCGACGAAATCGTCGAGGACCGCAAGACCGGCGCTGATGTCACCGCTCGTGCGGAGGATGTCCGAGAAACACACCTGTTGCGCCGATTTCAGCTGTGTCAGTAGCTGATCGCGACCCGACGCGTGCGATGGAAGTATGCGCAGCACGGTTTCGGCGGGTGCCACGTCGGCGGGCAGTGGATGAATACCGAAGGCGGACAGCACGACCCGAACCGCCATCGCGATCAGACGGTGGGCGGCTATGTCGGCGACTGCGCCCTGGGAGTTCTTCACCGCACCGGCCAGGTCCTCCCTGGCATTCTCCAGAACGATGTTGGACCACACCAGATTCAGTGCGCATTCGGTGAATCTGGTCGCGGGCAGTGCAGAAAGGGTGACGATCGGATCGTCTCCCGCGGCTCCGGTCACGCCGAGCGCAGGGGCGCTCGTACTCGGTACCGGCGTGTAGGGCTGCACCGGCTTGCACATTGCCAAGGCGGGTTCGATGAGTTCGCCGCCGCGCCATTGCAATCCGACGAAACCGAGCCGGATGAACTCGGACAGCTCGGCAGCGATGTCCGACTGGGCGCGGGCGAGCACGTCGCGTACCGAATGCCGGAACACCACCGACCGCCAGGCCCGCGCGGCCGGGTCCGAGAGCACGAAGACATCCCGATCGTCGCGCACGACATGCACGCGCCCACCGATCGTCCAGGTGGTGACGCGGGGGCGGCGCGCGAACAAAATCTCATGCGGATCGTCCGCCACCGCGGGCACGCCGAGTCCGGCGGCCAGTTCCCACACCTTTTGCCAGGTCAGCTGTTCGGTCGCTGCTCCGGCTTGCGCGTCGCCGGGCCGATCGGCTTCAGCTACCGACACTGGGACGGCATGGTGCTCAGCTCCGGAACCTGGTTCCGCGTCGCCGACCTTCCGCGCCTGGTGGTCGAACGCCCAGCGGGCGGGATCACTGGTGTCCCGGTAGCGATCGATGAGGTCGTCGCGCCCGATCCGGTCCAGCTGCTGCGGCAGCCATTTGGTCTCCAGATAGCTTTCGCCGTGCCGCGCCGCCCACCCCTTCATCGCCTGCAAAAGACCATCGCGCGCCCAACCACCCGCTTCGGCGTGCGCTCCCAGCGCGCGCAGTGCGACAGCGAATCGCAATGCCTGGGTGGCCCGCGCGGTCCACCAGTGCGCCATCAGCTCCGTGAAGCCGGAATAGGGCAGCAGCGAGCGCAATTCGGCTACGTCGGGAGTGCCCGACCGGACCACGGTTGCCCGCAGGAATCGCTGACACCGGTTGAGCAGGTCCTCGTCGAGTTCTGTGGGGTTTCCCGCCGCCGCGACCTGCGCCAACTGTCTGCGCAGCTGTGCCTGCGACCGGGTGCGCACCTCGACTCGACGCCCATCGATGAACAGCACCGTCGGCAGTGTCGGCATCTCCTCGTCACCGGGCGCGAGGACGAGGAAGTCCACATCGGATCCCTCGTTGCCGAACCCCTCGGCCAGCGAACCTTCGAACAGCACCACCGAATCCCGTGGTACCACTACGGTTTCCAAGGCTCGTTCGAGCAGCTGACGCACCCGCTCCGCAGCCAGCGTGGGCTCCGGTGCGATGTCCTGAGCGGCTCGGCCATCGCCGGCTTGGATGTTGTCCGCCCCGCCGGCGCCGGTGGTTTCTGTCTCGTGGGCGATGGCGCCGTCGAGGACTCCATCGCGAAACAGCTGCCACATATGGCGGCGGCGTGGTTTGCCGCTGGAGGTGCGGCGAATGGTGCCGCGCGGTCCGGTGACGATGGTGACGGACTGCGCGGGGCCGAGCTCACCGCGAATAATGCTGCGTGCCTCGGAGATCCAGTCACCCGGCGCAGATTCGGCAAACAAGGCGATGCCCTGCGCACCCGCCTCGGTGATGGTGACCGCGGCAAGTTTGCCTTTGGTGATCCCGGTCTCCTGAGCGACCCGGGATTCGATGTCCTCCATGAACACCGACCGACCGCGCACCTTCAGGCTCGATCCCATCCGGCCGAGCACGAAAACTTCACCGCGATACAGGAATCCCGCGTCACCGGTGTAGAGCCTGCCGTCGGTGATCCGGGTGGACGAACCCGCTGCGGGCTCGCCGGAATCCGTCACCGAATACCCGAGCGCCACCGAATCGCCGACTACGACCATCTCGCCCAGGGTGCCGTCGGGGAGCTCGCGACCGTCCTCGTCGACCACCGTGACCGTCGACTCCGGCGTCGAATAGCCGAGGCCGGTAATCCATCCCGCGCCTTCGACCCGACGGGTGTCGTCGAGCAGTTGCTCGTCCAGGATCGCGATGCTGGACCCGAAGCGCAGACTCGGGTTGTCGAGGCGCAGCGCGGTGACAGGGCGGTTGCGTGCCGACGAGGTCACCATCAGCGTTGCCTCCGCGAGCCCATAGGCCAGCGTGTACGCCTTGGTCGAGAAGCCTTGTTTGCCTGCGAGATTCGCAAACGACTGTAGATCGGCGACCTCGACGGGTTCGGAGCCGACGGCGAGCGTGCGCCAGCCGGAGAGGTCGAGCTCGGCGATGTCCTCCTGGGGCACCCGATGCGCCACATAGCCGAGCGCGAACGAGGGTGACGGCGAGTGCTGGGCATGGGTCATCGCACGCAGCCACCGCACCGGGTCGCGGACGAACTGGTCGGGTCGCATCAGGTATAGGTCACCCTGATTGGTCACGGTGGTGAGGAAGGCGCCGACCAGGCCCATGTCGTGATAGAGCGGCAACCACGAGACCATGGCCTCGCCGGGCCGCCAGTCGACGAGGGTGGAGATCATCGCGATGTTGTTGGCCAGGTTCTGCCAGCTGACGCGCACGCCGCGCGGCGTGCCGGTGGAGCCGGAGGTGAATTGCAGCAGCGCGCACTCGTCCGGCTCGCCGAACTCACGCACCGCGGGTGGTGGCCCGAGGGTCTGAGCATTGATCACCAGTGGCTCGTCGATGCGGCCCGCTTCGATCGCCGCCCTGCGGACGAGTTGCTCGAACTCCGTCGAGGTGACCACCAGTCGCGGGCGGGCCTGTGCCAGGATCGCCGCGATGTGGGCGACGATCTGGTCGAGGTCACCGAACATCGGCGGGGCGACCGGCGTGAAGACCCCGCCGCAGGCCCACACGGCGTAGAACGCTGCGGCACAAGGGAATCCGGTCGGCATGATCACACACGCGCCGTCGCCGCTGCCCATGCCGTGTGCCCGCATCAGGGCGGCGATGGACCAGGTCGTGTCGGCGAGGTCGCGATAGCTGCGATAGGTCCAGCCGTCGGCCTCGTCGGCCAGGTATACCCCGGCGTCCACTGCGGGCTCGGCAAGCCAATTACGCACTGCCGCAACATATTTGTCATGCTCGATCACGGAGGTCTCCTTCGGACAGCACGGTAACCGTCCCATTGGTTCCATCGACCCGAATCCGCATACTGGACCGTATCTTTTTCGTGAGGTCCTTGACTTGCACCACGGTGGGGACTCCTAATTCCCGCGCCACGATCGCGACGTGCGTGAGGGGGCTGCCGCGCTCGATCACCAGCGCCGACGCCGAAGGCAGCGCAGCCACCCAGCCGGGGTCGGTTCGATAGGCCACCAGGATGCCGCCTGCGACGTCGCGGGGCTCGTCGACCACGATAGCCGTGCCCTCGACAATTCCCGACGCCGACGGCGTTCCGGGCAGCACTGTTCCGACCGTTGCGGCCGGAGTGTCGGTGACCGGCACCCAGCCCTGAGCCGCAAGCTCGGCCCGCCCGAAGGTCGGACCCGCTGTGACGAAGCGAGCCGGCGCGACCAACTCACCGTCCCTGGCGCGCTGAGCTTTTCGCGCCGCCACCAGATCGCGCAGCGTCTCGGTCTGCGCGCCTTCATAGCAGCCGCGCAATTCCTGCATGGTCAGAAAGAACACGTCGCCGAACTCGTCGATGACCTCGCGCTCGACCAGGTCGCGGCCCATCACCCGGATCATCCGCTTCACCATGCCGAAGGCTCGCGTCCGGCAAAAGCGCAGCCGTTCGCGGTGCGCGGCGCAACGATTCACCTTGGCGCGCAACCGTTCATAGATCCGACGGCGCGAGCCGTGCAGGTGCGCGTCGAGATAGTCGTCGGCCTCGGCGCTGCGGCTGTGCTGTGCGGCGTCTCCTACCCGCCCGATGGCGCTGCGCAGCATGACGAACAGGCTGGCCGGGTCTTCCCGCAGATCGGGCGTCTCCAGTTTCAGCTCGTCGAGACTGCGATAGCCGTAGCGATCGATGTAGGCATCGACGCGGACCAGGAATTCGGTGTACTCCGATCCGCGCAGTGCCGGGTAGATCTGTTCCGGCGGAGTCGAATTGACCAATGCCACGAGTTCCGGCTCGGCGCGCACGAACTGGGCCAGCTCGGTCATCGCGCGCGCGGGCTCGGCCGATTCGACATCGGCACCCGGGCCCACCACGGCGTACAGGAACCACTCCGGCGCCTTGGGCAGCAGCAGCTTCGTCAGCAGGAACATCAATCCGGTGCAGGTCAGCAGGATCGCGTCCAGCACCATCAGCGGGCCCCAGCGCTGCACCAGGTCACGGTCGACGGTGCGGTAGGACGCGTAGGCCTGTTCACCGGACAGGGTCGTGTAGTCCATGGCGTCGTATTCGTCGTAGACGCGATAGAACTCGGTCATGAATTGCTCGACCATATCGTCGATTCCCAACAGCCGCCGCAGATAGGTCACCGTGGTGACGGTCCTGGAGCGAAGCCGGGCGACTTGCGTTCGGAAAGTGAACGGCCGCAGCGTCTTCGCGAGCTCGTCGGCGAGCGGTTCGTCGACGCCGAGCGCCGCCTCCAGCACCTTCCTGTTCAACGGGTAGCCGGGCGCGATGCCAACCATCCGGTACCAGTGCAGGAGGTTGTAGTAGACGCGGCCGTGAAAGTAGCCCAGCAGCACCGGAGTCCAGCGATCGGTCTGGCGCAATTGCTCATCGGGCACCCGCAACGATTTCGCGTAACCGTGATAGACCCGGCCGTAGATGTCGGCCGCCGTGGTGAACGTCAACGGCGAGGTGATGCCACTGAAACTCTCGATGATGTTGGAGTTGTCCCAGATCCGCTGCTCGTCGTCTTCGAGGACCTCACCGGCGCCGCGCAACAGCGCGTCACCGGACCGGGAGGTGTCGCGCACGGCGGTGGTGATCGGTCGTGTCTGCAGCAACCAGAGCCCGTCGTCGTCGATCGCCCACTCGACGTCCTGCGGCGTGCCGAGGTCGGCCTCCAGCTTGCGCCCCAGTTCGACCACCTCGATGAGCTCGGCATCCGACAGCGCGGCACGGCTGCGACGCTCCTGATCCACCTCATCGACCGCGACGCCCTGGTCACCGGTGGGTGTGTAGGACCGCTCCTTGTCCCCCAGCACCGTTTCCAGCACCGCGCCGGAGGATTTGTCGACGATCACCGAGTCGGCGTCCACCGCGCCCGATACGAGGCCTTCACCGAGCCCGTACACCGCACTGATCACCAACTCCTCCGCCGCGCCGGTGATCGGGTTCGCGGTGAACATCACGCCGCTGGTCCGCGCGGAGATCAATCGCTGCAGGACGACGGCAGCAGCGCCGGTAGGCGGCAGCTCGTGCGCGAAGGCGTAGCGGATGGACCGCTCGGAGAACGCCGACGCCCAGCACGCCCGCACCCGGGATGTCACCGCGTCGAGGCCGTTGACGTTCAGGAACGAGTCGAATTGGCCCGCGTAGGAGTGGCCGGGGCCGTCTTCAGCGGCCACCGAGGAGCGCACGGCGATCGAGCCGCCGCCGAGCCGGTCGTAGGCGTCGGTGATCAACGCGAGGACCGCCGGCGGCAGCGCCGCGGCGGCGACCTGTGTGCGCAGCGCTGCCCCCGCCGCCAACGCCCTTTCCAGGTCGTCGATGGCGAGAAAAGCCGTCAGCTCCTCGGTGAGGTCGCCCGCGTGCAGCACCTGCTCGAACGCGTCGATACCCAGCACGACCCATTCCGGAACGCGGAAACCACTGGTGTGCAAGCTGTGCAATCCGCGCGCTTTACCTCCCGCTAGCGCGGCGATCGTCGCTGTATCGGTCCACGGTCCAAGTACCTGCAAGGTGTCTCCCATCGCCCCCTCGGCACCGGGCAGGAGCCGGATGCTCCGGCACAAGGCACGCCGAACAAAACAAAGGGGACTGTTTGGATATATCCGAGAATTCACCTCGACGTTAGCCCGCAATCCTGCGGGCTCGCTTGGCGAAGAGTTGGTCGCAACCCTCGACCCGCCGCTAAGCTTCAGGCTGATTCGGTGGGTTCGGTGAGGATGTGAGTCGGCGTGGGTTGGACATTCACCCCGGATGAGTTCGCTTATGTCTGGCAGGAAACCAAGGTAGATCGCCATCCCTACCCCATCCGGATCCTCGAGACACCGCGCACGGAGCGTGACGCCGATGCGTTGCGCGCGCAGCTGGACGAGCGGCTGCCGGCCGGCAGCGATCCGGACCTGACCGCGTGTCTGCGGATCCTGGCCCAACCGCACACGCGGATAGTGGCGATCGGCGGGGCGCACCGCCCCGGCACCGAGATCCGATTGTTGGCGGGTGCGATCTTCGACCATGCCGTGCTCGCTCTGCAGGAGCCGGGCACCAGCCCGGATTTCGGTGGCCGAGTGCGCATCTCGATCGGGCACAGCGCCAAACTCGGCGCCAGGATCGCGGCGCTGCTGCCGAAGACCCCGCCGGGGCGGGAACCGGCCAGAGCCGCACCTGCCGACACCATCCGCGACGAAGAGTTAGTCGCGCGCCGACCGGCCGCGCCGCCGATCCGCAGGCTGTTGCTGAAGCCGCACACCGCGGAGGGACACATCCGGATCGAGGCACGGCTGGATCGGGCGGAACCGGCGCCCCCGATCCACTACACCTGGATCGATGTCGAAGGCGACGGGCGCTACCTGATCAGGGCGGGTTCGACCGTGCATGTTGTGCCCGCTTCGGCCGACCAACTCGCCGCTCAGCTGCAGAAACGCGTTCCAGCGCAGGCCGGATGACTAGCGCCGACGGGTAACTATTACTGACCGGGGACTTGGCTTCCGGTTAGTCTGGGTCGGACCGACCGATCTCAGGGGTGCGCATGACGATCGAGACCAGCCGAGCCGAAATCGCCCGGTTCAAGCAGCAGGCGAAGGCAGGAACAGTCAAGTTCGATCCGGCCGCGGCACGGCGCTGTGCCGAGATGTACGACGATCAGGCCGATCGACTGATCTATCTGCAACAACGCCTCGAAGCCGCGTCCGAAGCACAGGGCTTCGGCGGGTTCGTCTCCGCTCAGCAGCTCCAGGCCGGTTTCAGCCACAAGGCCCGCGACGCCGCCGCACTACTCGACCACTACATCGAGGCCGCCTACCGGATGAAGGAGGCGTTCCTGATCAGCGGCGGACTGCTCGAGGAGGCCGACGCCGCGAATGCCGCCGCGTTGCGGGCCATCGAAACGAGGGTGCCGCGGTGAACGGGAACGACCCCGACTACATCAGCTCGATGGAGCATTTCGAGTCGATGCGGCACGAGGAGATCTACGCCAAGACTCAGCAAATCGACGCCGCGCAGATCCTGAGCGCCTCGGTCACCTGGCTGGAAGTGGCAGGCACACTTGCTACTTCGTTCCCGCTGACCCGCGCGAGCTCGGATCGAGTGATGAACTCCATGGAGTGGGAGGGCGCCACGGCCGACGCGGCATACGCAAGTGCCCGCAGCTACGCCGAGTCGGTCGACGAGCTCGCCGCCATCATGGGCCAGGTGGGCGCGCGGCTGGGTGGGGTCGCCGCGGCCGCCGAGGCAGTAAAGATTGCCGTGGTTCCCCCCGATAGCTCGGGCCCGGTCGGCGCGATCGCGAAACTGCTCGAGGCCGGCGGCATCATCGACGCACAGATGGCGGCGGAAGCACTGCGCCAGGAAGCCGTCCTCGCGATGAACATGGTGTACAAACCGGCCTACAACATGGCAGGCACCGGCGTTCCCGCCCTTCCCGAACCCCCACAGCTGCCCGGCGAGATAGCACCGCGGCCGAGCAGCCCACGACAGATCACGCCGGAATACTCCGAACCCCCACTGCAGCAACAGGATCAGCAGCCAACCACCCCGGTTCCATCCACCCCCGCCCCGACGCCACCCGGCACCACTGCGCCGACGGCCGCGCCGTCGACACCGGAACAGCAAGGCCCCCAGCCCGTTCCGACACCACCGTCCACCCCGACACCGACGCCGGCTGCTCCAGCACCGTCGACGCCCGCACCTGCGCCCGACCCGCAGCAAACCCCCAGCCCCACGCCGGAACCGACCCCTCCGCCGACCCAGCAAACCCCGCCGCCCGTACCAGCACCGGCTCCACAGCCGGAATCACCCTCTCCCGCACCGGAGCCCATTCCACCGACGCAGCAAGCACCGGAACCACCACCAGCCCCACAGCCCGAACCACCGCTCCCCACAGTCGAACCAACTCCGCAACCCGCCCCGCCGACACAACAAGCACCACCGGAACCACCACCAGCCCCACAGCCCGAACCACCGGTCCCCACAGTCGAACCAACTCCGCAACCCGCCCCGCCGACACAACAAGCACCACCACCAGCCTCACAGCAGGAACCACCAGCTCCTACACCCATACCCGCCCCGCCGACACAACAAGCACCACCACCGGAGCCACCCCCCGCCGCCCCGCAACCGGAACCACCGGCCCCCCAGCCGGGAGAACCCACTCCCCCACTTGTCGACCCCGGCGGCCAGCCCGGCGTCACCGGCCCCATCACAGAAGACCAAGACCAGTCACCTTCGACCACCAACCAGCCCGGCGTCATCCCCACACCCCACAAGTAGGCCACCGACAGCACTCCCCCACGCACGCGTACCTAGCCGAACCGCGGAGGGCCGATGCACTCGAACCTCCATCCCGACGACGCGTTCGATCAGGTGTCGGGCACACCCACACTTCAACCCACAGCAACCGCAAAGCAGGTGCCGAACGGAGTCGCGGTCGCAATCTCCTCGGCAACCGCCCTTCGACTCCGCCCGACCCATAGCCCGCGTCACGGGGCACCCACTTAACGGGGTGCCCAGCGGATCACGAGGCAAGGTGCGGATCTTGCGGAGTGCGGGTCAGACGTTGACGAGGTCGTCGGCGTGGATTACCGGGCGCTGCATGGTGTCCGGGAGTTCGGCGGTGGAGCGGCCCAGCATGCCGGCGAGTTCGGAGCTGTCGTATTCGATTACGCCGCGGGCTATTACGTGGTTGTCGGGGGCTACGAGGTCGACTACGTCGCCGCCGTGGAAGCGGCCGCGGACGCCGGTGATGCCTGCGGCCAGCAGGGAGCGGCGGCGGTGGGCCACGGCTTGGACCGCGCCTTCGTCGATGAGGACGGCGCCGCGGCTGTCGGCGGCGTGGCGGACCCAGAACTTGCGGGCGGACAGGCGGACCGGGCGGGCGGCGAAGGCCGTGCCGACGGTGCCAGTGGTCAGTGCGGTGGCGGCTTCGGTGGCGGCCGCGAGCAGTACGGGCACGCCCGCGTCGGCGGCAAGGCGGGCCGCGGACAACTTCGAGGCCATCCCGCCGGTGCCCAGTGCGCCACCACTGCCTGCGATGACGCCGTCGAGATCGGCGCTGCTGCGGACCTCTGGAATGAAGTTCGCCGCACCCTTGCGCGGGTCGCCGTCATAGAGGCCTTCGACGTCGGAGAGCAGGATCAGCGCGTCGGCGCCGACCAGGTGGGCCACCAGCGCTGCGAGCCGGTCGTTGTCGCCGAAGCGGATCTCTTCCGTTGCGACAGTATCGTTTTCGTTCACCACGGCGACCGCACCGAGCGAGCGCAACCGGTCCAGGGTGCGTTGGGCGTTGCGGTGGTGCTCGCGGCGGGAGAAGTCGTCGGCGCTGAGCAGCACCTGCCCGACGGTGCGTCCGTACCTGGTGAAGGAGGTGCCCCACGCATGTGCGAGCGCCAGCTGGCCGACACTGGCGGCAGCCTGCTTGGTGGCCAGATCACGCGGGCGGCGGGTCAGCCCGAGCGGCGCGATCCCCGCGCCGATCGCGCCCGAAGACACTACGACCACTTCGGATCCCGCGCGCATGCGCGCCTCCACCGCATCGGCAAGCCGATCGAGACGCGCGGTATCCAGCCCGCCCTTCAGGCTGGTGAGCGCGGACGAACCGATCTTCACCACCACACTTCGCGCCGAAGCGATCGCCTGCCGAGCCTCGCTCAGCCCATCCTGCGACATCGCCTCGGCCATACCAGAACTCACCTGCATAGCAACCGAACTCCCTGCACCACACCAGAACACACCGTTGCCCCGCCGCACACCGGGGCTCGAACGACACCGACGGCACCGCAAGACTCCAGCTTCCGCCCTGACGACCAGACGGCTCGCAAACGCACGACGCCTGCACTGGAACCCCGACACGTACCGGGTAATCCCGTCATACCCCGCCACGCCACAACAGCGCGCGACCGCACCGCATCCACACCGGAAGCACCGGAACCCCCACACACACCGTCGAATTCCGGCGTGCGCCGCACCGACAAGGTGGCAGTTCCCGCGCCCCCGGGCAACATCACTGGTCCTCGTCCTCTTTCACCAGACCACGGCGCACTCGGGACGCGTGCTTGCGTTCGGCGGCGCCGATCCGGTCGTTCTGTTCCAGCCGCAGGTCGGTGCCGCGGCCGGTCGGCACCATATCGATGCCCGCCGAGATCTGCGGCTCCCATTCGAAGGTCACATCGCCGATGGTGACCGGCGCTCCGGGCTCGGCGCCCTGTTTCACCAGGGCATCTTCGACACCGAGGCGGGCGAGCCGGTCGGCGAGGTAGCCCACCGCTTCGTCGTTGTCGAACTGGGTCTGGCGCACCCAGCGCTCGGGCTGGCTGCCACGCACGATGAAACCGCCCGGCTCGTCGGGATCGGCGATCACACTGAAACCTGTCTCGTTCGCCGCGATCGGCCTGATCACCGGGCGTGCGGGCGCTGCCTTCGGATGCGCCTCACGGTACTTCAGCACCAGGTCCGCGAGGGCAAAGGTCAAGGGCCGCAGGCCTGCTCGGCTCACCGCGGAGATCTCGAACACAGGCCAGCCGCGCGCGGTGAACTCCGCCGTCACCATCTCCGCCAGCTCGGCGGCATCGGGCACGTCGATCTTGTTCAGGATGACCACACGGGGCCGATCGGCAAGGTCGCCGAGGCCGGTGTCGGCGTTGAGCATGGACTTATAGGCCGCCAGCTCCGCCTCCAGCGCGTCCACGTCGGACACCGGATCGCGACCTGGCTCCAACGTGGCGCAGTCGACGACATGCGCGAGCACCGCGCACCGCTCCAGATGGCGCAGGAATTCCAGCCCGAGCCCGCGGCCCTCGCTGGCTCCCGGAATCAGTCCCGGCACGTCGGCGATGACGAACGTGGTGTCGCCACTGGCGACCACGCCGAGGTTGGGCACCAGCGTGGTGAAGGGGTAGTCCGCGATCTTCGGCTTGGCCGCCGACAGCACCGACACCAGCGAGGACTTGCCCGCCGACGGGAACCCGACCAGACCGACGTCGGCGAGCGACTTGAGTTCGAGAACGAGGTCGCCTTCTTCACCGTCCTCGCCGAGCAGAGCGAAGCCGGGAGCCTTGCGTGCCTTGGACGCGAGTGCCGCATTGCCGAGGCCGCCACGGCCACCGCGGGCCACGATGAACTTGTTACCCGCGCCGACCAGGTCGATGAGAACCTTGCCGTCGTTGTCGAGCACCACGGTGCCGTCAGGCACCTTCAGCAGCAGATCACTGCCTTGCTTACCGTCACGGTTGCTGCCCTCGCCCGGCTTGCCGTTGCCCGCCTTGGCGTGCGGATGGAAATGGAAGTCCAGCAGGGTGTGCACATTTGGGTCGACCTCGAGGACCACATCCCCACCGCGACCGCCGTTACCGCCGTCGGGTCCGCCGAGCGGCATGAACTTTTCGCGGCGCACGGAGGCACAACCGTGACCACCCTTGCCCGCATGCACGTGCAATACGACACGGTCGATGAATTTGGACATAAGCCGAATCATCCTCCTCGGTGGTTGTGGTTGTCGGCGCCGACGCGATCGTTCGAAAACGCGAAAACGGGCCAGGGTGTGTCACCCTGACCCGCTCGGCTGTTGTCTGGAGTAGCAGGCGGCTGCCTCGCCTGCGCTCGGTCGGCGCAGTCGGTGGACGGACGCCTATCAGGCGGTCAGGCCTGAACCGGCTCCGGGACGACGATGTTGACGGTCTTGCGGCCACGCTTGCTGCCGAACTCGACCGCGCCCGCCGCGAGGGCGAACAGGGTGTCGTCACCGCCACGACCGACGTTGACGCCGGGGTGGAAGTGGGTACCGCGCTGACGAACCAGGATCTCGCCGGCCTTGACGGCCTGGCCGCCGAAGCGCTTGACGCCGAGTCGCTGGGCGTTCGAATCGCGACCGTTGCGGGAGCTGGACGCACCCTTCTTATGTGCCATTTCTGAACTCCTGTGAAGTAACTCGAAATCGAGGAGGCTTACTTGATGCCGGTGACCTTGATGACCGTCAGCGGCTGACGGTGGCCCTGCCGCTTGTGGTAGCCGGTCTTGTTCTTGAACTTGTGGATGCGGATCTTCGGGCCCTTGGTCTGCTCGACGACCTCGGCGGCCACGGAGACCTTGGCCAGCTTGGCCGCATCGGTGGTCAGCTCGGCGCCATCGACGACAAGAACCGGAGCAAGCGCCACGGAAGTACCCGGCGCACCCTCGATCTTCTCGACCTTCACCAGGTCACCGACCGCGACCTTGTACTGCTTTCCGCCGGTCTTGACGATCGCGTACGTTGCCATCGGTCGGCTGCCCTTCTTCCTGTAATGCGCGCGGCTGATGCTCACGCGGCTGCATGCTCCCGCCCGGACGATTCCGCTTGGAAACCACAGCACTCTGGTCTGGTAGTCACCGCCGCCTCAGTAAACCTGAAGGCCCTCGGCCTCGGGGCCGAGTCACAAACACAGCGCAGTAGAGCGCTGTCGCCGGGCAGCGACTGTTCGAGATTACAGGACGCCTACCACCGGGTCCAAACCGGCGTCTCCCGAACAGGCGTACCTCCACCTTCGCTCCGGCCATGCGCGGTAGTCCGGCACGCCCGAAATACGAGACCCCCGCCACCATCGTGACGGGGGTCTCGGTCGTTGGGCACGATCCGATCAGCTCGGACCGGTCAGTTCGCCTCGTCCACGGGCGGCCCCGCGGGACGTCCCGCGGCCCGGCGGCGCGTCTTGCGCACGGGCACCGCTACCGGAGCCTCGGCCGTAAAGTCCACGACCGGCGCTGCGGGTGGCTGATCCGCCGACAGCACGAACACCGCACCACTGCTGTCGGCTGCGGGCGCCGCGGCCGAACGGGCCACCCTGCGCCTGCGACCGGCCGTCTGCGGTGCGGCAGGCTCGGGAACACCGTTTCGGGCAGCAGGCTCCCGCACGGCGACCGGCTCCGGTGCAGCAGGGGCTGAGGCTGGGGCTTCCGGCTCCACCACGGCTGCAACAGGCTCGGCGGCCACCTCGACCGCCTCGACCTCGGTCGCCACGGCCTCCTCGATCACTGCCGCAGCTGTTTCGGTCGGCTCCTCGGCTAGGGCCTCGGTCACCACAGCATCGATGTCAACAGCTTCTGCCTCGACCACGTCGACCGCTTGGGCGTCGGCCTCGGTCGCGTCACCGTGATGCGCTGCCATTGCCAACGCGACCGGATGCGCCCGCTTGACGGCGGCATCCTCCTCGACGGCCTCGGTCACCGGCGCAGTGCCGTTGGTCGCAGCGGGTGCGGCGGCCGCACCCTTGTCCCGGCCCCTGCGTCGACGCGAACCGGTCTCCCGACTCTTCGCTCCGCCGTCCTCGCCGGCGGACGACGACTCCACCGGGTAGGCGTGCACCAGGATGCCGCGGCCATGGCAGTGCTCACAGGTGGTGGAGAAGGCCTCCACCAGTCCGGTGCCCAGCTTCTTGCGGGTCATCTGCACCAGGCCGAGCGAAGTCACTTCGGAGACCTGGTGGCGAGTCCGGTCGCGGCCGAGCGCCTCGGTCAGTCGACGCAGCACCAGGTCGCGGTTGGACTCGAGGACCATGTCGATGAAGTCGACGACAATCATGCCGCCGATATCGCGCAGCCGCATCTGGCGCACGATCTCCTCGGCCGCCTCCAGATTGTTGCGGGTGACCGTCTCTTCGAGGTTGCTGCCGCCCGCGCCGGTGAACTTGCCGGTGTTGACGTCGACCACTGTCATCGCTTCGGTGCGGTCGATCACCAGGGTGCCGCCCGAGGGCAGCCACACCTTGCGATCGAGCGCCTTGGCGAGCTGCTCGTCGATCCGGTGGGTCTCGAACACGTCGATACCGTTGTTCTCGTGCCGGGCGACCCTGGCGAGCAGGTCCGGTGCGACGGTGCCGATGTACTTCTCGACGGTGCTCCATGCCCGGTCACCTTCGATGACGAGCTTGGAGAAGTCCTCGTTGAACAGATCGCGGATGACCTTGACCAACAGGTCGGGCTCTTCGTACAGGGTCCTCGGCCCGCCGGAGTCCTTACCGTCGGCAGCCTTCTCGATGGTGCGCCAGGTCGCCTGTAGCCGCTCGACGTCGCGGGCGAGCTCGTCCTCGTCGACGCCCTCCGACGCAGTGCGGATGATCACGCCGGCGTCGGCGGGCACGATGTCGCGCAGGATCTCCTTGAGGCGTTTGCGCTCGGTGTCGGGCAGCTTGCGGCTGATGCCGGTGGACGAACCGCCCGGTACGTACACCAGGAAGCGGCCGGCCAGGCTGATCTGCGTGGTCAGCCGGGCACCCTTATGCCCGACCGGGTCCTTGCTCACCTGGACGAGCACCTGATCGCCTGGCTTGAGCGCCTGCTCGATCTTGCGCTCCTTGCCGCCCAGTCCGGCGGCCTCCCAGTTCACCTCACCGGCGTACAGCACACCGTTGCGGCCACGGCCGATATCGACGAACGCCGCCTCCATGCTGGGCAGGACGTTCTGCACCTTGCCGAGGTAGACGTTGCCGACCATCGACGCGGAACCGGTGCTGGTGACGAAATGCTCGACCAGGATGTTGTCCTCGAGCACTGCGACCTGGGTGGCGGTGGGGAGATCGGGGAACGCCTTCTCGCGCACCACCATTACCCGGTCCACCGCCTCGCGGCGGGCCAGGAACTCCGATTCGGTCAGGATCGGCGGCCGACGGCGACCGGCCTCGCGGCCGTCCCGCCTGCGCTGCCGCTTGGCCTCGAGCCGGGTGGAACCGGTGATGCCCTGCACCTCGTCGGATGCGGCGGCGCGGTTGCGGCTCTTGTTCCGCGGTTCACGTTCGTGCACGACGGTGTTCGGCGGGTCGTCCTCGGAGACGGCTTCGGACTCGGCGCCCTCCCCGGCCACCTTGCGGCGCCGGCGGCGACGGCGACGGCGGGTCGAGCCCTCCGGCAGGTCGGCCTCGTCGTCATCGGACTCGGCGGTCTCGTCGGCATCGGCAGGCTCGGCGACGGCGTCACGCGATTCGGCGGGCTGCTCGTCCTCGGTGTCGGCATCGGAGTCCGCGGTGTCGTTCTCGTCACCTTCGGCATCGCTGTGCTGCTCGCCCCGACCACGACCACGACCACGACGACCACGACGCCTGCGACGCGGCTGGCCGTCGACATCACCCTGCTGGTCGGATGAGTCCTGATCGTCTTCGGTGGTGTCGACCTCGACCTCGTCCTCGACCACCTCGGCCGGCGGCTCTTCGGTGCGACGAGTATCGCGCTCGACGCGACGCTTACGCCGCGTCTGTTCGGCGGCGGCAGCGTCCGGTGGCAGGAACAACGGCGCCTGCACCGTGACGGCGGCCTCGAACACCACGGGCGCCGCGACTTGCGGCTCCTCCCGGTCCAGGTGTGTGAACAGCTGCACCGACGGCTGGTGGGCGGGCTGGACCGCACCGGTAGCCGCCGAACCGGACTGATCGATCACCGGGTCCGGTGCCGAGAACAGCAGCCCTGGCTCTCGGGCCGGGGCAGCAGGCTCGGGCTCCGGCGCGGGACGCGCTGCCTCGGGCACGGTGACGGTGGCGTCGGGCTCGACCAACGCGTCGCGGACAGTCTCCGCAACCGCTCTGTCGACGTTCGACTGCGCACTGCGCGCATCGGACCCCAACTCGGTGAGCTTGGCCAGGATGCGCTTACTCGTCACTCCCAGCAGCTTGGCAAGCGCGTGAACTCGGATTCGCTCCGGCAATTGTTCGGCATCCTGTGATGTTGTTTCCAGCGGCTCTTGATCGGCCACGAAGTCTCCTCGGGACCCCCGGGCGCGTCCCTCCTGGCAGAAGTGACGCGGCCGACGCGGGGGCACTAATCGTTCGCCTCACGTGGTTGACGCAAGGTCATCTGGTCTCGCCCCGCATGCCCGGTTATCACCTGGTTGTTCGTCGGGCTAACTGGTCACGCGGCGCCTGGCTGTTGGCTGAACTCCACGAAGCGAGCGCTCATCCAGCGTGCCGACGCGAACAATCAACCCCCAACAACCGGGCTGTTTGTCCGTGGCAGCGATGATCGGCATCGAACCGCGGTGTCATCCGGCTGCTTCCGTCACCGATCGCTCACGTACCAGCGCGAACAGTCGATATCGGTTGCACCCGATGCCAGTATCCCACACCGTGCGCCAACAGTTCGCCATCGGCGCACGACTAGACCCCGCATTCGCGTGGTTTCGTCGTACGCCGAGGGCGCTGTGCCCACCGGTGCGCTCGCTACGCTCCCGCACGACTCGACCCCGCATTCGCGCGGTTTCGTCGCAGGCCGAGGGCGCTGTGCTCATGGTGCGCGCACTGCGGACGTGACGCGTGGAGGAATTGGGTCAGGCCGGGAACTCGGGGAACCAGAGGGTAATCTCGCGCTTGGCCGATTCCGGCGAATCGGAGCCGTGGACCAGGTTCTCCTGGGTCTCCAGGGCAAGGTCACCGCGAATGCTGCCCGGCACGGCCTTCTCGACCGGATCGGTGCCGCCGGCGATCTGCCGGAATGCCGCGATGGCGCGTGGGCCCTCCAGGATGGCCGCGACGACCGGGCCGGAGGTGATGAACTCGATCAAGGAGCCGAAGAACGGCTTCTCGGCGTGCTCGGCGTAGTGGCCGCGGGCCACCTCTTCGGAAACCTGCTTCAGCTCCAGGGCGGCGATCTTCAGCCCCTTGCGCTCGATCCGGGCCAGCACCTCGCCGACCAGGCCACGGGCCACGCCGTCCGGCTTGATGAGTACCAACGTCTGCTCAGTCACGGCGCACAGCCTAACCGGCGCTCGGGCGAAGTATTCAACGGGCAACTGCGCAGCGGGCCGGACGGGCGGCTAGGCGGAGCGCCGAGTGCGCTGACTCGGCAGTAATCCCTGCTCCATGCGGCGCTTTACATCGTGACGCAAGACCAGGATGAAGCCCCACACCACGGCGAACAGAATCCCCATCACCCCGATGGAGACGTGCACGAATACTCCGAGTATCAACAGCACCTGGAGGGCGAGGTTGAACGGTATCGCCCACGGGCGGCGCTGGAGTCCCGCGCCGAGAATCATGACCAGCGCCAAGATCACGAGGTAGCTGCCGGAGAACCAGCCCACCCCGCCGCCGACGGACCCGACGACGGGCAACGCGAGCAGAACCGTGATCGCCTCGAGAATCAGCGTGCCCGCCATGACACCGCGCAGCCCCTTCCATGGGTCGGGGGCAGAGGGCGCAGCGGCCTGGTCGCCGTCGGTCGACTCACTCATGCTGTCTCCTTTGCGGCGGATCGATCCCTCACGCCGGATCCTTTCCGAACAGCGCGCGGGCCGCGCCCGCCGTGACCACCGAACCGGTCACCACGACACCGGCGCCGGAGACCATCTCACCGGGCTCGCCGACCTCCTCGGCCAGTGCGATAGCCGTTTCGAGGGCGTCGGGCAGCGTTTCAGCGGTGACGACCCGCTCGTCGCCGAAACGCTGCACGGCCAAGTTGGCGAGGGTGTCGACGTCCATGGCGCGCGGCGACCCATTGCTGGTGACGACGATTTCGTCGAGGACCGGCTCCAACGCCTCCAAGATGCCCGCGGCGTCCTTGTCGCTGAACACCCCGACCACGCCGACCAGTTTGCGGAAGTCGAACTCCGTGGTGAGCGTCGCGGCCAGGGCTTTTGCGCCTGCGGGGTTGTGCGCAGCGTCGATGAAGATGGTCGGCGCGCTGCGCATGCGCTCGAGCCTGCCCGGGCTGGTGACGCTCGCGAAACCGGCTCGGATCGCGTCGATGTCGAGCTGGCGGTCCGCGCCCGCGCCGAAGAACGCCTCGACTGCGGCGAGGGCGAGCACGGCATTGCGCGCTTGATGCTCGCCGTGCAGCGGCAGGAAGATCTCGTCGTATACCCCGCCGAGACCTTGCAATTCGAGCTGCTGACCGCCGACCGCAATCTGCCTGGCCAGCACTCGGAACTCCGAGCCCTCGCGGGCCACCGCGGCGTCGACCTCGACGGCGCGCCGCAGCAGCACCTCCATGGCCTCCGGCTCCTGTTCGGCGATCACCGCCACGGTGTCGCGCGGAATCAGGCTGTCGGGCGCACGCTTGATGATCCCGGCCTTCTCCCCTGCGATGGCGGTGAGATCGGGGCCGAGGTAGTCGGTGTGGTCGAGGCCGATCGGGGTGATCACCGCGACCTGCCCGTCGATCACATTGGTCGCATCCCAGGTGCCGCCCAAGCCGGTCTCGACGATCGCGACATCGACCGGCGCCTCGGCGAAGGCCGCGAAGGCCATGCCGGTGAGCACCTCGAACTTGCTCATCGCCGGGCCGTCCGCGGCGGCGGACTGCTTGTCGATCATCTCGATGTAGGGCAGCAGCTCACGGTAGGTCGCCACGTACTGGGCGGGCGTGATCGGCTTGTTGTCGATGCTGATCCGCTCGGTCGCCAATTGCAGGTGCGGACTGGTGATCCGGCCGGTCCGCCGGTGCAGCGCGGTGAGCAGTGCATCGATCATCCTGGTCACCGAGGTCTTGCCGTTGGTGCCCGCGACGTGGATCGCCGGATAGTGCTGCTGCGGTGAGGCGAGCAGATCCATCAGGGTGGCGATGCGGGTGAGCGACGGCTCGATCTTGGTTTCCGGCCAGCGGCGATCGAGTTCTGCCTCGACCAGAGCCATTTCGGCCAGGTCGACAGGAGAGGGCCCGGCACCGAGCCGGGTGGCGGGGATCGGTGACCCGTCGTCGTCGTACTGCGGTTCCGGCTCGGTGTTCATTTGCCGCTCAATTCCGCAAGCCGGGCGCTGATGCGGGTGACTTCGGACGCAGCGACATCGCGCCTGCCCTTGATCTTGTCGACCACCGGTTCCGGCGCCTTGGCGAGGAAGGCCTCGTTGCCGAGTTTGGCCGTGGTGGCTGCCAATTCCTTCTCGGCGGCGGCCAGGTCCTTCTCCAGACGACGGCGTTCGGCATCAAGGTCGACCGCACCGGAGGTGTCCAGTTCCACAGTGACGGTTGCCGCGCTGAGCCGGATCTCCAGGGATGCGGTCGCCGCGAAATCCACGCCCGGCTCGGTGAGCCTGGCCAGGTTGGCCACCGACGACTGCTGCTCGGTGAGGCCCGCCGCGTCGAGGCCGATCAGCTTGGCTGCGACCTTCTGCTTGTCGGCGAGGCCCTGATCGCTGCGGAACCGGCGGATCTCGGTGATCAACCGCTGCGCGTCCGAAATACGCTGCGCCGCAGCCACATCGGTCGGCACACCGCTGGCCTGCGGCCACGCGGCGATAACGACCGACTCGCCGCCGGTCAGTGCCTGCCACAGCGACTCGGTCACGAATGGGATTACCGGGTGCAGCAGTCGCAACACCGCGTCGAGGACGTTGCCGAGCACTACGGCGGTCGACTCGGCGCGCGAGCCCGCCGCGGCGAACTGCACCTTCGCCAATTCCAGGTACCAGTCGCACAGTTCGTCCCACGCGAAGTGGTAGAGCGCCTCGCAGGCCTTGCCGAACTCGTAGGCGTCGAACGCTGAATCCACCTCGGCGCGAACCTCTTCGAGCCGGTCGACGATCCAGCAATCGGCATCGGTGAGCTTGTCGCGTGCCGGCAGCTCACCGGTGTGCGCGCCGTTCATCAGCGCGAACTTGGTGGCGTTGAACAGCTTTGTCACGAAGCTGCGCGAGGCCAGCGCGTGCGCTTCGCCGACCGAAAGGTCACCGCCGGGCTGTGCGCCGCGCGCCAGGGTGAAGCGCAGCGCGTCCGCACCGTAGGACGTGATCCAGTCCAGCGGGTCGATGCCGTTGCCGCGCGACTTGGACATCTTCTTACCGAACTGATCACGAATCAGACCGTGCAGGAACACATCCTTGAACGGCACCTGCTTCGCGCCGTCCTTACCCGCCGTGAGCACCGGGTCGTCGGAAACGAACGTGCCGAACATCATCATCCTGGCCACCCAGAAGAACAGGATGTCGTAGCCGGTGACGAGCACGCTGGTCGGATAGAACTTCTGGAGTTCTGTGGTGGAGTCGGGCCAGCCCATGGTGGAGAACGGCCACAGCCCCGAGGAGAACCAGGTGTCGAGCACGTCGGGGTCCTGCACCCAGCCTTCCGGCGCGGTCTCGTCGGGCCCGACGCACACCACTTCGCCGTCGGGGCCGTACCAGATCG
Source organism: Nocardia sp. CWNU-33 (assembly GCF_046764895.1). Classification (NCBI taxonomy): domain Bacteria; kingdom Bacillati; phylum Actinomycetota; class Actinomycetes; order Mycobacteriales; family Nocardiaceae; genus Nocardia; species Nocardia sp. CWNU-33. Next base: position 119,743 of record NZ_JBKOQN010000009.1, on the reverse strand, counting down.
GGATGCGGTGGCCCCACCACAGCTGTCGCGAGATGGTCCAGTCGTGCATGTTGTCGACCCAGTCGAACCAACGCGGCTCCTGGCTGGCCGGGTGAATGACGGTGTCGCCGTTGCGAACTGCGTCACCGGCGGCCTTGGCCAGCGCCTCGACCTTGACCCACCATTGCATCGAAAGGCGCGGCTCGATCGGCTCGCCACTGCGCTCGGAGTGCCCGACGCTGTGCAGGTAGGGCCGCTTCTCGGCGGCGATGCGGCCCTCGGCGGCCAAGCGCTCGCGCACCTTGACCCTGGCCTCGAACCGGTCCATGCCGTCGAATTCGGTGCCGGTGTTGGCGATCCGGCCGCGCTCATCCATGATGGTCGGCATCGGCAGGTTGTGCCGCAGCCCCATCTCGAAGTCGTTCGGATCGTGCGCGGGGGTGATCTTCACTGCGCCGGAACCGAATTCGGGGTCGACGTAGTCGTCGGCAACGATCGGGATCTGACGTCCGGTGATCGGGTGGTACAGCGTGGTGCCGATCAAGGACTGGTACCGGGGGTCGTCCGGGTGCACCGCGACGGCGGTGTCGCCGAGCATTGTCTCCACGCGGGTGGTCGCCACGATCACGTGCGGCTCGTTGTCGTCGAGGGAGCCATAGCGCAGCGAGATCAGCTCTCCCGGCACCTCCTCGTGCTTGACCTCGATATCGGAGATGGCGGTGCGCAGTTCCGGCGACCAGTTGACCAGCCGCTCCGCGCGATAGATCAGGCCCGCATCGAAGAGCCGCTTGAAGATGGTCTGCACGGCCCTGGACAGGCCGTCATCCATGGTGAACCGGTCGCGACTCCAGTCGACGCCGTCGCCGAGCGCGCGCATCTGCCACTGGATGGCGCCGCCGGACTCGCGCTTCCAGTCCCAGACCTTGTCGATGAACAGTTCACGGCCGAAGTCTTCTTTGGTCTTGCCGTCCACCGCGAGCTGTTTTTCCACGATGGTCTGGGTGGCGATGCCCGCGTGGTCCATGCCGGGCAGCCATAGCACCTCGTAGCCCTGCATGCGCTTGCGGCGGGAGAGGGTGTCCATCAGGGTGTGGTCGAGGGCGTGGCCCATGTGCAGGCTGCCGGTGACGTTCGGCGGCGGCAGCACGATCGAGTAACCGGGCTTGTCGTTCGCGACATCGGCGGTGAAATAACCGGCGGCTACCCAGCGCTCGTACATTTCGGCCTCCACCTCGCTGGGGTTCCAGCTTTTGGGGAGGGCATCGGCACGATTACGCGAGTTGTCAGAGGCTGCGCTGGTCACTCGACGATTCTAGTGGCCGAGTTCGGCGCGCTCACACCGCCCACCAGGCATAGAAAAAAGGCGGAGTCTTCGGTGGATGAGGGACACCGAACACTCCGCCTACAGGTGAGAGCTTACCGTCGATCCGGGGCAGGCCCCGGAATCCATAAGTAATTCTCAGCTTCTTTGCGCATTCAATGCGTGGCTGCCAAAACGCTGGTGTCCTGCTCCACCAGATCGGCGTTTATCGCGATAGCGGCGGCCGATCCCGCGCCCGCGGCAGAGATCACCTGCGCTGTCGGGTCGGCCACATTGCCCGCAGCCCAGACGCCGGGCACGCTGGTCCGGCCCGACTTGTCGGTGTGCACCCAGCCGTTGCCGTCGACGTCACAGCCGAGCGCGAGCAGCACATCGGCATTGGGCACGACGGTCGGCGCGACGAACATCGCCGCTCGCGGCACCGCGCGCCCGTCGACCAGTGCCACACCCCGCAGCCGGTCCGCCACGACCAGCCGCGCGACCTGTCCGTCCACGACACGCACGCCACGACCGGCGAGCCTGGCCCGGTCGGCCTCCGACAGCGCCATGGTGTGCGCGAAGAAGATCACGTCGGCCGACCATTGGGGCAACAGCAACGCGACATGCAGGGCTCTGACACTCGCACCGGGCTCCGTTCCGCCCAGGATCCCGAGCGGCTGGTCACGCACCTCGTAGCCGTGGCAGTACGGGCAGTGCAGCACGTCGGCACCCCAGCGCTCCCTGATGCCGGGCAGTTCGGGCAGCACGTCGCGCAGACCCGTCGCCACCAGCACCCTGCGCGCACGCAGTTCCCGCCCGCTCGCCAGTCGCACCGTGAAATCACCTGGCTCGCCGGTCTTTTCGGCGCTGGTGACCATATCGTCGATCAGCTCACCGCCGTATCCCGCGACCTCGGCCGAGCCGCTGGCAATCAACTCACCGGGGGGCATGCCGTCCCTGGAAAGAAACCCGTGCATGTGCTCGGCCGGTGCATTGCGCGGCGTACCACCGCGCACCACGGCAACCCGCCGCCGCGCCCTGGTGAGCACCAGGGCAGCGGACAGCCCCGCCGCACCGCCACCAACGATCACTACGTCATATGTTTCGCTCATCTGCGATCACCTCCGCGGTCACCATGCCGCTGTCCGCGCGATTTCGGCAACAAATATTGCTGATTCCGGGAATCAGCGGTGCACTGGTGGGATGAAGATTCAGCCGGGAATCACCCAGGCCATCGCCGACATCGGTCCGCGACTCAAGGCGTTGCGCACGCACCGCAACGTCACGCTGACGGCGCTGTCGGAGGCCACCGGGATCTCCAAGAGCACCCTGTCGCGCCTGGAGTCGGGCCAGCGCAAGGCCAGCCTGGAGCTGCTGCTGCCGATCGCGCTCGCCCATCAGGTGCCGCTGGACGAGCTCGTCGCCGCACCGAAGATCGCCGACCCGCGCGTGCACTCCAGTCCGCGGAAGATCAACGGCACCACGATCATTCCGCTCACCCGGCAGCCGGGTCCGCTACAGGCGTTCAAGATGGTCATCCCGGCCGAGCGCACCGAGCCCGATCCCCGGGTCCACGAGGGCTTCGAGTGGCTCTACGTACTGTCGGGCCGATTGCGCCTGGTCCTCGCCGAACACGATGTCGTCCTCGGCCCCGGCGAAGCCGCCGAATTCGACACCAGACAGCCGCACTGGTTCGGCAGTGCCGGGCGCGGGCCGGTGGAGATACTGAGCCTGTTCGGTAGTCAAGGCGAGCGCATGCATCTGCGGGCGCGCTCCCGCGGCCGCGCGACGACCTAGCATCATCAGGGAATTCTCAGCCGAAATCAGGGTTTTCCCTGTTGCCGAATCGAATTCGGCCCGCGACGCTGGAAAGGGTGAACCCTCCGCTCGACGGGCCGCCCTTCGCCGCTGCGCAATCGCGGCCGCCACTCGCCGAATTACCTTTCATCGCACCGGATTCCGTCCACGATCTGCGCGGACTGATCGTCGATGAGTTGCGGTATCCGGCGACGGCCGCGCTGATCGTCGCGGGGGTACCCGGCGCGGGCAAGAGCACCGCGCTGCGAATGTTCTTCGGTGCGACAGCGGATGCCGATCAGGCGACGAAGGGACCGCAGGGTTCGGTCGTGCTCGATTCGAACCAGACCCGCAACTGGTGGCGACGCCGGGTCGGCTGGCTGCCCTATCTCCTGTGGCGACCGGTGGTGCACATCGCACATTTCGCCCGGATCCGAAATGCGCTGCGCGACAATGCAGGACCGGTGGTAATCCACGATTGCGCGACCTTCGGATGGACGCGCCGACTACTCACACGGTGGGCCACCGGGTACCACCGGGAAGTGCACGTGATCCTGCTCGATGTGCCTGCCACCGCGGCGCGCGCAGGCCAGTTCGCACGCGGGCGCCGGATCAACGGGCCCGCGTTCTCCCTGCACTGCCATCGATGGCGACGACTGATCCGCGAACTCGGTGCAGGCCGCGTGCCACAGCCCGCACCGGCCTCGACGGTGATCATCGATCGAACCAATGTCGACCGGATCAGCCGAGTCGGCTTCGCCGCCTGGAGATCCGACGACTAACGACGAACCAGCACGGTGAGCGCGCCGGGTACGGCACTGATCGTGACCGGCAGCGTGCCCGCTGGTTCACCGTCGGCGGTGGCCGGGGCGCCTGCGGCTGTCAACGTCACCTGCGCGGTTCGATACTGCTTGGTCGCCGGATGGTCGATCCGCTTGCCCGCCGACAGGGCGGGAAGCAGCCGGAGCATGTCCAGTCGCGATACCGCGCCGACCACGGTCAGGTCGAGCAGGCCATCGTCCATGATCGCGTCCGGGCAGATCAACATGCCGCCGCCGTAGGTGCGGGTGTTGCCCACCGCGACCATGACCGCCGCCGTCTCCACGACCGTGTCCATCGCCGGATTGTCCAATGCACCCGGCGCGACCCCGGTCAGCTCGATCCGATAGGGCACGGTGAAGCGACCGGAGATCTCGGCCAGCGCCGCGAATGTGTACCGCAGTGGCCCCTTCGGCCAGCGCATGCCGTTGGCGCGCAGGGTGACTCGGGCATCGAACCCCGTGCCGGCCACGGTGGCGAACCACATCGGCTCCGACCCGGGCGATTCGATCCGGCCGAGATCGATGGTGCGAGTGTGGCCGTCGAGTACGAGATCTGCGGCGGCCACCGGATCATCGGTGGGGACACCGAGTTCCCTGGCGAGGTCGTTGCCGGTGCCCGCGGGGACGAGCCCGAGCGGCACTCCGGTCTGTGCCAATGCCTCGAGGACGACGTTGACAAGCCCGTCCCCGCCGATGCACACCACCGCGTCCGGTACCTGATCCACGCGGGAGATCGAATCCCGCACCAGGCGAACAGATTCGGCGGCAGATGGTGCGCGCACCTCGGTGACCGCGACACCACGCTCGGCGAATCGGGCCAGCGTGGCAGCCGCGACGTCGTGCCCACGGCCGACCCCGGACATGGGGTTGGTCACCACGGTGACCGCACCGATGGTGCGTGTCGAGTCCTGCGTCACGGGACCAGCTTTCCAGGATTGAGGATTCCTGCGGGGTCCAATTCCTGTTTCACCGCGCGCAATACCCGCACACCCAGGTCCCCGACCTCGGCGGACATCCAGGGGCGGTGGTCGGTGCCGACCGCATGATGGTGGGTGATGGTGCCGCCTGCGGCCACGATAGCGTCGCTGACCGCGTTCTTCGCGAGGCCCCACTGCGAGATCGGATCGTCCAATTGCTTGGCGATGATCGTGAAGTACAGCGAGGCGCCCGTCGGGTAGGTGTGCGAGATGTGGCACATCACCAGTGGCGGCGTGCCCTGTCCGCCCATTGAATCCGTCAGTGCCGCAGTGACCTTGGCCTTGAGGTTGTCGAGATTCGACCAGGTGGTGGCGGTCTCCAGCGTCTCGCACAGCACTCCGACGTCGAGCAGCGAGTCGCGCATGTAGGGCGCGGCGAAGCGGCCGTGCTCCCACTCCTCGGCAGGAGTCGCACCCAAGTCCGTGCCGCCCGCCGCCGCCAAGAGCGCACCCGCCTCGGCGCTGCGCGAGGCGACATGGGCTCCGGTGCCTTCGAACGTGGTGATGGCCAGGCATCCCGAGACCGGGGTGCCGCCGACATCACCGGAGCGGGCCAGGTTGATGCCGGTCTCGACCTCGTCGGACAAGCGCAGCACCGTCGGCGCCGCGCCCGTCTGCACCACCGAGCGCAGTGCGGCTGCGCCCGTGGCGAAGTCGGGGAACGACCAGGCCCGGTAGGCAATGGTTTCCGGCACCGGATGCACCCGCAGGGTGACCTCGGTGATCACGCCGAGAGCGCCTTCCGAACCGACGAACAGTTCGCGCAGGTCCGGACCTGCGGCCGAAGCGGGGGCACGGCCGAGCTCCAGCGTGCCGCTCGGCGTGGCGATCTTCAGGTGCTGGACCATATCGTCGAAGCGACCGTAGCCCGCGGACGCCTGTCCGGAGGACCGGGTGGCCGCGAAGCCACCGATGCTCGCGAATTCGAAGCTCTGCGGGAAGTGGCCGAGCGAAAGTCCCCGGTCGGCGAGCAATGCCTCGGCGCGCGGGCCGGTGAGACCGGCGCCCAGCGTGGCGGTTGCGCTCACCGGATCGATGTCCGAGACGGTGTCGAGGCGACGCAGGTCCAGCGCGATGACCGCCTCGAAGCGGCCGCGCACCGGGTCGACGCCGCCGACCACGCTGGTGCCGCCACCGAAGGGAACCACCGCGATGGCGTGTTCGGCGCAATAGGCCAGGACCGCGAGCACCTGCTCGTGGCCGGCGGGGAACACGACCGCATCCGGTGCTTCCTGTGGCTCGGCAGCACGGCGGCGCAGCAGGTCCGGGGTGCTTTTTCCGCCTGCGTGCAGCAACCGATCGCGGTGGGCGAGCGACACGTTGTCCGCGCCGACCACCTCGACCAACCCGTCTCGTCGGGCCGGGGGCAGCACCGACTCGCGCAGCGGTACATCGCCCTCATCGCGGCGCGCCACCGGGTCGCCGGACACTCCGAAAACCTGCGCCAGCAGGCCCCGGATCTGTGCCGAAAGCGGCTTGTGTCCGGCTGGAATACCCCAGGCGTCCCACACCATACTTGCTGCGTGCTCCGGTACGCCCGGCTTTGCCAGTTGGGCGTCCGAGCGGGGCGCCGAATCCTCGTCGGCATGCTGTTGCGTCTCGACCATGCGTTACAGTTTGACATATACTGTCAAGGAGTAACGATGCTTGCCCACTTCGACACCCGGCGGTGACACCCGAATGCCTGCCCCCGAAGAGCCCGACACCGCACTGTCGGCGACCGACCTTGCGATTCTCGACGCCGCGCGAGACTGCGTCGAGGAATTCGGCGTGCGCCGGACCACCCTCACCGAGGTGGCACGGCGAGCCCGGGTAAGCAGGCCCACTGTCTACCGCCGCTGGCCCGATACCGGCGCCCTGGTGGCCGAACTGCTGGTACGCGAATTGCGTGCGATCGTCACCGCGACCATGCCTGCCGGGGGGCCTGCGCGCACCCGCCTGGTCCGAGGCATTGTCACCGGCGCAGCGGCGATCCGGGAAAACCCCTTGTTCGGCAAGATCTTCCGCACCGACACCGACCTGATGCTCACCTACGTGTTCGGCCGCCTCGGCCGCAACCAACGCCACCTGATCGAGCTGTTCACCGCGGGAATCCGCGAGGGCCAACAGGATTCGTCGATCCGCGACGGTGACGCCGAGCAGATGGCGACCATGCTGCTGCTGATCGCCCAGTCCGCGGTGCAGTCGGCGGGCACCGTCGCCGCCCTACTCGACGGAGCAGCACTCGACGCCGAATTGACGCACGCTATAGACGGTTACCTTGTTCCACCGGTCGGCTCGGCCGCGGCCGACACCAGCGGTGTCGAATCGTCGGACGCCGCACATGAGCGAGCGGACATGAGCGAGCGGACTTCGGGCAGCACCGCGCTCGCCATCGCCGACGGCAGTCCCCTGACGCCCGATCCGCATCGTCAACGATCGATAACCTCCGCACCGGCGGCAGGTCCGACCTCGGAAAGAGACTGTGATGACCGCTAATTCGGCCACCGTCGGCAACTCCGCCCTGAACGCCGCCCGGCGCTCCCGCGAGCTGGCACAGCTCGGCGATGACACCGAAATCGACGTGCTGGTGATCGGCGGCGGTGTCACCGGTGCGGGCGCCGCACTCGATGCCGCCGCGCGCGGCCTGCGCACGGTGCTGGTCGAACGGCAGGACCTGGCGTTCGGAACCTCACGGTGGAGCTCGAAGCTGGTGCACGGTGGACTGCGCTACTTGGCGAGCGGTCAGGTCGGCATCGCGCACGAGAGCGCCGTCGAGCGCGGCATCCTGATCGGCACCACCGCACCGCATCTCGTACGTCCGCTGCCGCAGCTCGTGCCGCTGCTGCCGGAGATCGGCGTTGCGCAGAGCACGCTGATTCGGGCCGGTTTCGTCGCGGGTGATGTGCTGCGGCGCACCGCAGGCACCCCGGCCGCGATCCTGCCCCGTTCGCGTCGCGTCGCCACCGCGGAAGCGCTGCGGCTGGCGCCGACTGTCCGGCGCGATGGTCTGCGCGGCGGCCTACAGGCCTGGGACGGACAGCTCGTCGACGACGCCCGACTGGTGGTCGCGCTCGCCCGTACCGCGGCGGCCAACGGCGCAACAGTGCTCACCCGGGTGGAAGCCGTTGCTGTCGAAGGTAATTCGGCGACCCTGCGCGACACGCTGACCGGCGAGTCGATGACCATTCGCCCCCGCACCGTCATCAACGCCACTGGCGTCTGGGCCGACCAGGTGGACCCGAGCATCGAGCTACGCCCCAGCCGCGGCACCCACCTGGTGTTCGACGCCGAATCCTTCGGCGGCCTCACCGCCTCCCTGACGGTGCCAATTCCGGGTACCACCAGCCGCTTCGTGTTCGCATTCCCGGCCGCGCACGGCCGGGTGTATCTCGGCCTCACCGACGAGGATGCCCCCGGCCCGGTTCCGGACGAGCCGCAGCCCACCGAGGCCGAGATCTACTTCCTGCTCGACACCATCAACACCGCACTGCGCGAGCCGTTGACCCGCGCGGATATCCGCGGCACCTACGCAGGACTGCGCCCGCTGCTGAAAACCGCGGACAACGCCACCGCCGACATCTCCCGTCAGCACGCGGTCCTGCACTCCCCCACCGGCGTCATCACCATCGTCGGCGGCAAGCTCACCACCTACCGCCAGATGGCCGAGGACGCCGTTGATGCCGCTGTCGCCCACGGCGGCCTCGCCGCGGGGCCCTGCCGCACCAAGCGACTCCCGCTGGTCGGCGCGGTGTCGGGAGCCGCACGCGACCATATCGCCGCCCCACCGGTCCTCGTCGAACGCTACGGCAGCGAAGCGCCCACCGTTCTCGCTGTCGCTCGAGACAATTCGGCCGCGCTCGAGCAGGTCGCCCCTGGCATCGACGTGACTGCCGCGGAATTCGCTTTCGGCATCACCCACGAAGGCGCACTGGACACCGACGACCTCCTCGACCGGCGCACCCGCATCGGCCTGGTCGCCACGGACCGGGCTGCCGCCCTTCCCGCGGCGGAAGCCACCTTCGCCCGGGCTCGCGGTTAGTCGGACACCCAGCCCACCAGCTCCGCGCGCATGCAGGCGCGGGGCCATTGATCCAGCCCGTTGGCCGCCTCGGCGGCGCGGATCTCGCGCAGTCCCCGCGTCTCTTGCGCGGCGGTGAGGTAGCGAAAACCGAGCCGCTCATAGTAAGGGCCGTTCCAGGCGACGTCGGTGAACGTGGTCAGGGTCATGGCAGGCAGCCCTTGCGCTTTCGCCCAGTGCACCGCGTGGTCGATGAGCCGCTTGCCGATTCGGTTGCCGGCATACACGGGATCCACCGACACCTGATCGACATGTGCGTCGCCGTCGACGATTCCGAGAATGAGGTAACCGATCGGGCGGTCGGCGTCATCGGCGTACACCCACGCGCGCCCCGCGTGCAGGAACTCGCGCAGGGTGTCCAATGGCGGCGGATCGTCGTCGGCGACGGCCGTCATGCCGATGTCCGCGAACGGCTTTCCCGCCGCGCGCTCGATATCCTGCAGGACCGGCAGGTCGTTCTCGGTCGCCGGTCGAATTGCTTGCATTGCCGCTCCTCGCGCGGGGCTCACTCGGCCGGGGTAGCCAGGATGCCGTTGATCAGCACCCGCAGCGCCCATACTTCACGGTCGTCGCCGTTGCCGCTCATCATTTCTTCGCCAAGGCCGACAAGCATCGGATACCGGTCGGCAGGCAGTTCCGCGAAGTCCCGCTGGACCTCGGCGACGTAGTCGCTTTCCACGCGCCCTCCAACGTTGTAGGCGCTCTGCTCCGCGGCCTGTGCGGTGATGTGCAGGTAGAGCAGGTCGACGGCCCAGGAATTGGTCCTCTTGTCCAGACCGCCCTCGTCGAGCAGCGTCAGCATCCGTTCGATGAGCAGCAGCGCGTTCGGGCTGGTGGGAATCGAGCCGAGCGCGACCAGCGCCAGACCTTCATGCTTGCTCATGGCCGCCACGGTCGACGCGACAAGGTCGCCGAGCCGTTCGCGCCAGGTGCCACCGGCCGGCTCGGGCACCGTGCCGAGCACATGGTCGAGCATCGCGGCCATCAGATCGTCCCGGTTGGCGACATAGACGTACAGCGACGCCGCACCCGTATCCAGGTCCTGAGCGACGCGACGCATGGTGAGGGCGGACAGGCCGTCGTTGTCGAGGATGCGCAGACCGGTTTCGACGATGACATCACGGCTGAGTGGAGCCTTTGCGGGACGGGCCCGGCGGCTGACAGGTGCGGAGCTCATGACACCGAGCATACGCCGGAACGAACACCGTTTGACACGAACACTGTTCGTCCTCTAAGTTTTCAATCAACCGAACAACGTTCGTCACGATCGATGTTCGATCGATTTCTTCCTCGAAGGGGAACCTCATGTCCACCATCACGCATCCGGAAACGGCGGCAAACACCAAGGTCGGAGCCCGCATGTGGGCGATACTGGCCGTCATCCTCGCAGCCGACGTCCTCGATCTGCTCGACTCGACGATCACCAATATCGCCGCGCCGACCGTCGCGAACGACCTCGGCGGCGGTCAGTCACTGATCCAGTGGCTCGGCGCGGGCTACGCCCTCGCACTCGGCGTTCTACTCGTCGTCGGCGGCAGACTAGGCGACCGGTTCGGCAAACGCCGCCTGTTCCTGATCGGCGTCGCCGGCTTCACCGTGGCCTCGGTCGCCTGCGGCCTCGCCATCGACCCGACCTCGATCGTCACCGCACGACTTGTCCAGGGCGCGTTCGGCGCGCTGCTCATTCCGCAGGGTTTCGGCATCCTCACCCAGGTCTTCCCGCGCGAACAGCTCGGCAAAGCCTTCGGTGTGTTCGGCCCTGCCCTCGGCCTTTCCGCGGTCGGCGGCCCGATCCTCGCGGGCTTCCTGATCGACGCCGACCTGTTCGGCCTCGGCTGGCGAGCCATGTTCCTGATCAATATCGTGCTCGGCTCGCTCGCCTTCGCCGCCGCATACCGCCTGCTGCCCGCCGACGACGGCGATCGCACCGTCGCCATCGACGCGCTCGGCTCGGCCCTGCTCGGCGCGGCCATGTTCGGCTCGCTGTTCGGCCTCATCGAGGGTTCGGCCAACGGCTGGACCGCAGCACCCTTCGGCTATCTCGCCGCAGCCGCGGTGGCCTTCGCACTCTTCGCCCGCCGCCAACTCACCGCGACGAATCCGCTCATCGAGCCGTCACTGTTCGCCAACCGCGGCTTCACCTCGGGCCTGCTGCTGGGCCTGGTGTTCTTCGCCGCGGTGTCCGGTCTGCTCTACGTGCTCTCGCTGTTCATGCAGACCGGCCTCGGCTACACCCCGACCGGGGCCGCACTCGGCCTCGCGCCACTGGCCGCCGGCATCATCGTGGCCTCGGTCGCCGCACATCAACTGCTTGCGAAACTCGGCCGCACCCTCATCCTTATCGGGCTGCTGATCACCCTGGCGGGCACCGGCCTGCTGCTCGCCCTCGCGCTGACCGCCGGAACCGATATCACCGCATGGGTTCTCGCCGTACCCGTCTTCATTCTCGGTGTCGGCATGGGCACCTGCTTCGGCACCATCTTCCAGATCACCATCGGCGATATCGACCCGGCGGAGACCGGCAGCGGCAGCGGTTCCCTCTCGGCCGTGCAGCAACTGGCCAACGCCATCGGTGCGGCCGCCGTCACCACCGTCTATTTCCGCACCGTCGGTTCCGGGCAGGCGCACGCGCTGACCGTCAGCCTCCTCGTCGTCGCCGCGATCACGCTGGTCAGCTGCGGCATTGTCCAGCTGCTTCCGCGGCGAGCACCGGCCGCAGACCACTGATCGGCACGCCGATCGAACATCATCAACCGCACGACCCCACGGAGTTGTCATGATCCTCATCACCGGAGGCCGCGGCGCGGTCGCCACCAACCTGCTGTCCCTGCTGCTCGCCGACGGCCACGCCGTCCGGGTCGGCTCCGGCCGACCCGACCAGCTCGAACTCCCCGACGGGGTATCCGCCGTCACCTGCGACCTGCGGGACCCGACGACTTTCCCCGCCGCGCTGGCCGGCGTCACCTCGGTGTTCCTCTACGCCGAGCCCGCGTACATCACCGAATTCGTCACCACCGCAACCGAAGCCGGGGTCGAGCACATCGTGCTGCTGTCTTCGTCCTCGGTGCTCGACCCTGACGCCGCCACCAATCCGGTCGCGAAGTCGCACCTCGATGCCGAACTCGGACTCGCGGACGCACCGATGGCCGTCAGCGTGTTGCAACCAGGTGCCTTCGCAGGCAATGCCCGTGGCTGGTCGTTCTCGATCAAGACCGACCGCCCGGTCAGCCTGCCTTACCCCAACGCCTACGCCGACCCGATCCACGAACTCGACATCGCCGAGGCCGTCCACGCCCTGCTCACCGAGCCCGAGCACCGTGGCGCGGTCTACCACCTCACGGGCCCACAGACCCTGACCTTCACCGCGCAACTCGACCTGATCGCCGAGCTCACCGGCCGCAGCGTCACCATCGACCACGTCACCCCCGACACCTGGCGGCAGGAGATGGCCGAGTACATCCCCGCCCACTATGCCGATGGCCTGCTCGACTACTGGCGGCGTTGCGACGGGGTGCCCACCGTGATCACCGACACGGTCGCCGCCCTCACCGGCCACCCGGCACGCACCTTCGCCGACTGGATTCGTGACAACGCCGCGATATTCGCCGCCTGAACTGCGAACGCGCGCAGGATGACTCGATAGCGCCACCTCCCACACCACCGACAACAGGGCGGGCACGGACGATTCCGTGCCTGCCCATCGGTTGTTCGCCGCGCCCGTTCCGGGTGTCGTCCACGCTCTATGCTGGGGGCCGTAGTGCGCCGGGAAGGAGGGCACGGGTGCCGAAGGACCCGTCCACCGTTGGAATCGCGCCGGGCGATGGTTTGATCGCACGCTTCGGTGCGGTCGTCGTGTACTTGGCCGGCGAAACGTCTTCCACCGACCGAATACTCGGTGCGATCGAAGCCGTCGCCGATGGCGAGCATCCCGGCGCGGCGATTGTGCAACGCCTGGCCGCGGTGGTGTTCGGCGGTGGGTCGGAGCCACCGCCGTTCGGCGTGGTCGCGCCGACCGGCGATGGCACGGTCATCCTGTTGCGCGGGCCGGTGAGCGCCGAGATCCAGGGCGCGGAGGGGACCAGGCGGCTGGCCGGTGCGCGTGCGTTCACCTGGGTCGACGAGATCGTGCGCGAGCCGGTGCGGCAGATTTCGGTCGGCGCCGACACCGCGCTTCCCTTGACCACGCACCCACGCAGCAATTTGCGCGACGGCGTGGTTCCCGGAGGCGGTTTCGTGTTTCGTGTCGCGGTGCGGAAAACCGGGAAGGCCGCGCGCCCGGCGCCCGCCGCGCCGCAGTCCGCGGCCGGGGACGAGCCACCACCGACGGCTCCGGCCGGCCTGGTCGCGCTGTCGGAATCCGATACCCCGTCGAGCGACGAAGCTCGGGCAGGTGCGGAGATCGGCACCCGGGCGGGGCCACTGGCCTGGTCCGAGACATCGGACGCGACCCGGCCGACCACCTCCTCGCGACCGCAACCTGTTGCGCTGGACAAGGTTCCGACGCAGGGCGGCGCGCGACCGCGGCGCGTGCGTCCCACCGGCAGCGCACCGGCGCCGGCAACCTCGACACTCGGTCCGGCCACCGGCGCGCTCGTCTTCGAGGACGGCGCCGCCTACCCACTCGACCGCCCATACGTCATCGGCCGCAGCCCCATGTCCGACGATTCGGTGCGCACCGCCGCCGCCTCACCTATCGCCGTCCCGCGCGATCGGCATGTCTCGCGCATACACGCCTATGTCTCACTCGAACGCGGCAAGGTCTATGTTCGCGACGCATCCACTCCCGCGGGAACTTTCATCGCGGCGCCCGGCGCCGAGCAGTGGACCCGCGTCGGTACCGCACCCATCGAACTCCCGCCCGGCTGGAGTGTCCGCATCGGTGCGCGAATCGCCACCCATCGCATCGAAGATCGGCGCAAGGACGCCACGGAGATCTCCGGTGAACGCCGCGCTCACGGTTTGTCGTGACCGCCGCCGGAGGCCAGTGCGGAGAGTCGCCCGCGCGAAGGTCGTTCAGTGCGGCGCCGGGAATCTCGATTCGATGCCGCACCGCATGCTGAGCTGCGGCCAGATCGGCGGGGTGATGGCCGAGCACGGTCGCACCGACTGCCCTGCCCTCTGACAAGCCGCAGTCGCACCATCCCACGTACCGCGGCCGATCCGTTGCCGGGTGCCGCGGTCACACGTCACGCGCTGCCCAAGCCGTCCCGCGTGCCGCACTCAGGCCTTTCCACGCGCCCCAGTCGCACCTCCCTGCATACCGGATGCCGGGTCATCTTCTTGCCGCAGTCCGGGGTCATGTCACACGCACGCAATCGGGCCTTCTTGCGTGCCCCGGTTGCGGAGCGGACCTGCGGCGGGTACGCACGATCGGACAGGCTGATCTCGGGCCCCGCCGAGACAGCCTCCCTGCGGAGAGGACAATGACGACCATGCACCGTAATGGGCCGACACGCGACATCGACGAGACCGCGCTGAGCGTGACCGCACCGAAGGAGCAGGCGGCCGGGGTCACGGCCGTCGCCGTCGCACTCAAACGCGCGGTCGAGGAGATGGGCGTGGTCCGCACCGCCCGCACGCTGGCCAGGGTCAACCAGGTACACGGTTTCGACTGTCCCGGCTGTGCCTGGCCCGAGCCGTCCGGCCATCGTCGCCCTGCAGAGTTCTGCGAGAACGGCGCGAAGGCGGTCGCCGAGGAGGCGACGCTGCGCACCGTCACCCCCGAATTCTTCGCCGCGCACTCCATCGAGGAGCTGGCAGACAAGTCGGGCTACTGGCTCGGTCAGCAGGGCAGGCTCACCCATCCGATGGTGCTGCGCCCCGGCGCCACCCACTACTCCCCCATCGAATGGGCCGACGCCTACCAGCTGATCGCGGAGCAGCTGCGTGCCTTGACGACTCCGGACGAGGCGCTTTTCTACACCTCGGGGCGCACTGCCAACGAGACCGCGTTCCTGTATCAGCTGCTGGTACGCAGCTACGGCACCAACAATCTGCCGGACTGCTCGAACATGTGCCACGAATCCTCCGGCGCCGCGCTGACCAGTTCCATCGGCATCGGCAAGGGCTCGGTCTCGATCGACGACTTCGATGCCGCCGACCTCATCATCGTCGCAGGCCAGAACCCGGGCACCAATCATCCGCGGATGCTGAGCGCACTGGCCGGGGCGAAGGCAAAAGGCGCCACGATCATCGCCGTCAATCCGCTGCCGGAGACCGGGTTGCTCGGCTTTCGCGATCCGCAGACCGTCAAGGGCTTCACCAGCGGCGTGTCCATCGCCGACGACTTCCTACAGATCCGCCTCGGCGGTGACATGGCGCTGTTCCAGGGGCTCGGCCGCCTGTTGTTCGAGGCCGAGGACGCCGCGCCGG
Source organism: Nocardia sp. CWNU-33 (assembly GCF_046764895.1). Classification (NCBI taxonomy): domain Bacteria; kingdom Bacillati; phylum Actinomycetota; class Actinomycetes; order Mycobacteriales; family Nocardiaceae; genus Nocardia; species Nocardia sp. CWNU-33. The sequence goes on along the minus strand of NZ_JBKOQN010000009.1, from coordinate 104,437 downwards.
GAACGGTGGTGGACCGCGAATTCGTCGACGCACATTGCGCGGGCTTCACGGAGTACGAAAAAAAGGTGCGGGCCGTCGATTTCGACACCGTCCACGCGGCAACCGGGCTGACCGACGACGAACTCCGTCGCACCGCCCGGCTGCTGGCCGAATCGCAGAACATCATCATCTGCTGGGCGATGGGCCTCACCCAGCAGAAGCACGGCGTCGCCACCATCGAGGAGGCGACGAACCTGCTGTTGCTGCGCGGCATGATCGGCAAGCCGGGAGCGGGTGTGTGCCCGGTACGCGGCCACTCGAACGTGCAGGGCGATCGCACCATGGGCATCTGGGAGCAGATGCCCGACTCCTTCCTCGACGCGCTCGATCACGAGTTCGGCATCACCAGCCCGCGCAAGCACGGCTGCGACACCGTCGATGCCATCCGCGCCATGCGCGAGGGCACGGCGAAGGTGTTCTTCGGGATGGGCGGCAACTTCGTCTCCGCGACGCCCGATACCGAGGTCACCGAGGCGGCGCTGCGCGGCTGTGCGCTCACCGTGCAGGTCTCCACCAAACTCAACCGCAGCCACGTTGTGCACGGGCAGACCGCGCTGATCCTGCCCACCCTCGGCCGCACCGACGTAGATCTGCAAGACGGCGTGAAACAGCAAGTGTCGGTGGAGGATTCGATGTCGATGGTGCATCTGTCCACCGGACGGCTGAAGCCGGTGAGCGACCAACTGCGCAGCGAGGTCGCCATCGTCTGTGAGCTCGCGCAGAGCCTGTTCGGCGCCGACCACCCGGTGCCGTGGGCGCAGTACCAGCGCAACTACGACAAGATTCGCGACGCGATCGCGCGCGTGGTGCCCGGCTGCGCCGACTACAACGCCCGGGTCCGGCAGCGCAACGGTTTCGTGCTGCCCCATCCGCCGCGCGACTCCCGCGAATTCCGCACCACCACAGGTAAAGCCAACTTCGCGGTGAACGATCTCACCTGGACTCCGGTCCCCGCAGGCAGGCTGATCCTGCAGACGCTGCGCAGCCACGACCAGTACAACACCACCATCTACGGCTTGGACGACCGGTACCGCGGCGTGCACGGGGGCCGCAAGGTGATCCTGGTGAACGCCGAGGACATCGCCGAATTGGGTTTCGCAGACGGCGAATTGGTGGATCTGATCTCCGAGTGGACCGACGGCACCGAACGCAAAGTGACCGGCTTCCGCATCATCGGTTACTCGACCCCACGCGGCAATGCCGCCGCCTACTACCCGGAGACCAATCCGCTGGTTCCGTTGGATCATGTTGCGGCACGGTCGAATACCCCGGTGTCCAAAGCCGTGACCATCCGGCTCGAGCGGCACACGCATGTCGGGCAGCCATCGTGACCGCACAGACCGTCGCCACCGATCGCCTACCGAGAGCAGTGAGGTGCCGTCGTGAGTAGAGTGACCGCGCGCCGTCCGACGATCCGCATCACCTCCCACGGTGAGATCACAAGGCCCGACACCCTCGCGGTGGAGGAGCCGCTCGAAATCCGCCTCGACGGAGAGCAACTCACCGTCACCATGCGCACTCCGGGCAGCGATATCGACCTGGTGCACGGATTTCTGCTGGGCGAGGGCATCATCGGCGCCACCGACGATGTGGTGAGCGCACGCTACTGCGCGGGCACCGACGAAAACGGGCACAACACCTACAACGTCCTCGACGTCCACTTGCGCACGCCGGTCCCGGTGCGCGGCCGCCACGTCCTCACCACCGGCGCCTGCGGGCTCTGCGGCAAGACCGCACTCGATGATGTGCACACCCGCACCCGATTCCCGATACCCGCCGACGGCCTCCTCGTGGACATCGCTACCCTTACCACCCTGCCCGGCGAATTGCGCACCCGCCAAGGCGTTTTCGACGCGACCGGCGGTCTGCACGCGGCGGGGCTTTTCACCGCGGACGGCACCGCCCTCGCTGTCCGCGAGGACATCGGCAGACATAATGCCGTCGACAAGGTGCTCGGCTGGGCACTGCGTGAAAACCGGATCCCGGCCCACGATCTGGTGCTGATCGTCAGTGGCCGAGCCTCCTTCGAATTGGTGCAGAAAGCGGTGATGGCAGGCATCCCGATGCTCGGGGCGGTCTCCGCACCCAGCTCGCTCGCCGTCGACCTGGCAGCCGAATCAGGCCTCACCCTCGTCGGATTCCTGCGCGGTCGGACCATGAACATCTACACCGGCTCGCACCGGCTCGACCGCACGTCGGTCAGCGATGCGCCGATTGTGCCCACCAACGTTGGGACCCGCCCCTGACGGTGCGCCTATTGCCCGTTCCCGATCGTCCGAATTACGGTTGCTTCACCCGATCCAGAGTTCGGATTGAACGGAGCGCCCGATGCGGATTTCGGTGGAAGGCAAGTCCGGCGGCGTGCGCGTGCGCATGCGGTTCGAACAGTTTCGACGGCGGCTGCTGATCGTTCGGATCATGCTGGCGATCCTTGCGGTTCAGGGCGCGATCGTCGGTCTGTGGGCGGTCTTCGCACCGCACTCCTGGTACACCAGCTTCCCCGGTTTCGGCATGCACTGGATCTCGGTGGACGGGCCATACAACCATCACCTCGCAGGTGACGTCGGCGCCTTCTTCCTCGCCTTGACCGCGATCACCATCGCCGCGCTCGTCATCAACGGCACCGCGGTTGCCCGAGTGGCGGGAATCGGCTGGCTGACGTTCGGTCTACCGCACTTCATCTACCACGCCTTCCACAAACCGGCCGAGATGGGCGCGGGCAGCTTCACGCTCAGCCTGCTCGCCGCCGCCGTGCTGGTCATTCTCGGCCTCGGCTGTGTAGTCATCCCGCCGCGTGGCGACATCCCCATGTCCGACCCGGCGCCGATGGACATCCGGTTCCCGCGCCGCCGCCCGCGTTGAACGATCGGCACCACTCGTTTGCGGGCCGTTGTTGCCGAGTAGCCGAACGACTTACGGCGAGCCCCAAGCATCGATGGAGGTGAGGTGGTCCAGGGCCTTGCCGACGGCCGGGGCGCATAAATGATGGTCCGCCGGACCGAGCCACGTCATTTCCGCGATCTCCGCGGCTGGTGCTGGGTTGCCGTGGCCCGGCGCGGTGAAGCAGTGCATTTCGACGAGAGTGCCGGGACGCCCGTGGGCAGGAGCGGTGATGGTCACCACGGGCTCGATCCGATGCGCCTCCAACTCGACGCCGACTTCTTCTCGAACTTCACGAACGAGCGCTCCCGCCAGGGTTTCACCCGGCTCGGGCTTGCCGCCCGGTAGGTAAAAGGCGTCGCGTCCTCTGGTGCGGACCGCAAGCAAGCGGCCGTACTCGACGCACAACCACGCCACCGACGTGAGCGTTCGTTCCTCGATCATGGTTACCTCGACAGTTGAGACGCGATCAGGCGTCCAGTGCCTCGAGCAGTGCGGCACGCTGGCGAGCGCCGAGTCCACCGATGCGGCGGTCCTCGGGAATCTCGGCCTGGTCCAGCAGCTTGGCGGCCTTCACCGGGCCGACGCCGGGCAGGGCCTTGATCACGGCCGCGACCTTGGTCTTCTTGACCAGCTCGTCGCTATCGGCCTTCTTCAGCAAATCGGCAACCGAAACCTTGCCAGCCTTCACTTTGCCGATCAGTTCGGAGCGCGCCTTGCGGACCGCAGCCGCCTTGGCCAGCGCCTCAGTGCGCTGCTCCGCGGTCATGGTAGGCAGTGCCATGTCTCCTCCGCTTTCACTCGTCACTCGAACATCTGGTTGACCGGACCGATTCAACAGCACGTCGCCGACAGCGCAAGTCCGACACACCGGGGCGCGACCGGCGGAAATAGCGATGAGTTTCCCGAGCCCGCGCCGTCGAATCAGGTAAGAGGCCCGCGCACGGCGGGCGGCAAGGGCGAAAGAAACCCCCGCCATGGAGTTGTCATTCACCCAGTTCATCACCCTTGATGGCGTCTATCAAGCGCCTGGCGAACCACAGGAGGACCCGAGCGGCGGGTTCACCCACGGCGGCTGGTCGGCGCCCTACGGCGACGAGGACTTCGGCGCTTCCATGACCGAGGTGTTCCAACAGGTTGACGCCTTCCTGCTCGGTCGGCGCACCTACGAGATCTTGGCGGGCCACTGGCCCAAGGTCACCGACCCGACGGATCCCATTGCCACCACACTGAATTCGCTTCCCAAGTACGTAGTGAGCACCTGGACAGCGCGGGATGGGGCCCCGCCGAGGTGCTGCGCGGCGACCTGGTCAAGGAGGTGACCGCACTCGAGGAAAGCCCGGTCGCGAACGGCAGGTGCACGGGAGCGGCAATCCGGCGCAGGGTCTGCGGGCCGCGGGCCTGATCGACACCATGCACCTGCTCACCTTCCCGGTGCTGCTCGGCACCGGCAAGCGGCTGTTCACCGAGGATGTGCAGCCCACCGGATTCGACCTCACCGATTCCCGCACCACCGCTTCGGGCGTTGTCATCGCGACCCACCGCAATGCGGGTGCCCCGAGGTACGGATCGCTTGAATAAGTGACGGGCGTAACATCGAAGGCCCCGCGTACGACACCATCAACGACAGCACCCGAATGGGACGAAGGTTCAATGGCGAGCCAGGCGGATCAACGGCGATCCCCGACCCCGGGCGCGATCGAACGGCAGCAGCCGGCCGATCGTCACCGTGTCCCCGAAGGTGCTACGCACAGGGAGTTCCGGGGCCGTCGGCGCGCGCGCATCCGCGCGGCGGCCGATCCGGTAGGTATCGAGAGTGCAATCATCGACTCCGGCATCATGGACACTGCTACGCTCCGAATTAGAACATGTTCCAATTCGGCAGGAGTTTCCATGGCACAGCAGATCCGCGATGTGGTCGAGCAGTACGTCGAGCTGGTCGGCTCGGGCCCGACCGAGGAGATCGTCAACCTCTACGCCACCGACGCGACCGTCGAGGATCCCATCGGCTCCGAGGTCAAACAGGGCCACGCTGCCATCCGTGAGTTCTATGACGTGATCGCCAACCTCGATCGGGAAACCGAACTGAAGCCGGAGACCATCCGCATCGGAGGCAATCACGCTGCCTTCATGTTCAGCATCATCACCAAGTTCGGCGACCAGCGCTTCACGCTGACCCCCATCGACGTGATGGAGTTCGACGACGACGGCAAGATCATCAGCATGCGCGCATACTGGAGCCCTGACGATATGCACACCGAAGCGGTGTAGCCCGACGGGGCAATGCGTGCGGTGGATCACACCCGGCTGCCCGTCACATTCCATGATCCCTCCTCGTCCGAGTAGCAGGACAACGTTGGATCGAAGGAGAACCGTGATGGAAACAACCCGTATCCCCGCCGTCACCCCCGAGCAGGCGGGGCCACTCACCAAACTGTTGTACCGCATTGCCGAGCGACGCTTCGGCGCGGTGCCCGAACCGTTCGCGGTTACGGCCAACCACGGAAAGCTGCTGGCCGCCAGCGGTATTCACGAAGTGCTGATGGAACGAGCATGCACAAAATTGCCTGCCGCCATCCGCGAGATCGCCGTATACCGCGTGGCCTGGATCGTCGGCTGCTCATGGTGCATCGACTTCGGCGCCATGCTCATGCGGCATGGCAACCTCGATGTCGACCGCCTCGAGCACATCGCGGAGTACGAAACCTCACCGCTCTACAGCGCCGACGAACGCGCCGCGATCGCCTACGCCGACGCCCTCACCGCGACGCCGACCACCGTCACCGACGATCAGGTCGCCGACCTCGAAAAGCGTTTCGGCCGTGCGGGTGTCATCGAACTGACCTACCAGATCGGCCTGGAGAACATGCGTTCACGCTTCAACTCCGCGCTCGGAATCACGACACAGGGATTCAGCACCGATTCCTGCCGAGTTCCCTGGACCCAGGACTGACCCCCGCGAAACGACCGTGCCGCCCGTCGAACAATGTCGACGGGCGGCACGGGAAAGCCGCTATGCGGCGTCGGCTATCACTTCGGCCAGGCTGGTCACTGTCTGGAAAACCCCCACATCGCCGGCGGCGGCGAGCAATCGATCGACACAGCGTCGGCCGGTGATCAGCACGAGCTTGCCTCCCGCAGGCCCCACCACTGCCTCGGCCTCGATCAATACCCGCAGACCTGCGCTGCCGAAGAACGTCACCCTGGACAGATCGACCACCACCACAGACCCGGCGGTCCCGAGGGATCCGATCAGACTGCTCCGGAAGACATCGGCGCTGTAGTAGTCCACCTCGCCAACGAGGGCACACAGCGTGACCGAATCCGCGGGTGTCATGAGGGTGACCTGCAGGCGGTCGGACGGATCGCGACCGGACGGCCACGGCTGCGCGAAGTGAGTGGCGGATTGGCTGGAAGTAGCAACAACAGTCGACATATGGACCTCGGTCCGGTCGCGCGCGGCATGCTCGAAACACTGCCGGCGTTGAATTTCGCCCGGATGCCTCAGCTCCAGGACTGGGCTGGTTGCTCAACCCTGGATAAGGATTACCCCAACAGACAGGTCTGTACACCTCTGATATGACCTGATGTCCACAATGGGCGAGGACACGTCGCCTCTACTACCGCTGGCCTCGACTACGACGACGCAGCATGGCGTAGTAGATGTACTGCATCCCGAGCGGGTTGGTGAAAACGCTCACCAGCTCGAACCCGAAGTGTTCGTCGAGCCATTCGACACACGTTGTCAGCCTCGCCAGCAGGCCCTGCTGATCCGGGCCCGGGTCCCGGAGCATGCCGCCCTCAGTGCGCGAGAAGACCACGAGATGTGTGTGTTGATAGGTCCGCATGTCGACGGTGCCACTGAGCACGCCGCGCACATCCAGCAGCTGACCCGGCCCCGCCGGATGCAGCAGTGGCTGCGGTTGCACCCCGAATCCCCCTGCCGTTAAGCGACTACGCCGACTTCTCGCGCCGCTCGGTGCGCTGCGCCTTGCGCGGCACGATGGTGGGCAGCACGTTGTCGTTGACCGTGTCGGCGTCGACGACCACCTTGGCGACATCATCGCGGCTGGGGATGTCGTACATCACCGGCAGCAGGACCTCTTCCATGATGGCGCGCAGACCGCGTGCGCCGGTGCCACGCAGGATGGCCTGATCGGCGATCGCCTCCAGCGCGTCCGTGGTGAACTCGAGGTCGACGCCGTCCATCTCGAACAGTCGGATGTACTGCTTGACCAGCGCGTTCTTCGGTTCGGAGAGGATCTTGACCAGGGATTCCTTGTCGAGATTGGTCACCGAGGCGACGACCGGAAGACGGCCGATGAACTCGGGGATCAGACCGAACTTGATCAGGTCCTCCGGCATCACCTCGGCGAAGTGATCCGAGGTGTCGACCTCCGCCTTGGAGCGCACCTCTGCGCCGAAGCCGATGCCGCGGTGTCCGGTGCGGTCGGAGACGATCTTCTCCAGCCCGGCGAACGCACCCGCCACGATGAACAGCACGTTGGTGGTGTCGATCTGGATGAATTCCTGGTGCGGGTGCTTGCGTCCACCCTGCGGCGGCACGCTGGCCTGGGTGCCCTCCAGGATCTTCAGCAGCGCCTGCTGCACGCCCTCGCCGGAGACATCGCGGGTGATCGAAGGGTTCTCGCTCTTGCGAGCGATCTTGTCCACCTCGTCGATGTAGATGATGCCGGTCTCGGCCCGCTTCACGTCGTAGTCGGCGGCCTGGATCAGCTTCAGCAGGATGTTCTCGACGTCCTCGCCGACATACCCGGCTTCGGTCAGTGCGGTGGCATCGGCGATCGCGAAGGGCACATTGAGCATCTTGGCCAGGGTCTGCGCGAGGTAGGTCTTGCCGCAACCGGTCGGCCCGAGCATCAGGATGTTCGACTTGGCGAGCTCGACCGTCTCGCCACGGCTGTCGCGACCCTTGTCGCCGGCCTGGATGCGCTTGTAGTGGTTGTAGACAGCCACCGCGAGCGTGCGCTTGGCCGTGTCCTGCCCGATCACGTAGTTCTCCAGGAAGTCCCGGATCTCGGCAGGTTTGGGCAGCTCATCGAGTTTGACCTCGCTGGACTCGGCCAGCTCTTCCTCGATGATCTCGTTGCATAGATCGATGCACTCGTCGCAGATGTACACCCCTGGTCCCGCAATGAGCTTCTTGACCTGCTTCTGGCTCTTTCCGCAGAACGAGCACTTGAGCAGATCGCCGCCGTCTCCGATGCGCGCCATCTCGTGGGTCCCTACTTCCTTGTCCGCGTGCAACCGTCCGTCCAGGTTGCCAGCAATCCGCCACCCTCGGGTGTAATCACGAACACCTCGAGCGTTCCGGCGGGTCGAGCACTGCCGTCAACCGGGAGCAAAGGCCCCTAGGTTGACCGTACCCGGTGTGCGCGACGGAGGTCGACAACTCGAGCATGTTTCTCGCCGGGGTTGCGCGAGTTCTCACGGCACTAGAACACGTTCTCCCCGAGCTGCGGCCGAAACCAGGTCCGGCCGCCTGCCTCGTGGCCTATCCCGCCGGACACCCTTCCGGTCGGTCGGTTCCATCGAAGCAATCCGGCCGGAACGGATGCCGAGCGGCACCTGTCCCGGCCGGATTTACCTGACTAACAGCAACATACGAGCGACCGGCGCAACCCGCATCCCAGGCGTACCCAGAATCGCTGCCTGACACCTGATCGCGCGCGGAGATTACTTCTGTGCGCTGAGCTTGCGGTAGTCGAACACCGTGTCGATGATCCCGTAGTCCTTGGCCTCCGCGGCCGTCAGGATCTTGTCGCGGTCAGTGTCCTTGCGGATGGTGTCCGCGTCCTTGCCGGTGTGGTAGGCCAGCGTCGTCTCCATCAGGCGACGCATGCGCTCGATCTCGGCGGCCTGGATCTCCAGGTCCGAAACCTGCCCCTGGATGCCACCCTCCAGCGACGGCTGGTGGATCAGCACACGGGCGTTGGGCAGGCAGGCACGCTTGCCGGGGGTGCCCGCGGCGAGCAGCACGGCGGCCGCGGAGGCCGCCTGACCGAGGCAGACCGTCGCGACGTCGGCACGCACGTACTGCATGGTGTCGTAGATGGCCATCAGCGACGTGAACGAGCCACCGGGCGAGTTGATGTACATGGTGATGTCGCGGTCGGGATCGAGCGATTCCAGCACCAGCAGCTGCGCCATGATGTCGTTGGCCGAGGCGTCGTCCACCTGCACGCCGAGGAAGATGATGCGCTCCTCGAACAGCTTGTTGTACGGGTTGGACTCCTTGACACCGAAGCTCGAGTGCTCGATGAACGACGGCAGGATGTAGCGCGCCTGCGGGCTCTGCGGTGCGATACCGCCGAGGCCGGCGCGTGGGTCGATCAGGTTGGCCATCTTCGTCTCCAAAGTCTGAGTGGGTGAGCGGTTCTCAGCCGTTGCGACTGGTTGCAGGTCGCTCGAAATGGTCGGCTACTTCGCGCCGTTCCCCGCCTGATTCGCGTGGCTGATCACGTGGTCGATGAAGCCGTACTCGAGCGCCTGCGTCGCGGTGAACCACCGGTCGCGATCGGCGTCGATGGTGACCTGCTCGACCGACTTGCCGGTGTGCTGCGCCTGCAACTCGTTCAGCTCACGCTTGGTGTGCGCGAACTGCTCGGCCATGATCGCGATGTCGGCCGCGGAACCACCGATGCCTGCCGAAGGCTGGTGCATCATGATGCGCGCGTGCGGCAGCGCGTAGCGCTTGCCCTTGGTGCCCGCGGTGAGCAGGAACTGCCCCATCGAGGCCGCCAGACCCATGCCGTAGGTGGCGATGTCGCACTCGGCGAACTGCATCGTGTCGTAGATGGCCATACCCGCGGTCACCGAACCGCCGGGCGAGTTGATGTAGAGCGAAATGTCCTTGACCGGATCCTCCGCCGAGAGCAGCAGGATCTGGGCGCACAGCTTGTTCGCGATGTCGTCGTCGACCTGAGTGCCGAGGAAGATGATGCGCTCACGCAGCAGGCGCTCGTACACCGAATCACTGAGGTTGAGACCAGCAGTAGCGGCTGTCATGACCCCTGCCTGGTTGATTGTCACGGATACCTGCCTTCTCTTCTCACCGGCTTGTCACTGAAACCTACACAGCGCTGATTGCTACAGAGCCATCACCGTTCGCTGTCACAAACATTAACGAAACAGGGCGGCACCGAACTCCCGGCACCGCCCTTATTCGCTCACAGCACAATCACACAACCACTCGGCCGTCGACCACGCTGGCATTCCATGGAATTATTCGGCGCTCGCGGCGGCGGTTTCTTCGGCGTCGGCCTCGGCCGCGGAACCCTCAGGGGCGCCGAACATTTCGGCGGTGTCCACCGAGTTGCCCTCGGAGTCGGTGACCTTCACCTGGCCGACGACACCGGCGAGCGCCTTGCCGCGGCGCACATCGGCGAACACCGCACCGAGCTGGCCCGCCTGCTGCACCTGCTGGATGAACTGTTCCGGCGACAGGCCGTAACGCTGCGCCTGGAACAGGATCCGCTCGGTGAGCTCCTCCTGGCCGACCTGGGTGTTCTCCGCCTCGGCGATGGCGTCCAGCAGCAGCTGGGTCTTCACCGACTTCTCGGCGGACTCCTTGGTGTCGTTGTCGAACTCTTCACGGGTGCTGCCCTGCGCCTCGAGCGCGGCAGCGAAGGCGTCCTCGTCGTGGTCGAAGCCGTGCACGGCGTCGTGCAGCACGGCGTCGATCTCGGCCTTGACGACGGCCTCCGGCAGCGGCACCTCGACCTGCTCCAGCAGCGCCTCGAGCACCTTGTCGCGGATCTCGCCTGCCTGCTCGACCTTCTTGACCCGCTCGACGCGGGTGCGCAGGTCGGCCTTCAGCTCTTCGAGGGTGTCGAATTCACTGGCCAGCTGAGCGAAGTCGTCGTCGGCCTCGGGCAGCTCGCGCTCCTTGACCGAACCGACGGTGACGGTGATGACCGCTTCCTTGCCCGCGTGCTCGCCGGCGACCAGCGTGGAGGTGAACTCGGCGGACTCGCCGGCCGACAAGCCGGTCAGCGCCTCGTCGAGACCCTCGATCAGCTGGCCGGAACCGACCTCGTGGGACAGGCCGGTGGTGGCGGCTTCCGGCACATCCGCACCATCGACGGTGGCCGACAGGTCGATGGACACGAAGTCGCCGTCCTCGACCGGACGCTCGACACCGGTCAGGGTGCCGAAGCGCTGGCGCAGCGACTGCAGCTGCTCCTCGATGTCCTCGTCACCGATGCTGAACGCGTCGACCGACACCTCGATGCCGTCGTAGGCGGGCAGGGTGATCTCGGGACGCACGTCGACCTCGGCGGTGAACGCGAGCTCCAGGCCGTCCTCGATCTTGGTGATCTCGATCTCGGGCTGACCGATGACCTTCACCTCGGAGGTGGTGACGGCCTCGCTGTAGCGCGCGGGCAGCACATCGTTGACGACCTGCTCCAGGATCGCGCCACGGCCGACACGGGCCTCGATCAGCTTGGCCGGAGCCTTGCCCGGGCGGAAGCCGGGGATACGGACCTGGTTCGCCAGTGCCTTGTACGCCTTGTCGAAGTCGGGCTTCAGTTCCTCGAAGGGCACCTCGACGTTGATCCGGACCCGGGTCGGGCTCAGCTGCTCGACGGTGCTCTTCACGGACATGCTCCTTGTTCGTTGGTGGTTCTGGTCGACTTGCTTCTCATCGACATGGGCGCCTTGCTCTCATGGACATGGACGCAGCGCGCCCACGCGCACGCATCCCGACAAGGTTAGTTGACCGGTCGCGGCGGGTTGCGGGCAGCACCGTCCTAGACCGTCCCAGCGGCTGCTTGCGAGTCGCAGGCGAAAGATCAGCTCTTGGGAACGGTGACCGCGTCGGTGACGAAAACGAGAGTCTCGTTCGGCTTGATGCCGTTGCCACCCGCGCCGTATCCGAGGTCCGGCGGGATGATCAGCAGCCGCCGCGTACCCTGCTGGACACCGACCAAGCCCTGGTCCCAGCCGGGAATGACCTGCCCGGCGCCGAGGGGCAGCTGGAACGGCTTGCCCCGGTCGAAGGAACTGTCGAGCTTCTTCTTGTCCGACCAGGTGACCAGCGAATAGTTCATGGTGAGTTGCTGGCCCGCGACCGCGCCCGGTCCGCTGCCCTCGACCAGGTCCTTGACGATCAGCTGCTTGGGCGGGTCGCAATCGTCGGGGATGGTGATCTTCGGATTGGCGCCGAACCCACCGTCGACCTTGATGTCGTCGGCGGTGCATTCGCGCCCCTTGCTCTGCGGCGCGCCCGCCACGGACGAGGCCGTCTTCGCCGCCGCGGTGGTCGTCGCGGACGCCGAGTTGTTGTCGTCCCCCGACCCACACGCGGTCAGTGCGAACGCAGCCGCGGCGATGGCGCCGAGGCCGATGATCCTGCCGAGTATTTGCATGCGGCGCACCCTAATCCACGCGCGGCCACCGGCATCGTGCCGCCCTGACCACACGGCGGGTCGAACGCTCGATAGTCACGCAAGGACAAAGCCCGCAGTTTGGGCGGCTCCGGCGGGCACCGGAGCCGATGCCGTGCACAAACCCCTGACTTGCCGTCCGGCTGCCGGTAGCCTGACGAGGAATTCTCCATCCGGTGTTGTCGATCGTTCTTCGACAACCCTGCAGGACCCGGCGACAGCGGTTGCTCCGGTACCGCTCCCGATGCCCCGAGCGTGAGGAGAGTCGGCGTATGACGCAGATGGCCAATGCCGGGGGCGATACCTCGGCCGACAATGTCGACAGCAGTGGCGGTGCGACGATCGCGCCGCGGCCCTATCGGCTGGCGCAAGTGCCCGGTCCGCTCGACCGCGGCGAACTGGAGTCGATCGACGCGTGGTGGCGGGCGGCGAACTATCTCGCGGTCGGCCAGATTTATCTGATGAGCAATCCGCTGCTGCGGGAACCGTTGCGGGCCGAGCACGTCAAACCGCGGCTGCTCGGACATTTCGGCACCGTGCCCGGCTTGAATCTGGTCTGGGCACACGCCAATAGGGCCATCCAGCAGCGCGATCTGAACGCGGTGTTCGTCGCGGGGCCCGGGCACGGCGGGCCGGGCCCGAATGCGTGTGCCTGGCTGGAGGGCACGTATTCCGAGCTCTACAGCCATGTGCCACAGGACGGTTCGGGGATGGGTGCGCTGTTCGCGCAGTTTTCCTTTCCCGGCGGCGTGCCGAGTCACTGCGCGCCCGAAACGCCTGGCTCCTTTCACGAGGGCGGCGAACTCGGCTATTCGCTGCTGCATGCCTTCGGCGCGGCGCTCGACAATCCGGATCTCACCGTTTTCTGCGTGGTGGGCGACGGCGAGGCGGAGACGGGTCCGCTGGCCACCAGCTGGCACGCCGATAAGTTCCTCAACCCGGGCCGCGACGGCGCGGTGCTGCCGATCCTCGCGCTGAACCAGTACAAGATCGCCAATCCGACGGTCCTGGCACGCATTCCGGAATCCGAGCTGCTGATGCTGCTGCGTGGGTACGGCTACGAACCGATCGTCGTCTCGGGGGACGATCCAGCGGCCGTGCATCAGGCGATGGCCGCCGCCATGGACGACTGCTTGGACCGTATCCGGCAGATCCAGCATGCCGCGCGCGCGGGTGCCGACGGGGTGCGCCCGATCTGGCCGATGATCGTGCTGCGCACACCGAAGGGCTGGACCTGCCCACCGGTGGTCGACGGCAATCAGGTCGAGGGCACGTTTCGCGCACATCAGGTGCCGTTGCCCGCCGCGCGTACCGACGACCGGCACCGAGCGGTGCTCGAACAGTGGCTGCGCTCCTATCGACCGGCAGAGTTGTTCGACGAAGCGGGCCGACCGGTGGCGGTGCTCGGCGAGCTGGTGCCGCGCGGCGATCGACGGATGAGCGCCAATCCAATTGCCAACGGCAGCACGCTCGTTCGCGATCTTCGGCTCCCGGACTGGCGCGACTACGGCGTCGAGGTCGGGTCACCCGGCGCGAGCAGTCACGAAGCGACCCGAGTGCTCGGCGGCTGGTTGCGCGACGTCACCGTGGGCAATACAGACAACTTCCTCACCTTCGCGCCCGACGAACTGGCCAGCAATCGGCTGCAGGACATCCTGGAGGTCACCGGGCGCAATTGGCAGGCGGAGGTGGGCGAATTCGACGTCGACCTCGACCGGTTCGGCCGGGTGATCGAGGTGCTGTCCGAGCACATGTGTCAGGGCCTACTCGAGGGCTATCTGCTCACCGGCAGGCACGGAGTTTTCACCTGCTACGAGGCGTTCATCCATATCGTCGACGCAATGTTCAACCAGCACGCCAAATGGCTCGACGCCAGTGCGGAAGTTCCGTGGCGACGTCCCATCGCCAGCCTCAATTACCTTTTGTCGTCGCATGTTTGGCGTCAGGACCACAACGGATTCACTCATCAGGACCCCGGATTCCTCGACGTGGTGCTGAACAAGAAGCCATCGATCGTGCGCGTGTATCTGCCACCGGACGCGAATACGCTGCTGTCTACCTTCGACCACTGTCTACGCTCGCGGCACTACGTCAATGTGGTGGTGGCGGGCAAACAGCCACAGGCGGACTGGCTTTCGGTGCCCGATGCCGCCGTGCACTGCGCCCGCGGCGCAGGCATCTGGGACTGGGCCGGGCACAACGACGATCCCGGCACCACACCGGATGTCGTGCTCGCCTGCGCAGGCGACGTGCCGACCTTGGAAACCCTTGCTGCCGCGGCCATCCTGCGCGAGCGGCTGCCCGAGCTGCGCATCCGGGTGGTGAATGTGGTCGACCTGATGCGGCTGCAGCCGCCCGACGCACATCCACACGGCCTGCCCGATAGCGAATTCGACACCCTGTTCACTCGCGACCGTCCGGTGATCTTCGCCTTCCACGGCTATCCCTGGCTGATCCACCGCCTCACCTACCGTCGCGCGAACCATGACGAAATGCACGTGCGTGGATACAAGGAAAAAGGCACCACGACAACTCCTTTCGATATGGTCATGCTCAACGACCTCGATCGGTACCACCTGGTGATGGATGTCGTCGATCGGGTGCCGACACTGCGGGACAAGGCAGCGGGCCTGCGTCAGGAGATGGTCGACGCCCGCTGGAATGCGCGTGCATGGACCCGCGAACACGGCGAGGACATCCCTGCTGTCGCCGACTGGACCTGGCCGAAGCTCAGCCTCTGACACAGAATACGGCCGCCGGGACCGCGAAACTTCCTCGCGGCGCCTGCCCGGTTGGGCCACGATCGCAGGATGCTCTTGACGATCACCTGCACAGCACCGGAGGACGCCGCGTGGCCGGCGACCGACCTGGGCTTCTTGCTGCACAAGAACCCCGACAGGGTGCAGGCGTTCGAGCAGTCCTATGGCGTTGCGCATGTGCTGTACCCACAGGCCGACGCCGCACGGCGGCACTGGTGCTCGAGGTCGACCCGATCCGGATGGTGCGCGGACGCTCGCGCAGCACACCGGATTTCAGCCTCGGACAGTACGTCAACGATCGGCCGTACGCCGCGTCGTCGCTGCTGTCGGTCGCGCTCGGCGCGGTGTTCCGCACCGCATTGCACGGGCGCTGCGACCAGCGCCCCGAACTGGTTCGCACCGCGCTGCCGTTACGCATCGAACTGCCCGCCGTGCCGTGCAAGCTCAACAGTCAATGGCTCCTGCTGGACACCGAGTTGATGCCGTGGTCGGCCAAGGCGGTCGGCCTGCTGCGCAACCAATATGCGGCGGTAGGCGCGGCGGCACGGGCCTCGCTCGGCGCGGCCACCGAATTGCTGGCCGCAGCGGCAGGCCGTGGCCTCGACATTGCCGACCTCGCGGATCGCACTAGCGCCCGCAAGTCGGACACGGACGCATTCACCACCGCCTACGGCCGGTACTGCTGGCCGGTCGACGGGCTGGCCGGACTCCGGCTCGCCCCGTTCCAGGTCCTGGCCGCCGACGGCGTCAACTACGCGGTGCGCGACCATGATTGGCACCTGGAGCGGGTCGACCGACTGGTCGCGGCGGATAGCGATCTGTTCGCCGCGACCGCACGGATGATCGTCGACCTCGCACAGCCCGACTGCGAAGCGGCGGCCATTGCGTGGTGGTCGGAGCTGACCGCTGCGGGCGGTGAGGGCATGGTCGTCAAGCCGGTCGAGGCGCTGGTGCGCACCGCGGCGGACCGGCTGGTCCAGCCGGGCGTGAAATGCCGTGGACCCGAGTACCTTCGGATCATCTACGGCCCGGAGTACTTGCGCGAGGACAACCTTCGACACATACGCACTCGAGGCCTCGGCCGCAAGCGGTCGATGGCGCTGCGCGAGTATGCACTCGGCTTGGAGGCGCTGGATCGTTTCGTCGCGGGCGAACCGCTGTGGCGTGTCCACGAAGCCGTCTTCGCGGTCCTCGCCCTCGAAACCGAGCCGGTCGATCCTCGGCTCTGACCGCCGAAAACAAGCCGGTCGCTACCCGGTGAAGCCGGGTAGCGACCGGAATCAGTCGCTGGTCGCCGCAGCGGGGGACATCACTTCTTCTTGCGGAACACGCCCTTGACACTGTCGACGATGCGCAGGAGGCCGCGCATGGCCATCGGGAAGAAGGCCGCCTTCATGAATTCGAAGTAGTTCGGGTTATAGCGGGCGACATACGAGATCGCCGGGTCGACGGATTCGACCTGGTGCCACCAGAACATCGGGATGTAGAGAATGTCACCGGTCTCCAGAACCACGTCGTAGTACGACGCGTGCCGCAGCTTCTCGAAGCTGTTGCGATCCGGCTCGAACTCGTCGGGCAGCCCGGTGTAGGGATCCGAGGCTTTGAACGGCACCTTGCCGTACACATTGCGGTATTCGTTCGGTGGGAACAACCGGACCCGCTTGCGGCCGTGCAACTGGATCAGCAGGCCGTGCCACGGATCGTTGTGCAGCGGAGTCAGGTTGCCCTGCTGCCCGATCCACACGCTGCTGGCCGCCGTGCTCTGCGCGCGGGTGCCGACGCGCGCGGGCAGCTGATCGGCCAGGGGACGCGGATCCGCCGCGGAGCGCGAGTAGTAGTTCTTGCCCGGCTTCGGCTGGTCGAAGACGGAGTCCATGACCTCGCGGTACTCGAGCACCTCGACCGGCGAGGTTTCCTGAGTGAACACGTTGGTCGTGCTGGTCAGCGCGGCCACCTTCTCACTGCCGTACTTGCTGCGCAGCTCCTGGGGCTGGTAGTCCTCGAAGACCGACCAGGTCTTGGCGACACCACGGAAGACGACCGGGGTCTGCTTGTCGAAGACCTCCTCGAGCTGGAAGTCCTTGGCAGGCACCTCGATATTCTGTTGACCGCCCGTGGACGGCTGCACAGCATCTCGGACGCTGCGACCGAGCCAGAACGCAAAACTGGCGAAGAAAATCGGTGCCAGCGTCGCCGGCCTCTCGTCGTAACCCTTGGTCATGTCCCAATCTTCCAACAAAATCAGGTGCCCACCGCCTGTCGGCCGGCTGCTCGACGCGACTATCGGCACGCCCTCGGCCGATGCTACATCCGCTGCAGCGACGAGGACTGCGGGAAAGCCCCACTGGTGAGGACAGCAAACGCGTGATTACTCCGTGCCGGGGCGCGCGGCATCGTGCCACCGGGCGGCAGCGGTCTCGACCGCGGTTGAGCAAGCGACCATTGCCGCCCGTAAGTGACACCCGTTGCAGTTTGTGTCAGCACGCTGCTTGCACGCCAACGACGGCATGGTCGGCCACCGCCGCCTGCTGCGGCCCGAGACCACCCGCCGCATCGCCGAGATGCCGCCGAACGGCCGCTACGACTACGTCCTCGGCGCCGCACCCCATTTCGCCCTCGGCTACCACCGCGCCATCGTCGGCGCCAAACTCACCAGGCATGCGTTGGGCCACTTCGGCATCGGCGGCTCCGGCGGCATCGCCGTACCTCGACTCGGCCTATCGATCGGCTTCGTCACCAACCACCTCGGCAACCACGCCATGTCACTCGGCGACGCCCGCCTGCCCATGCTCGCCGCCATGTCCGAGCGCGCCGCCCGCTCGGCAGACACCGACAGCGCCTCCGGTCGCTTCGGCACCACCGCGGCGGCGAGCTGACCGGTCCGAGCCCGCCGCCCGCTCGGCAGACACCGAGCGCCTCCGGTCACCTCGACACCACCGCGGCGGCGAGCTGACCGGTCCGACCGTCGGCAACGACAGGACGCTGCTCGGCGTGGATACACGGTCTGCTGCGGAGGCCCCCTCCTGCGGTCGACGGCCGGTCAGGTCGGCTGTTTCGGCAGCGTGAGGCCGAGAGAGCGCACAAGGTGGCCGATTTCGTTGCGGTAGAGCTTGTCCGGGGCGTTTGTTTGTGAGCGCAGGTGGCCGAGGATCTCCAAGGAAACCAGGCCGTGCAGGTGGCCCCAGATGCGTAGCGCGATCGCGATGGCGGCCGGGGGCAATCCCGGGAAGTCCTGCGCGACCTCGCCGACGAGTTCGTCGTCGAAGTCCGACCACTCGAAGCCGCTGTCCGCGTACAGCTTTTCAGCATGCGGCCAAGCGCCTGCCGCCAGGCCGGTGAGACCCGCGCACACCCGATGCTCGGCCTCGGGGGCCGCACCGCCCGCCGGTGGCTGATAGCCGGGCACCGGATCGCCGTAGATGAGGCGGAAACCCTCGGAATTGGCCAAAGCCCATTCGCGGAAGGCGCAGGCCCAGGCCAGGATTCGGCCTGCCGGGTCGGCCGGCGGGCAGGCGTCTCGCGCCGCTTCTACGGTGTCGGCGAGTTCGCTGTACACGTCGTTGATGAGCGCGGTGACCAGGTCATCGCGGGTGGCGAAGTAGCTGTAGACCGCGTTGGCGGTCATGCCCATCTCGCGGGCGATCGCCCGCAGCGTGATCGCGCCGGGTCCGCCGTCGGCCATCAGGCGCAGGGCAACCTGCTTGATCTCGGTTGTCGTCTCGGAACGTCGCAGTTCCCGCCTACTCGGCGCCGCAGTGGCCACGGAGCCACTTTACAGCGGCGTGCAGAAACTATACGTTGCATAGAAATTTCACGGCGTATAGTTTTTACACGCCGTACCAAACAGCTCGAGGAGAACCATGTTCATCGGAATCATCGGCGCGACCGGCACTATCGGCAGGCGGGTGCACGCCGAAGCCGTAGCCCGCGGCCATCACGTCACCGCGTTCAGCAGAGATGCGAGTGGACAGGCAGCCGATCAGCCGAACGTCGCCTGGCGCAGCCTCGACGTGTTCGACAGCGCCGCCGTCGCGGCCGCCCTGCCCGGGATGGACGTGCTGATCAGCTGCTATCAGCCAGGCAACGCCGCAACGGATTTCGCGGGCACGGTGGCGACATCGATCGCCGACCCGACCGTTTACGCGACCGCGGCGCGCTCGCTGGTCCAGGCGCTCGGCAGCCATCCACGCACCCGCCTGATCGTCGTGGGCGGCGCGGGCAGCCTGGAATTCGCGCCGGGCCGGGTCACCGCCGACGACGACCAGCGCCTCACCGACACCCTCGACAGCGTCGGCCTGCCCCGGGAGTACGCGGCGGCGGTGCGCGGCCACCGTGACGCACTGACCGTGCTGCGTAGTTCGAACCGGTGGTGGACCTACTTCAGCCCCGCCGAACTGATCGCACCGGGCGAACGCACCGGCCGCTACCGCGTCGGCGGCGATCAGCCGGTGCTCGATGCCGACGGTCACAGCCGCATTTCGATCGAGGACGCCGCCATCGCGCTGCTCGATGAGGCCGAGCTGCCACGATTCGTGCAGCGACGCTTCACGATCGGCTACTGACCCAACTCCTGCGCCTTCAGCTTTCGCCACCCACCGGCGCGGTTGTTGGCGATGATCTGGCGGACCATGGTCAACAGCGCCGGAGCATTGAGGGTTTCCCCCTCGCGGATCGCCACCGTGCGCGCGGTCTTGTTGTCGTGACCTGCGGTGATGATGCCCTCGGGGTCCGGCACGATGGCGCCGTCGTAGAGGAACACATTGACGTGCAGTCTCGCCGCGAGCAGCGCGCAGATATTGCCATCCAGCACGAAGTACGGCTGGACGGTCCGCTTGACCGTCTCGACGACCTCCGGGTCCGCCTCGTGCACCAGTTCGCGAACCTCGAGACAGATCCGCTGCTGCCACTCGGGTAGCGCGTCGATATAAGCGTCGACGCGTGGGTCGGCCTTATAGGACATGCGAATAATCCAAACACAGACACCCGCCGGCGCGTGCTGTGTTGCGGCAGGCGACGGCGGGTGTTCGCGCTCAGTAGTTGTGGCAGGTGGCGGCCACGGTCTGCATCTTGTCGCGCATTTCGGTGAAGCGCGGGTCGTTGCGGCGTTCCTCGATCTTCCCGCGGTGCTCCTCGATGCGCTCCTTGACCTTGGGATCGTCGAGACGCTGCTGGATGGCGGCCTTGCGCTGCTCGGGCGGCAGATTCAGCAACTGCTCCAGCTTCGCCTTGCGCTCCGGGTTGGCGTCGAGGCGGGCAGCGAATTCGGGGGCCGCCGCGTGCAGCGCGGCATCCACCTGAGCGAAGGAGCACGTCGTTTCGGCGAGCAGGTGGCCCGGCCCGCCCGGCGCTGCCGCGGCGATTCCGGGAACCAACAGCACCGCCGATGCACCGACGGCGAACACGCCGCCCGCCACGGCGATCCGGATACGACTCGATGTGGACCTCATGTTCGAAACCTCTCCCAGTGGGTGAATCCGATGTCGATCAACGACACCTGGGATCGAACCCGCGAATTCTAAGACCAGCCTGGGAACCAGCTGCGAGCCACATCCGTATCGAACCCGAGGTCGGTAACAGATAGCTCGGGACGCCGAATACACCGGCCGCTACCGCACCGCTTCTTCTCAGCACGCCCGACAGCTACAACCGAGGGGGTGGAGTGACCCGCTGCCGGAACCGGGCGGGGTGGCCGATCACGGCAACGCCACGGCCGACAGGCCGGAGAACATTGCTGTCGAACTGTTGTCGGGGTGACAGGATTTGAACCTGCGACCCTCCGCTCCCAAAGCGGATGCGCTACCAAGCTGCGCTACACCCCGTTGCCCTCGCGGCGGTATCGGCCGCCGCGGAGGATGAATAACCCTGTGTGGAGCGGGTGACGGGAATCGAACCCGCACCATCAGCTTGGAAGGCTGAGGTTCTACCATTGAACTACACCCGCAGGCATACGACATCAATGGGATCGCCACGATGCCGTGTGCGTACCGACTGTACCGAACGTCGCTTCGGAAACGCTAATCGCCCCACGCGGACCGGTGCGCCGCAATCGTTCTCGCCGGTACGGCCCCGCGTTGACCACCGGTTGTAGGTCGCGGCTATGGCCGACGAGTAGGGTGGGTTCGCCCCTACTTCGGACCCGCTCCGGCGCGCCGTCGGCGTGTCGGTTCGCGACTTCCCAGCGAACGAGATTCGTGTGTAACGTCCGAGCAACGATGGCGATGACATATCCGATCGCCATTCGTATGGGTTCGGGAACACGTTGTAAAACAGCGTTTTTCGAAGCCGGGTGGCTTGCTAGGATCCTTTTTGCCGGACGGGGGTATCTGGAAAGGGGGCGGTGAGCGTGCACCAGGCAAGGTGGACACAGCCGCATGGCAGTGGGAACGATCGGGGTGAGGCCGGCGCCGGTGTGGGTTCAACACACTGCGCTACCGACTCGAGCTGTGCCGGGTGAGTGCGATGGCGACCGACATCGAGCCCCCGGTAGCCGCCATGGCCCGAGCCTGGGCGCGTGCTGTCTGCGCCGAGCCGGGTTCGCACGCCGCACCCAGGCAACTGGAGCCGGTATTGATCGAGATCATCGAACGACTGCTGCAACTGGCCAAGTCCGAGCCGTTCCCTGTGCCAGAGGCGCGGATGCTCGGCGCCCGGCTGGTCGAGGCCCCGTTCGAAAGGACCAGGATGCTGGCGCAGGCCACCAGGTGGCTGCTCGGCTTCCCGGCGGGCGCACCGGGATCGTTGGTCGCCACGCGCTGGCCGTTGGTCGCCAGCCAAGCCATCGACAGCTATGCCCAGGCTCTACAGGAGCGCGCACTCGCGCAGCAGGAACAACATATTTCGGCCGCGGTGTCGCTGCGGGTGCAGGAAATTGCCGCGTTGCAGCATCGGCTGCGCCACGAGGCGACCCACGATGCGCTGACCGATCTGGCCAACCGCACACTGCTGCAGGACCAGGTCCGGCTGATGGCGGCCGATCCGACCCGCGGCGTCGGCCTGCTGCTGATCGACCTGGACCGCTTCAAGCAGATCAACGATGGCTTCGGCCACGCGGTCGGTGACGAGGTGCTCGTCGAGCTCGCGCGCAGGCTGCGTGAGATCTGTCCGCCGGACACCGTGATCTGCCGCTACGGCGGCGACGAATTCGTGCTCGCCACCAATCCACATCACAACACCCTCGGCGATCTCGCGCACCAGATCGTCGGTGCGCTGCGCGACCCGGTGTGGTCGACGGCCGGGCCGGTGCCGGTCTCGGCCAGCGTCGGCACCGCCTACTGCGCACCGGGCAGCCCCTGCGATTTCACCGACCTGCTGCGCCGGGCAGATCGCGCGATGTACTCGGCGAAGACCGCGGGCGGCAAGCGGTTCGCACTCGCCGAATCCGACGAACCGGAGATCAAGACGGCCGTCGCAGGCTGAGGACGACCCGCACAGCGTTTCTACATCCGCACCGCGGCTGTGGGTCAGCCTGCTTGGCAGCTGGGGCACCAGAACAGGTTTCGCGTCTCCAGCACGGCATGCCGGATCGGAGTGCCGCAGACACGGCATGCCGAGCCGGGACGGCGGTAGACGTAGGTCCGTGGCCGGTCGACCGCGTAGGACGGTTCACCGTGGTCGTGTTCGGGCCGGACGACGACCATCTTGCCGACCCGCACACCGACCCGCATCAGCGCGACCAGATCGGTCCACATCGCGGCCCACTCGTCGGCGCTCAGCGCAGTCCCCGGCCGCTGTGGCGAAATGCCGTGCCGGAATAGCAGTTCCGCCCGGTAGACGTTGCCGACACCGGCGAGCACCTGCTGATCCATCAGCAATGCGCCGATCGGCCTGCGCGAGCGGTGGATTCGCTGCCAGGCCCGATCCGGGTCGGCGCCGCGCCGCAGCGGGTCGGGACCGAGCCGATCGGTCAGCGCCGCCACCTCGGCGTCGGTGTACACCTCGCAGGCAGTGGGGCCCCGCAGGTCGGTGCCGAAGCCGGGCTGCTCGCCCGATCCGCTCCCGAACATCCGCATCCGTACCTGCCCGACCGGCTCCCCCATCGGCACCGGCGCCTCGGTGAACTTCCCGTACAGTCCGAGATGCACGTGCACGACGAGCCCCGACTCGTAGTGGTGCAGTAGGTGTTTGCCCCACGCCTCGGCCCGCACCAGCAGCTGGCCATCGACCCGCGCGGCCCCGGCCGCGAACTTCCCCTGCGGGCTCGACACCCGCACCACACCGCCCGCGAGGCGCCGCTGATGCAGCTTCGCGAGACGGTGCAGCGTATGTCCCTCAGGCACAGTTGATGACGACCGCGCCCGGGTCAGTACGCGGGAACGGCCGGTGCGACACCGGTCTTTTCGTACTCGGCGAGGATGTCGATGCGGCGCTGGTGGCGCTCTTCATCGGACCACTCGGCCGCGAGGAAGGCATCGACGATGGCGAGTGCTTCCTCGGTGGAATGCATGCGGCCGCCGATGCCGATCAGCTGAGCATTGTTGTGCTCACGCGCCAGCTTCGCGGTCTCGACGCTCCACGCCAGAGCGCAGCGGGCGCCGGGCACCTTGTTCGCGGCGATCTGCTCACCGTTGCCGCTGCCGCCGAAGACGAGCCCGAGGCTGCCGGGGTCGGCGACGGTGCGGCGGGCCGCCTCGATGCAGAACGCGGGGTAGTCGTCGACAGCGTCGTACTCGAGGGCGCCGCAATCGACGGCCTCGTGGCCCGCCTGCTCCAGATGGGCCTTGACGAGATTCTTCAGTTCGAAACCGGCATGGTCGGCACCCAGGTATACGCGCATGGCAGCGATTGTGTCAGGCCGCTTCGGCGGGGTCGCGAGAGGGATCGGGAGACGACACGGCACGGATCAACACCCGCACCGCCCTCACGAAACCAATTCGTGCACGATGCGCGCCAGCGCCGATGGGCGCCCGACACCGCATCCGGCAAGCCCATCCGGCCGACTGGACAGAGTGGCTTCCCATGCCCAACGATCCTCGGCCACAGGCTGATCCAGCGCCCGAGCCGAGCCGGCCACCGATCGAAGCCGACCGGTCGACAGAGCCGATGGCCGGACCCGCCGACCGGATTCTGAATAGAGTTCTTCCCATGCAGCCGCACGAACCCCAGCAGGCAGGCCCGCCGGACGACCCCTACACCCCGCAGCAGGCCGGGTGGGCACAGGCTCAGGACGCGACCGCGGCACCCTACGGCTCGACGCAGTATCCGCCGCTGCCCAATCCCTATCCGGGCGTGCCCTACCCCACCGGTCCTTATCCCACGGCTCCCTACGGCCCCGCACCGTACGGCGGGGCGCCGATGCCGCCCGCAGTGCCGCCGCAACAGCAGCCGCGCGGGCTGTCGCCCTTCGGGATGCCGGCTCGGCACAGCTGGGAGATTCCGCTGCTGGTCGTCGTCGTCATGCTCACCGTTGTCACGTTCATGTTCGCGATCCTGTTCGCGGCGCTCGGCACCATCAACCAGTACATCCTGTTGTTTCTCGCCGCGCCGCTACTGGTGTGGCTGGTGCGCGGTCAGACCTTCGCGAGTCTGCGGGTCAACGGCGTCAAGATGTCGCCGACCCAATTTCCCGAGGGCTATCGGATGGTGGTCGAGGCGGCAGCCAGATTCGGTATGAAGAAGGTGCCCGACGCCTACGTGCTGCTCGGCAACGGCCAGATCAACGCCTTCGCCTCCGGGCACGGATTTCGCCGCTTCGTCACGGTCTACAGCGATCTCTTCGAAGTCGGCGGGGCGGCGCGGGAACCCGATGCGCTGGCCTTCATCATCGGCCATGAGGTCGGGCATATCGCCGCGGGCCATGTGTCCTATTGGCGGCAGCTCGGCATGTACCTGGTGCCGTTCCTGCCGATCCTCGGCAGCTCGCTGATCCGCGCACAGGAGTACACCGCCGACAATCACGGCTACTGCTACCGGCATCTCGGCGCGCCGACGGCCATGGGCACCCTCGCCGCGGGCAAGTACATGAACACCCTCGTCGGCTACGACGAGATGGCCGACCGGGCGGCGGTCGAGAAGGGCTTCTTCCTCTGGATCGTCAACGCCATGTCCTCGCACCCGGTGTTGACCTGGCGCATGTGGGCGCTGCGTGATCGCAGCAGGCACGGCAATATGTTCCTGCGTCCGAGTCGACCCGCGGGTGCTCCCCCGGCGGGCAACTACCCGAGCAGCTACGGCGAAGTCCCGGCGCTACCGCCGAAACCCGTGCCGTAACCGGGTGCGATCGGTGGCATCGCATGCTGCGCTGCCACCGATCGACGGCGAGCAGCTCGTCTAGTCGAAGGCGGGGTCTTCGGTGCGGGTGCGCTTGAGCTCGAAGAAGTGCGGGTAGGACGCCAACGCGACCGCGCCGTCCCAGAGCTTGCCCGCCTCCTCGCCGCGCGGGATCCGGGAAAGCACCGGGCCGAAGAAGGCGTTGCCGTTGATGTGAATCGTCGGGGTGCCGACGTCGGGGCCGACCTTGTCCATGCCCTCGTGGTGGCTCTTGCGCAGCGCCTCGTCGTAATCGGTGCTTTCTGCGGCCTCGGCCAGCTCGGCGGGCAGGCCGACCTCGGCGAGCGAATCGGCGATCACGGCGGCGAGGAATTCCGCCTGCGATTCCCGCTCGTACTCCGCGCGCCGGTTGTGGATGCGTGATCCCATGGCGGCATAGAGCGGCGCGAGCACCTTGTCGCCGTGCTCCTGCGCCGCGGCAATCGCCACCCGGACCGGGCCCCAGCCGGTGGCGAGCATTTCCTTGTACTGCTCCGGCAAACCATCCCGGCCCTCGTTCAGCACCGACAGACTCATGACGTGGAATCGGACCTCGATATCGCGCACCTGCTCGACCTCGAGGATCCAGCGCGAGGTGATCCAGCACCATGGGCACAGCGGGTCGAACCAGAAGTCGGCAACATCCTTTTCGGCGCTCACAGGTCGCTTCCTCTCGATCACATGCTCGTAGCGCGGCGGAAATTCGCCTCGCCGCCATTTGGGCCAACCACCCGATCGCGCGATTCGTTCCCGACTTCGGGTCCATTTTTCCGGTGGGTCGTTTTCGAGAACGACGACGACCTGTCCCAGTAGGGTGAAAGCGCAGGAGTCCGGTTCCCTCTCGACAAGGAGTCCGCAATGACCTCTGATCGGCGTTTCGTCATCGTCGGCGGCGGGCTGGCCGCGGCCAAGCTCGCGGAAGCGCTGCGAGACAACGATTTCGACGGGGCCGTCACAGTGATCGCCGCCGAGGAGCACCTGCCTTACGAACGACCACCGCTGTCGAAAGAACATCTGGCAGGCAAGAAAGCGCTCGCCGATTTCACCGTGGATCCGGCGCAGTGGTACCGCGACCACCACATCGATCTGCGGCTCGGCACCACCGTCACCGCGATCGATCCGGTGGCGAAGACCGTCACGCTGCCGGACGATTCGACACTGCCCTACACCAAGCTGGCATTGGCGACCGGTTCGACGCCACGTCGGGTGGCGATTCCGGGGGCCGAAGCCCCCAACGTCCACACATTGCGCACCATCGCCGACTCCGACACCCTCATCGACCTCTTCGGCAAGGCCCGCAGGATTGTGATCATCGGTGCGGGCTGGATCGGGCTGGAGGTGGCCGCCGCGGCACGCGCGGCCCAGGTCGAGGTGACGATTGTCGAAACCGCCGAGTTGCCGTTGCTCGGGGCGCTCGGACCGGAGATGGGCGCGGCGTTCGCGGATCTGCACCGGGCGCACGGAGTCGATTTTCGCTTCGACACTCAGGTCACCGAGATCGTCACGCACGACGAGACAGCCACGGGGGTACGGCTCGGCGACGGCAGCGTTGTGGATGCCGACGCGGTGCTGGTCGCGGTCGGCGCCCGGCCGAACATCGAACTGGCCGCCGATGCCGGGCTCGCCGTCGACGGCGGGGTGCTCGTCGATGCGAGCCTCGCCACCAGCGACCCGGATATCGTCGCCGTCGGTGATATCGCCGAGCAGCAGCACCCTGTGCTCGGGCGCCGAATTCGGGTGGAGCACTGGGCGACTGCGCTCAACCAGCCCGCCGTCGCGGCCGCGACCATGCTCGGCAAGTCCGCGTCCTACGACCGCATGCCCTACTTCTTCACCGATCAATACGACCTCGGCATGGAGTACACCGGGTACGCCGCACCTGGCGACTATGTGCGCGTGGTGGTGCGCGGCGATCTGGCGAAGCGCGAGTTCGTCGCGTTCTGGCTCGATGCCGACAACCGGGTGCTCGCCGGGATGAACGTCAATGTCTGGGATGTGACCGAACGGATCAAGGACCTGATCGGCGAACAGGTCGACCCGAAACGGCTCGCCGACACCTCCACACCCCTCTGACCAATTCTTGTGATGTGAATCATATTTCGAACATCCAGAATATGTCGAACCGGAACCGCGGGCTCCGACCTCACCGCGAAAGCGTCGCATGGACGCACCGAACGGCAAGGAGCCGTGCCATGAAGTACATGCTGCTGAAGACCTACAGCCCCGCCGCCCACTGCGACACCCCGATCACCGAGTGGACGCCCGAGGAGATCCAGGCGCACATCGACTTCCAGCGAATGCTCGGCGAGGAGCTGGCCAAGTCCGGCGAGCTCGTCGACGCGCAGGGCCTGGCCGGACCCGACCAGGCGCAGCTGGTCAGCTCGGACGGGCGGTCCGCGCCGGTGATCACTGACGGACCGTTCCCGGAGACCAAGGAGTTCCTGGCCGGGTATTGGATTGTCGACGTGGACAGCCCCGAACGCGCAGTGGAGATCGCCGCAAAGGCATCGGCAGCCCCCGGCCCCGGAGGCAAGCCGATCGGCGAGCACATCGAGGTGCGTGCGGTGATGGGCGCTCCCGCCGGCGAACAGTGACCGGACCCGGCGCGGCGGACGTCCGGATCAGCGTTGCACTAGAACCCCGCGGCGCAGACGGCACCACCCAGCGCCGA
Organism: Nocardia sp. CWNU-33; assembly: GCF_046764895.1. Lineage (NCBI taxonomy): Bacteria > Bacillati > Actinomycetota > Actinomycetes > Mycobacteriales > Nocardiaceae > Nocardia > Nocardia sp. CWNU-33. Next base: position 76,433 of record NZ_JBKOQN010000009.1, on the reverse strand, counting down.
AACCGAACAACCCGACGCCAGGACCGCACGACGGGCCGAGCCGGCGACACCACTGAAAACCTCGACGCCAGGACCGCATAACCAGCCGAGCCGGGAACACCCCGCTCGGCTCACCACAGCGACTGCCGAGGGCACTTCACACCGTTGCGCACCTACCGAGCTGACAGGTGGGCTGTGATCTTGTCCCACATCGTCGCGTCGCGGACAATCGCACAGTGACCGGGACGCTGCCTGTCGGCACGGAGGATCTGTTGCACGAACTCGCACCGCAGGTCCTCGGCGTCCTGGTGCGCCGATTCGGTGACTTCGACACTGCTGAGGACGCGCTGCAGGAGGCCATGATCGCGGCGGCGACGCAATGGCCGACCGAGGGACTGCCGGACAACCCGCGCGGCTGGCTCATCCAGGTGGCACAGCGCCGGATGGCCGACGTGGTGCGCGCCGAGGTGGCCCGGCGGCGCAGGGAGACAACGGTTTTCGAGCGAGATGTGTCCGGCGCGGAAGCAGTCGATCGCGATGACACGCTTGCCATGTTCTTCCTGTGCTGCCATCCGGCACTATCCTCGGCGAGCGCGATCGCCCTGACGCTGCGCGCCGTCGGGGGTCTCACAACGAGCGAGATCGCCCACGCCTTCCTGTTGCCGGAGACCACTATGGCGCAACGTATCTCGCGCGCCAAGAAGCGGTTGTCCACTCTCGATCGTCCCTTCGCGCGACCGGGCGACGCCGAATGGCGGGAACGGCTCGGCGTGGTGCTGCACGTGCTCTATCTGATCTTCAGCGAAGGCCACACCACCAGCTCGGGTCCGCATCTGCATCGCACCGATCTGTCCACCGAGGCGATTCGCCTGAGCAGGTCCATCCACCGGCTGCTGCCCGAGGACACCGAGGTCACCGGCCTACTCGCGCTGATGTTGCTCACCGACGCCCGCCGCGCCGCGCGCACCGGGGCGCATGGCGAACTGATTCCCCTCGCCGAGCAGAATCGCGCGCTGTGGGACCGCGCGGCGATCACCGAAGGTATGACGCTGACGACCAGCACCCTCGCACGTGGCCTCACGGGCCCCTACCAACTCCAGGCCGCGATTGCCGTCCTGCACGCCGAGGCCTTACGCCCCGAGGACACCGACTGGCCCCGAATCCTCGTGCTCTACAACATGATCGAACGCATGGCCCCGAATCCGATGGTGACCCTCAACCGCGCCGTCGCGACCGCCATGGTGAACGGCCCCACCGCCGGTCTCGAACTGGCCGACACCCTCGACGACCAACTGGCGGGCAACCACCGGCTCGACGCCGTCCGTGGCCACCTCTACGAAATGGCAGGCGATGTCGACGCCGCCATCACCTCGTACACCGCCGCAGCGGGCCGCACCACCAGCACCCCCGAGCGCGACTACCTGACCATCCGCGCCGCCCGACTCCGTCGCATGCCTCCAGAGCACTGACCGGCCGAACTCGTCGGCATCACGAGCGGCCCGTCGACTTCCCGCCTCTCGATGCGGAGGGCGCAACCGCCGTGTCCGTTCGGGACGTCCCGACAGTGCACGGCAGACTGCTTGCTGTGGCAGGCAAATACAGCGCGGGAATTCTCTTGTTCCGTCGGACCTCGGGCGATACCGAGGTCCTCATCGGGCATATGGGTGGACCGTTCTGGGCGCGTAAAGACAACGGCGCCTGGTCGATTCCGAAAGGCGAGTACGCACCCGACACCGAGGACGCCGCTGCTGCGGCGCGGCGCGAGTTCACCGAGGAGCTCGGCCTGCCTGTGCCGGACGGTGAGTGGATACCGCTGGGTGAAGTGCGCTACGGCAGCGGCAAGAGCGCAAAGAACCTCACCGTCTGGGCGATCGAGGCGGACCTGGATCCGGCACAGGTGGTGCCGGGAACATTCGAGATGGACTGGCCACCACGTTCCGGTCGGATGGCGCTGTTCCCGGAAATCGACCGCGCGGCATGGTTCGACCTTGCCACCGCACAGGACAAACTGGGCACCGGCCAGCGGCCGTATGTGGACCGCCTTGCCGAACATCTCACCGGCCCACCGGCCTGAGCAGACACCTGCACACCCATCCCACCGTTCACCACGGAACTGAACGGTGCCCGCCCGCCCCGCAACTGCGCGCTACGCGCTCCAGGTCTTTCCGGTGATCAACTCGTAGGCCTGCATATAGCGCTGCCGGGTCGCTTCGACGATGTCGGCGGGGATTTCCGGGCCGGGTGGCTCCTTGTCCCAGCCGGTCGAGGTGGACCAGTCCCGGACGAACTGCTTGTCGAAGGAGCGCTGCGGTCGGCCCGGCTCCCACTCGTCGGCAGGCCAGAAGCGCGACGAGTCCGACGTGAGCACCTCGTCGCCGAGCGTCAGCGTTTCACCGTCCCAGCCGAATTCGACCTTGGTATCGGCGACGATGACACCGCGCTCGGCCGCGTGCGCCGCGCCGCGGGAGTACAGGTCCAGGGTCAGATCGCGCAGCCGCTCGGCGACCTCGCGGCCCTCCTGATTCACGACATCGTCGAAGGTCATGAACTCGTCGTGACCGGTATCGGAAATCTTGGTGGTCGGAGTGAAGATCGGCTCGGGCAGCTTGTCGCCCTCGCGCAGACCCGCGGGCAGCCGCACGCCGGAAACCGCGCCGTCACGCTGGTACTCACGCAGCCCCATGCCGACCAGGTAGCCGCGTGCGATGCATTCGACCTGCACCATCTTCAACGGCTTGACCCGGATGGCACGACCTGCGAATTCGGTGGGCACATCGGTGGTGGACAGAACATGGTTGGGGATGTCGGCGAAGAACTCGAACCACCAGTTCGACAGCTGGGTCAGCAGCTTGCCCTTGTCCGGGATGGGGGTGGGCAGCGACACGTCGTACACCGACACCCGGTCGGTGGCCACGAGCAGCAGGGTATCGCCGTCCTCGTAGAGGTCGCGCACCTTTCCCGCGTGGATGTGCTTCACGTCGCAGCTCCGATCCTGATCGATAGGGTTTATGTGAAAAAGTTCCGCGCGGGCAACCTTACCGAGGTGGCATTGTGGTCACTGTCGTGCCTGCCCGGGCACAGTTCTTCGACCAACGAAGGAGACTCATGTCTGCACCCAACCTGACTCGTGACCAGGCGATCGAACGCGCCTCGACAGTGTCGGTCGAGAATTACCGCATCGAACTCGACCTGACCGACGGGGCGGGCAAACCGGGCGAGCAGACGTTCTCCTCCCGCACCACGGTCACCTTCACCGCCACCCCCGGTGCGAGCACCTTCATCGATATCGTGGCGCGCGGGGTCGGCTCGGCCGTCCTCAACGGCCGGCCGGTCGATGTCGCCGACTACGACGAGTCCACCGGGATCACGCTGACCGACCTCGCCGAGCACAACGAGCTCGTGGTGGAGGCGGACTGCGAGTACTCCAACACCGGTGAGGGCCTGCACCGCTTCGTCGATCCGACCGACGACACCGTCTACCTGTACTCACAGTTCGAGACCGCCGACGCCAAGCGCATGTTCGCCTGCTTCGACCAGCCGGATCTCAAGGCCACCTTCGACATCTCGGTCACCGCGCCTGTCGACTGGAAGGTCATCTCCAACAGCGCTGTCGTGGAAACCCTTGCCGCCGACCCCGGTAAGCACATCTTCCGCACCACCCCGAAGATGAGCACCTACTTGGTGGCGCTGATCGCCGGACCGTACACAGCGTGGACCGATGTCTACACCGACGACCACGGCGCCATCCCGCTCGGCATCTACTGCCGCGCCTCGCTGGCCGAGTACATGGACGCCGACCGGCTCTTCACCGAGACCAAGCAGGGATTCGGCTTCTACCACAAGAACTTCGGCGTGCCGTATGCCTTCGGCAAGTACGACCAGCTGTTCGTGCCCGAATTCAACGCGGGCGCCATGGAGAACGCCGGCGCGGTGACCTTCCTGGAGGACTACGTCTTCCGGTCCAAGGTCACCCGCGCCTCCTACGAGCGGCGCGCGGAGACAGTGCTGCACGAAATGGCGCACATGTGGTTCGGCGACCTGGTCACCATGAAGTGGTGGGACGACCTGTGGCTCAACGAGTCGTTCGCGACCTTCGCCTCGGTGCTGTGCCAGTCCGACGCCACCGAATACACCAGTGCCTGGACCACGTTCGCGAATGTGGAGAAGTCCTGGGCCTACCGGCAGGACCAGCTGCCCTCCACCCACCCGATCGCCGCGGACATCCCCGATCTGGCGGCGGTCGAGGTGAACTTCGACGGCATCACCTACGCCAAGGGCGCGAGCGTGCTCAAGCAGCTCGTCGCCTACGTCGGCCTCGAGCCGTTCCTGGCCGGGCTGCGCGCGTACTTCGCCGAACATGCCTACGGCAATGCCACTTTCGACGACCTGCTGAGGGCACTGGAGAAGTCGTCCGGCCGTAACCTGTCGACCTGGGGCACCCAGTGGCTCAAGACCACCGGCCTCAATATCCTGCGCCCGGACTTCGAAGTGGCCGCCGACGGTGCGTTCTCCTCGTTCGCGGTCGTCCAGGAAGGCGCGGCGCCCGGCGCGGGCGAGCGGCGCGTGCACCGTCTGGCCATCGGCGTCTACGACGACCAGGACGGAAAGCTGGTCCGCACCGAGCGCATCGAAATCGACCTGGATGCCGCCGAGCGCACCGAGGTTCCCCAACTCGTCGGCGTTGCGCGCGGCAAGCTGGTGCTGGTCAACGACGACGACCTCACCTACTGCTCGGTGCGCCTCGACCCCGATTCGCTCGACGTGCTGGTGAACCGCATCGGCGATATCGCACAGCCACTCCCCCGCACCCTGGCGTGGTCGGCCGCGTGGGAAATGACACGGCAGGCCGAGATGCGGGCGCGCGACTTCGTCGCACTCGTCCAGCGCGGCATCGGCGCGGAGACCGAAATCGGTGTGGTGCAAAGGCTGCTGATGCAGGCCAACACCGCCATCGGCAGCTACGCCGATCCCACCTGGGCCGCGACCACCGGCTGGCCCGAGTTCGCCAACCGTCTGCTCGAGCTCGCCCGCGAGGCCGAGCCGGGCTCCGACCATCAACTCGCCTTCGTCAACGCACTCACCGGCGCCAAACTGTCCGCCTGGCATACCGAGGTGCTGGGCGAGGTGCTCGACGGCGATCCCGCCGAGGTCGACCTCCCCGGCCTGACCGTCGACACCGACCTGCGCTGGCGGATCGTCACCGCACTCGCGGCCGCGGGCGAAATCGACGCCGACGGCACGGGCACCCCGGTGATCGACCAGGAACTGGCCAACGACCCGACCGCAGCAGGCAAGCGGCAGGCCGCCGCCGCCGCGACGGCGCGACCGATCGCCGAGGTGAAAGAGCAGGCCTGGGCGACGGTGATGGGCGACGATTCGGTCGCCAACATCACCGCTCGCTCGATTGTCGGCGGCTTCGCACCGGCCGGTCAGGACGAGCTGCTGACGCCCTATGTGGACCGGTACTTCGCCGAGGTCCCCGGTGTCTGGGAGCGGCGCTCCAGCGAGGTGGCGCAAACCGTGGTGATCGGCCTCTACCCGGCCTGGGCGATCAGTGCGGACGCCGTCGCCGCGGCCGATAAATTCCTTGCGGGCGATCACCCGCCCGCACTGCGCCGCCTGGTCACCGAAGGCAAAGCAGGCATCGAGCGCTCGCTGCGCGCCCGCGCGTTCGACGTCGAGTCGTAGAGACCAACGGCGGATCGGCGAAACGAGGCGTGCTCGTCCACCACAGCGGTGGGCGAGCACGCTCGTCGGGAGCAGCGTGGAGCTTCGCGAAATCGAGATATTTTTGGTCCTGGCCGATGAACTGCACTTCGGCAGGACAGCAGAGCGGCTCGGGGTATCCCCGGGACGCATCAGCCAGGTGATCAAACAACTGGAAAGCCGGGTCGGCGCACCGTTGTTCGTGCGCACCAGCCGTCAGGTGACACCCACGCCGGTCGGACGTCAGCTGCGTGACGATCTGGCCCCCGGCTACCAGCAGATCAAACAGGCGATCGCCAAAGCGACCGCGAACGGGCACGGCATCACCGGGGTCTTGCGGGTCGGCTTCTCCGGCGCCTGGTGCGGCAACCTGATCGTCGTGGCGGGTGATCTGTTCCAGACGCGCTACCCCGGATGCAAAATCCAGATCCAAGAGGCGGTGCTCAACGACCGCTTCGGGCCGTTGCGTACCCGTGAGCTCGACCTTCAGCTCACCGAATTTCCTGCCGACGAACCTGATGTCACGACCGGCCCCGTCATCTTCTCTTATCCGCGCGCACTCACCGTTCCGGCGGCGCATCCCCTTGCCGGTCGCGAATCGGTGTCGCTCGAGGACCTTGCGGACTACCCCCTGATCACGATCGACGGGCCGCCGCAGTATTTTCTCGACTTCCACCTGCCGCGCCGCACTCCCTTGGGCCGCCCCATCCCGCGGGGCCCGGCGACCACGGCATGGCAGGAAGTCCTCTCCCTCGTGAGCGCGGGTAAAGCGGTTTGCCCCACCTCCATTCGCTCGGCCGACTACTACAGCCGCCCCGAACTCGCCTTCGTCCCTTTTCACGACGCCCCGACCATAGACTTCGGACTCACCTGGCTCACGTCGGCCGAGAACGTCTACATCCGAACCTTCGTTCAGACGATCCTGGAGGTCGCCGCGGACCTTCCCGGCGCGGTCGGCGCCGGACAGATCGTCAGCGGAACAGGTGGGCGTTAGCGGCTGCCCACCGAGCGAAGGTAGTGGCGGGAGCCCCGGTGATGTCGGCGACCGCGGTGGTCGGCTGTTGCGGATGCTCGACCATCATCTCGAGGCCGTCGACATACCATTCGGCGTACTCGCCCGTGGTCGGCGTCAGCCGCTGGATCGCTTCTGCGCGTGACACTTTCACGAAGTCGATCGGGCCGCCGATGGCTTCGGCGAGCTGCCGGACCCGGTCGGCTCTGGTCAGGGTTTCCGGGCCCGTGAGGTGGTGGATTCGGCCTTCGTGTCCGTCGGACAGCACTGTTCGCAGGTTGCCGGGCATCGCGCAAGGGGGACTTTCGCGGGTAGATACCGGGGCGTGCCCACCCCTCGTGATGAGCACGCCCCGTTCGTCTTTCGGCTCAGCCGAGCTTGCGGCCGAGGAAGTCGCGGATCAGCGCGGCGATCTCGGGGCCGTGCGTCTCCAGTGCGAAGTGGCCCGCGTCCAGCAGGTGCAGTTCGGCATCGGGCAGGTCACGCAGGAAAGCGCGGGCGCCGTCGGGACCGAAGATCTCGTCGTGCTCGCCCCAGGTGATCAGGACCGGCGGCCGGTGTTCGGCGAAGTACTTCTGGAAATCCGGGTAGCCGTCGAGGTTGAGCTTGTAATCCGCGAACAGCTGGAGCTGGATCTCCTTGTTGCCGGGGCGATCCAGGTAGTGCTGATCCAGAGTCCAGGTGTCGGGGCTGACCAGCGCCAGCCGGTCGGCCGGAACACCATGCGTGTACTGCCATTTCGTCGCGTCGAGATCGAGCAGCTTGCGCACGGCGGGTTCGTGGGTGGCCCGGTCGTTGGCGTGCGCGAAGAGCACCTCCCAGAACGGCGTGAAACCCTCCAGGTAGGCATTGCCGCTCTGGGTGATGATCGCGGTGACGCGCGCGGGGTTGCGGGAGGCGATCCGCAGCCCGATCGGAGCGCCGTAGTCCTGGATGTAGAGGGCGAACCGCTGGATGCCCAAGGTGTCCAGCAGTTCCAGGGTGATCTCGGTCAGCTTCTCGAAGCTGTAATCGAAGGCGAGCACCGACGGCATTGCCGACTGGCCGAAGCCGATATGGTCCGGCGCGATCAGATGGTAATCCGCAGCCAACTCGGGCAGCAGGTTGCGGAACATGGCCGAGCTGGTCGGAAAGCCGTGCAGCAGAACAAGTGTCGGCTTGGAAGGGTCGCCCGCTTCGCGGTAGAAGACCGGCAGGCCCTGGATCTCGACGGTGTTGTGGCGAACGTTGGTCATGTCATTCTCCTGTTGGCGTGAACTGTTTCTGATCGGGAAGGGTCTATCGGTGGGTCAGCGGGTCTCGACGACCTCGAGCCGCGTGACCGGGTGCTCGGCGGCGCATTGGCCTCGGTGGCACTCATGGATTTCCTCGGGTTCCGGCCGTCATGCCGCGCTGGCGACCAGTTCGATTTCGGGTTTCCTGGTGGGGGTGAGCAGTAATGCCGCGGCCACGCTGAAGGCCAGCCCGAGTGCGAAATAGCCTCGGTAGCTGTCGGTTCGGGCGTGAATGAGACCGGCGACCGCTAGTCCCGCGGCGGCGGCGAGTTGGTGGATCACCCAGGCGGGTGACAGTGTCCGTCCCATTCGAGCGGGGTCGAGACCACGTGAGATGACGGCCATCGTCAGTGGAACGATCGGGAAGGAGGCCGCACCGAACAGTGCGGCAACCGCAATGAGCGCGGCGGGTGCGGTGGACGAAACAGCAAGTGTCAGTGCGACTATGCGCACGAGATAGAGACTGCGGAGTAGGGTCTCCTGCGGGTGTCGACGTTGCAGCCGAACCATGGCCGCGGAGGTGATCCCGGCGGCGAGCGCGGCCAAGGCCACCAGGCGTCCGGCCCCGACCACCGACCAGCCCGCCTCGACGGCGTGCTTGGGCAGCATCAAGATCACCACGTACAGGGTTGCCGAGTGCAGTCCGAACGACATCAGCACCTTGCCCCGGCCGGCCAGTGACTCCCCGCGCCTGGCAACGGCATTGGTGACTCGATCGGCGGGCAGGATGGCCCACAGGATTCCGGTGACCGCGAGCCCGACCGCACCGAGCAGGGCATAGGTCGCTCGGACGCCGACGGGTTCGAACAGTGCGGTCGCCGCCCATGGCCCGATCAGCTGACCCAGGTTGATGCCGACCGCCGCGCGGGTGAGGGCGGGCCCCACCTGGTTTCCGTGCGATCGCCCGATCAGCGTGGTGACCGTCAACGTGGACGAGGCCGCGAAGCCGAGCCCGCCGAGCAGCATGTAGGCGACCACGAATTCCCAGGTCTCACGCACTACCGCAAGTGCGAGGTAGCTGCCCGAGATGAGCATGAGTCCGCCGATCAACACCACTGTGGAACCGACACGGTCGAGCAGCCGGCCGACGAACGGCTGAGCGAACCCTGTCACCGTGGTCCCCAATGCGGCAGCGATCGCCAGCACCGATGCGCTCACCCCGTAGGAGGCTGCGGTCGGCGCGAAGAACACACCCATCGAGAAGTTCAAGCCGAACGACACGGTCATTGCCGCCAACCCGGCCCAAGCGACCTGTTCGTGTCGCATGCTCACCACTTCCTAACTATCTAAACATTGTTTAACGGTTATGCCAAGTGGTGCGAGACCACTTGTGCGGCAATATCAATACCCTCGTGACCGCCGCGTCACAGAACGCCAGGGCCGATGCGTGCCACGCCGCAGCTCAGCGCGGCCCAGTTCGGACGCGGCGGTCCATCACTCGCAGCCGATACTCCCCCGCAGCTTCGCGTTCTCCCGTTCGAGCTCCGCGATCCGGTCCCGCAGCGATTGGACAGCGTCCAGAACTTCTTCGCGCGGATACAGCTCAGGGATGTGCTGACGACAGTTCCAGTCGAACGCCTCGACCTGGATCAACACCGCTCGCTCCACGCGCGCCTGGTAGCCGTCGACAGCCAGCGCCGCCATCAGCTCCGGATCATCCACCGCCTCGACAGCTTTGGCCCGTCCGAAGATCTTCATCCGAGCCTTGGCCGAGTAGTCCATCAGGAACAGCGCCACCCGGTCGTCATGATCGAGATTGCCGCGACTGATGTACTGCCGGTTGCCACGGAAGTCGGCAAACCCGAGCGTCGATGAGTCGATGACCTTCAGAAACCCCCTCGGACCGCCCCGATGCTGGATATAGGGCCAGCCCGTCTCGCCGACCGTGGCCAGGTAGAAGCTGTCGCGCTCCCCGATGAACCACGCCTCGTCCTGACCGATCCGGTCGGCCACCGCGGGCACCTCGGCCATCCGCTCGTAACTGCGCAGGCTGCCGTGCTTGCGCTGATGCTCACGGACGGCCGGAGTGAACGCCACCTGTGCGTAATGCCCGGTCATCTCGACGACTTTCGCTGCGGACGAATCTTTGACATGTCCGGATTCCCTTCTCGGAAGCGGTTATTCGCGCGCGTTCAGCACGGACTCGCCGCAGCGGCCGACGCTAGCTCGCGCGCTCGATCTTGACGGCGAGTGCGGTGAGCAGGCCCTGCAGCAGCTCGATGGTGGTCTCGTCGACGAGGTTGCCCTCGTCGTCGAAACGCTCGTGTGAGCGGAAGGCGATCACCTCGGGCTTCACCACGACGTCGCTCTCGGTCCACACGAACACCTGACGCAGCGCGAGTTGCGCACGCACCGAACCGAAGTTGGTCGGCGCAGCCCCGAGGATCGCGACCGGCTTGCGCAGCAGCGGCAGCCCCTCGGTCTTGGTCCAGTCGGTGCTGACCCAGTCGATGGCGTTCTTCAGCACACCGGGGATGGAGTAATTGAACTCCGGTGTGGCGATCAGCAGACCATCCGCCTCGTTGATCCGCCTGCGCAGATCCGCGACCACGGCGGGCCGGTTCTGCGGACCGTCCAGATCCATGTCGTACGGCGGGATTTCACGAAGCCCCTCGTAGATTTCGATATCCAGGCCGGTGTTGAACTTCTGCGCCGCGCGCAGCAGCGCGGTGTTGTGCGAGTCGGCGCGCAGGCTGCCGGAGATGGCAAGGATCTTGAAGGCGGTCATTGTCATTCCTTGTTCGTCGTACTTGGTCGAAAACAGCAGGCGCGCTGGGTCTCGCCTCGTGAGCAAGGTCCAGCGGGCCGATGGTCAGTGCTGGTGGTGGCGCACGACCGGCCAGTCGATATCGGTGTCGACGGCCTTGTTCAGGTAGTTGGTGAACACATTGAGCGCAACGCCTGCGATGACTTCGGTGATCTCACCATCGGTCAGACCGGCGGCCGTCGCGGATTTCAGGTCGGCCTCGTCGACACCGCCGCGGGTGCGGACCACCGCGGTGGCGAAGGCCAGCACGGCTTCGGCTTTCGGATCGGCGGACCGGCCACGCCTGCTGCGCTCGATCTCTTCGGCGTCGAGCTTGGCGATGTTGGCGCCGATGTAGGTGTGCGCCGAGAGGCAGTAGTCACAGCCGTTTTCCTCGGCCACCAGCAGCGCGATCCGCTCCCGGGTCGCGGCGGAGAGCGCACCGCCGGCCAGTGCGCTGGAGAAACCGAGGTATGCCTCGAGGACGGCGGGGCTGTTGACCATCGCCCTGGTCATGTTCGGAGTGACACCGAGCGCCTGCTGCACGCGTGCGAGCAGGGTGGCGGCCGCGCCGGCGGCGACATCGGACTGGATGAGCGGCAAACGGGACATGAGGAAACCTTTCGTCGAAGCAGAGACAGGGCGATGACCGGTTGAGCAACCAACGCAGGCTAACCACTCATAGTCATATTAAAGGTTAGAACCATCTCGTTGATTCCCATTCCGTAGAAGTTTTTTCGCACTTGCGACCGTTCGGCCGACATCCATGAATCTAGGGCTCACAGCGACCCCGCCCTGCGGACCCGAGACGCCGCGATGCGGACCGAACGCGACACGGGGCACCGAGCAGAACGCCATACGACCCCGCAACCCCAGGGCAGGTCCGGACCGAAGCGGACCCGACCGGGATGCGGACTTTTCACGCCAGATATCCCGGATCAGTTGCCCCGACGGGGCCGGATATGCTCACGCCGGTGATAGCCGGCACGGTGTCGACCCAGTTGACTCGACTGCTTCGAACGACTGCCTTGCAGGCCGGTGTCGCACCGGAAGAACTCGCCCACCTGCCGGGGCTGACCCCGGAGCTGCTCGGTGATGACCTGATGCGGGTGCCGGTCGAAACAGCATTCCGGATCTGGGAGCTGATCAGCGCCCGCACCGGGCGGGGTTCCGGTTTGCGGGTAGCGGCAGGCGCGAACATCGGCAGCCTGCACGTCTGGGACTACCTGTTCACGTCGGGGGCCACCCTCGGCGCTGGCATCCAGGCCGCATTCGACTTCCACGCCGCGATCACCGATCCCGCCGTCGGCGTGGAGGTGATCGATACCGGTCGGTTGCTCACCATCCGCTACACCGGGATCGATCCCGACTACATCGTCGCGTCGACAGAAGAGTTCGTCCTTTCTTTGCTGCTGCGGCGGATCCGCGAGGCCACCGGCCGACCGCTCGTTCCCGTCCAGGTGACCTTCGGCCATCAGGCGGACGGGAGATACCAGCACCTCATCGACGCATTCGATACCGGCCGTATCGACTTCGGCGCACAGCACACCGAACTCACGTTCCTCGACGCCGGATCACTGCCCACCGGAGCCGACCCCCATCTCGGCCGCATCATTCGACAGCACGCCGAGCTGACCATCGCCGCCGCCAAGACCGCGCCCGGCTGGCACGACAAGCTCCGCGCCGCCATGACCGACGCCCTGATCCGCGACCAGCTGAGCCTTGACGTCGTCGCGCACCGGCTGGCCATGAGCCCGCGCACGCTGCAACGCCGCCTCGGTGAGCAAGCCACCAGCTGGCGTGCAGAGGTCGAGGCCGTCCGGCACGCACACGCCACCGCACTGCTGCGCGATACCGGATTACCGATTCAGTCGGTGGCTGCCCGGCTCGGCTACACCGATGCCCGCGCGCTGCGCCGCGCCTTCCACCGGTGGACCGGTCGGAGTCCCGACGCCTTTCGCCGAGCGATCGCGACCACCGCCGACGCCTGACCGAGGGCGAGATCAGCCGGAGGCGCGCCCATCCCAGCTCCACAGAGCTCGGCGCAGGCGCGCTGGCCTCGTAGTCGACGCGCGAGGTGCCGAGACAACTCGACGAGTCTGCGATGTTCGCACGTGCGGACGCAGATCCGGCGGCTCGGCGAACCGACCTCTGTCCATCCCGAGATCTCGCGCTACGCCGAGCACCTGACGCGCCGAGCTGGAGGCGACCGTGCCGTCATTCGCCGCGCGGGCCGCGGCGCGGGTCACGAGAATCGAACGTTCCGTGTCGGCGCGGAACGGGTGAGTCGTTCCGCGCCTTCAGGATTCAGCGACCGATGGCCGCGGCCATGACGCGGACCGCGGAGACGAGACCGTCGATGAGCTCGCCCTGGCGGAAGGAGCTCAGCGCTGCGGTCACGCCGAGCTGGCAGACGCGATCGTTGGCACGGTCGGCGACATCGCTGCCGGAACGGACCTCGATCGCGCGATCGTTGGGCGAGACAGCGATGAGCACCGAAAGCGCCGCCTCGGGAGTCGTGGGGAAGATCGCGTCCACGCCTGCGGCCGGGTCCTCGCCCAGATCGCCGATGTAGACGTTGAAGCGGACCTTGGTCGCCCTGGTCGCCTCGGTGAGCACGTTGTCCACCGTCAGCCGCTCGTCATCGCTGAACGGTGCTTCCTTGAATACATCGCCCGCCTCGTGCACGCCGGAAACCCGGCCGCTCGTGGTGATGACGTACCCGTGCGGTAGATCGGCCTCGACCACCGCGGGCCAATTAGAACTTGCCACTTGCCCGGCCTCCGATCAGCTCCGCCTGTGCGGATTCGATAGCCGCATGGGAGCCATGCGGGGTCTCAGCGTGGTGACCCTGGGTGGTCACCTCGTCGGTAGCACTCCACAGCACCGGCGGCTGTGTCCACTTCTGACCGAGGTCGTAGTGGGCCGGCTTCTCGCCGGCCAGTGGCTTACCGAGAAACGACAATCCGGCGATCGCGCCGTAGATCACCAGCGGGATGCCGACGAAGATCAACACTGTCTCGAGAATGCTCACGGACCAACGGTAGACGATCGCGTGTAGTAGATCGCCTTCTGGTCGACACCGCCTGCCGTTCGTGTCGAAGTCAGACCAGCCAGGCCGCGGCGTTGGGGGGCAGCTGTCCGTTCTCCGGTGGCGCGCTCGCGAGAAGTACGTCGCCGGGCGGCAACGAGATCGGGACGGCCGAGGCGTTCAGCACACAGACCAGCCCACCAGGTCGCCGGAAGGCGAGGCAACCCGCAGGGCTGCCGTACCACTCGATCCGCGGGCCCGCGAATTCCGGTCGCACGCCGCGCAATTCGATCGCCATCCGGTAGAGCGACAGGGTGGAACCCAGTTCTTCCAGCTGCGCCTCCACCGTCAGCGCCGCCCACTGGGGTGGGATCGGCAGCCAGGATGTCGCGGCGGTGGTGAATCCGAACGGCGGTGCGCTCCCCTCCCACGGCAGCGGCACCCGGCAGCCGTCGCGACCGCGTTCGGTATGCCCGGAGCGTTCCCAGACCGGGTCCTGCAGCACCGCCTCGGGCAGATTGTCCACATTGGGCAGGCCGAGCTCGGACCCGTTGTAGATGAACACCGCACCGGGCAGCGCGAGTTCCACCATGAACATCGCCCTGGCCCGCGCCACGCCTTCGAAACCACCGCCGTAGCGGGTGACCTCGCGGGCGATGTCGTGGTTGGACAGGGTCCAGGTGGGCGCTGCGCCGACCGGCGCGACCGCGGCAAGGGAATTGTCGATCGCCACACGCACGGCATCGGCCGTGAACAGGGTCTGAGCGAGCCGGAAGTTGAAGGCCAGATGCAGTTCGTCCGCACGCACGTATTCACCGAAGCGGATGTTGTCGTCCACCCACACCTCGCCGATGGACACCGCGTCCGGATATTCGTCGAGCACCTTGCGGATGCGGCGGTGAATATCGTGCACACTCGGATTGTTGAAACGCGGGTCGCTATCGTCGTTGACCAGCAGTTTGGTCTGGATGAGCGCCATGTCCGGCAGTCCATCCGGCTTGGCCATCCCGTGCGCGACATCGAGCCGGAAACCGTCGACGCCCCGATCGAGCCAGAACCGCAGCGTCTCCTCGAAGTCGGCGGCCACCTCCGGGTTTTCCCAGTTCAGGTCCGGCTGCTCGGCCGCAAAGATGTGCAGATACCACTCGCCTGGCATACCGTCGGCCTCGATGACCCGAGTCCAGGCCGGCCCACCGAAGATGCTCGGCCAATTGTTAGGCGGCTGCGCGCCATCGAGACCTCGACCGGGACGGAAGATGTAGCGGGCGCGCTCCCGACTGCCGGGCGCGGCGGCGAGTGCCGCGATGAACCAGGGATGTTGGTTGCTGGTGTGGTTCGGCACCAGATCCATGGTGACCTTGAGGTGGCGGCCGTGCGCCTCGGCGATCAGCGCGTCCATCGCCGCGATGCCGCCGAACAACGCGTCGATATCGCGCGGATCGGCCACGTCGTAGCCGCCGTCGGCCATCGGCGAGCGCATCACCGGACATATCCACAGCGCGTCGACGCCGAGTAGTTCCAGATAGCCGAGCCGCTCACGGACACCGCCGAGATCACCGATGCCGTCACCGTCGGAGTCCGCGAAGGATCTGGGATAAACCTGGTAGAACACGGCCGACCGCCACCATGGTTGCGTGGTGCGATCCACCGGCGCCGGAACGGCTGGTGTATCAGTCACACCCGCAATAGTGCCAAAACTATGCGGCAAAATCGCTCAGGCGGAGCAGTGTCCTCGACATCGGGCAAATCACCAGCATTCACCAACGCGGGTCGAAAACCCTGCCGCCATCCTCATACTCGACAGGAACCGCCTCAGAAGGTGGCGTTCATCAGCGAATTCGCCGCCATCTCCAAGTAATCGAGCAGCGCCTTGCGATGCTCGTCGTCGAGCGTCGCGGGCTCTATCTCCGCCACGCCGATGTGCATGCAGCGCAGCCATGCGTCGCGTTCCACCGGACCGATGGTGAAGGGCATGTGCCGCATCCGCAGCCGCGGGTGCCCGCGTTCCTCGGAGTAGGTGCGTGGACCGCCCCAGTACTGCTCGAGGAACATCCGTAGTCGCCGCTCGGCCGGACCGAGGTCCTCTTCCGGGTACAGCGGGCGCAGCACCTCATCGGTCGCCACCTCGCGGTAGAACGCGGCGAGGATCCGCTGGAACGTCTCCGCACCACCGACCGCCTCGTAGAACGACTGTTGTGCCGTTTTCTGACCCGCCGCTTGCTCGCCGGAAGTCATCAGGTCCTCTCGATCGGTCCGAATCCACCGCAGTCCATTGTGCCCGCGTCACGAATACGCGGCCCTTCAACCACAGTTCATCCGACATTGTGCGAAATCACCGTGCAATAGCCGTCGTTCCATGGTCAACTGGGTGGCAGTGTCTGCCGAGATACCACATGATCTTGAAATCGACGAAATCGGGGTCCCCATGAAGCAGCGGCACGGCCGATCACACGAGGCCAGGACGCACCGACAACTCCAGCCCGCCGACGTCCACAATCGTGGGTCGGGGGCTACTCCGCTGCACATTTTGTCCGATCACTATCCGGGTGCACATCGCACCGATGAGATTCCTCATCACGGTGACCCCTCCCATCACGGTGAGCATGGTCACTATCTCGCCTCCGTCCCGAGCGACGGCACCAACTGGTTGAAGCGCCGGGTGCTGCTTCTGAACGCCACCTACGAGCCGCTCACCGCCCTGTCTGCACGCCGCGCCGTCGTCCTGCTGATCTGCGCCAAGGCAGACACCGTCCACCACGATCCCGAGGGCTCTGTAGTCCACTCCGCCGAAGCTGCCGTCAGCATTCCGTCGGTGATCCGGCTGCGCAGCTACGTGCACGTGCCCTATCGAGCCCGAGTTCCGATGACCCGCGCCGCCCTCATGCACCGCGACCGCTACCGCTGCGGCTATTGCGGCGGCAAAGCGGAGACCATCGACCACGTCATCCCGCGCAGTCGCGGCGGCGAGCATTCCTGGGAGAACTGCGTCGCCAGCTGCGCACCGTGCAATCACCGCAAGGCCGACAAGTTGCTCAGCGAACTGGGTTGGACGCTGCGCTCACCGCTGGTCTCACCGAAGGGTCCGCACTGGCGGCTGCTGTCGACCACCGCCGATCTCGACCCGGTGTGGTTGCAGTATCTCGGCGAAGGCGCGGCCTGAGCGGGAGCCGCTCGGCTCAGGTGTACTCGGCCACCAGAATTGCCCAGGTGCCCGGTTCGAGTGCCTCGAAAACGTGCGGGACATCGCCCGGGTAGGAGATGTAGTCGCCGGGATGCAGTTCCACCGGCGCGTCGATGAGGCCGACGAGCGCCCGGCCGGTGGCGAGCAACACGTGTTCGACGACACCGGGAATGTGCGGGTCGGATCGGCGTGCATGCCCCGGCTCGGCCGTGATCCGGAACAGGTCGCGGCGGGAACTGATCGGCGCCGCCGCGAGCAGAGTGGCGCGGTAGTCGGATTGTTCGGCGACCACCACCGGCCCCTCCCCCGCACGAATCACCTGAACGTTGGGGCGCGGCGGGTCGAGCAGGCGCGAGAAGGGCATATCCAATGCGACACACAACGCCCAGAGCGTCTCCAGACTCGGATTGCCGGTGCCCGATTCCAGTTGGGACAGTGTCGATTTCGCGATGCCCGCCCGGCTCGCCACCTCGGTGAGCGACAGGCCGGCCCGCGTGCGTTCCCGGCGCAACGAGGCGGCGATCACCGCCTGCGGCGTCGCCACCGTCGATTCTTCCTGCACCATGCCCGCTCCTGTCGAGTAGAAGACCGCCCAACAGAAAACCATATTGACGAACCGCTCGACCATGTTCAGTATAAGAAACATGCGTTCGATATGGCGAACACTCGATCGGGGCACGCTCTCCGGCATCGCGGCGGTGTGCGTTGCGGTCGCACTGATCGGTGTTTCCTACGGCGCAACGGCCGTGACCTCAGGTTTTCCACTCTGGCTTCCCATTGTGCTCGGTGTGCTGATTCTCGCGGGCGGCTCGGAATTCCTGTTCATCGGCATCGTCGCCGCGGGCGGCAGTCCGATCGCAGCGGCATTGGCCGGGCTGCTCGTGAATGCCAGGCATGTGCCCTACGGCTTATCGATTCCGGACGTGGTCGGCACCGGCTGGCGGCGGCCGATCGGCGTGCATGTGATGAACGACGAATCCGTCGCGCTGGCCATGGCACAGCCCGACGTCGCCCGCAGGCGGGCCGCGTATTGGATCAGCGGGCTCGGCGTGCTCTTGGCCTGGCCCAGTGGCGCCGCGATCGGCGCGGTGATCGGGACTGTGGTTCCCGACACCTCGGTGATCGGACTGGATGCGGTATTCCCCGCAGTGCTGCTTGCACTGGTCGTTCCTGCGCTGCGGGCCAGAGCGGCGACCATGCGCGCGGCATTGTTCGGTGCGGCTGCCGCCGTGCTCAGCTCGTTGTTTCTGCCCGCGGGCATGCCGGTACTCGTCGCACTGATCGGCGTCGTCTTCGCCGCGTGGGACCGGGGCGAAGCCGACGCGCCGGAACCGAGCATCGAATGAGTGCACCTTCGGCACACTCGCGTTCGACCCGAACCTGTTGGATAACAATAGCTTTCGACAGCGCGCGGCTCGATAGGCGGATGTGCACATGATGTCGCCGTTATTGCTTGCTGCCGCACTCGTGCTCGCGGTGGGAACCTACGCGTTCCGGTGGGCCGGGCCTGCGTTGCGGACTCGGATCCGATTCCCCGCTCGGGCAACGGCATTGCTCGATACGGGCGCGGTTGTTCTGCTCACCGCACTGGTGGCGATCACCACCCTGCCCGTCGGATCCGGCCACCTCGGGTTCGCCCTGCCCGCAGGGGTTCTCGTCGGTGGCCTGCTGGCCTGGCGCAGCCAACCCATGCTCGTGGTCATCCTCGCGGCGGCGGGCACAACCGCCCTGCTTCGCTTGGTGGGCGTCGGCTGATATGAGTCAGCTGGGGGTGAGCGGGATGGCGCCGCCCATGCGACGGGCGACCGAGCCATAGCGGGCATCGATCCGCAACCAGGTTTTGGTGGCGCGGACGCGGACTACTTCGGTGGGCAGGATGCGACGGGAGTCGGCCTTGTCACCGGAGTGTGGGATGAAATCCATTGCAGTGAGGGCGAAGACGACTCGCATCGGCACCTCCACCTGCAGATCTGCGGCAGAGACGGTCAGCACCGTCTGGTCGAGCAGCGAGGCGGGCGGCCCGTGGCTGCTGCCGTGCTCCTTGGCCAATTGCGCGCCTTGTTCGGCGAGTTCGACCAGGGTGCGGGCGGGCACATCATCGACGTGGACGAAACCGTCGGTGGGTGGCAGGGCGCCGCGCCAGGCCGAGTCCATCGAGTAACCCAGGTCGATGGGACTTCCGGTGGCCAAGCCCGCAAGCACCAGGTCGGCGCCGACGGTGACATCCTCGACGCCGAGCTCGGCGACCACGGTGCGCACAGCCAACGCTTCGAAACCCGTTGCCACCCAGCCGGACACGAAACGATCCCCGCGACGGCGCAACCGCACCACCGCCGCGGGGTCCAGGCGCACCGCCCTGGTGAGAAAAGTTGCGAGGTTCTCTCGCTCGGCTGGATCGGACACCTCCAGCACACGTTGCCCGGACATCACGCTGTTGTCACCACGCAGCTGTCACCGAGTGCGCGACCTTTCACTCCATCCACTCGGCGAGGTAATCGCGCTCGGTGTCGGTGATCCGGCGCAGCCGCTGCTGCTGGATGTCGAATGCCGCGATCTGCGTCGAGGCGATCACCGCCGGCGGTGAGTCCGGCGCGGCGCCTGCCGCGCGTACCTCGTAGCCGATCGTGAAGTCGACCGCACGCAGCTGCTCGATCCACATGGCGATATCGAGCGGGGTGTCCTCGTGGCGCAACTGGCCGCGATAGCGCACCCGCAGGTCGGCGAGCACGCAGCCCTCTCGCAATGGCGCGGTCGGGCGGCCGTCCTCGAACAGCCACGGGATCCGCGCCTCTTCCAGCAGCGTCACCATCCGGGCGTGGTTGACGTGCTGGAACACATCCATATCCGACCATCTGACGTCTACCTTGGCGTGGAAGCGCTTCGGCAACACGATGCTGCTGCCGTGCGCCGGCCCGCTACCGTTCAACGAACTCGTCAACGTGGTACCTCCGATTGGGCGCCCACCCCGCTCACCATGCTTCGCACTTGCCGCGCTGCAACCGACAACGTGGCGAGATCGTGGGTTCCGGACTCGAACAATTCCGACAGTGCGGCACGGGCACGCCCGAGCCGAGACTGATTCTTCGACTCCCAGTATGCAATCTTCTCGTCGGCAGTCTCTTCCGGGTCACCGCCGGAGAGCACGTCGAGGGTCAGCGAGCGCAGCGAGCCATACATGTCGTCGCGCAGTGCCAGCCGGGCGAGTGCATGCCAGCGATCACCGCGTTCCAGGTGGCTGACGGCCTGCAGCAGCCAGTCGATCTTCAGGTGTTCGTTCAGCGCGTAGTACAGCGAACCGACCTCGTCGCCGCCGCGATCAGTGATGTCTGCGATATCCAACACATCCAGCAGCGGGAAAAGATTCAGCAGGCCGAAGATCTCGGTGGCCAGATCGGTTGGCGCGCCGCGGGCGATCACTTCCGCCGACTGATCGGTCAGCGTCGTGACGTGGTGACCGCGCAGCCAGCCGGGGACCTGCGGTGCCAGCTCCCGCACGCCCCTGCTGTACCTATTAACCTCCGCACCGACCGCGATCGGCTGCGGCCGGTTGCTCAGCAGCCAGCGGGAGGCACGGTCGAGGATGCGCTTGGTTTCCAGCTCCAGTTCGTCACGGACCGCGACCGAGGCGTCGGTGGCGCGGATTCGCCGCCATACGTCATGCAAGTCGAAGATCTCGGTGGTCGCCGCGAACGCGCGCACCGCGTCGGTCGTGGTCGCGCCGATCTCCTCACTCAGCCGGTGCGCATAGGTGATCCCGCCGTAGTCGACCATCTCGTTCACCACCACCGTGGTGACGATCTCGCGCCGCAGCCGGTGCTTCTTGATCGCGGTGCCGAACCGGCCGCGCAGCGGCGTCGGGAAGTAGCCGGGCAGCCGGGCCGCGAAGTAGGTGCTATCGGGCAGGTCGGTGTCGAGCAGATCGGCCTTGAGCGAAAGCTTTACGTGCGCCATGAGATTGGCGAGCTCAGGGGAAGCAAGGCCGGAACCCTCCTCCATCCTGCGCTTGATCTCGGCATCCGAGGGCAGCGCTTCCAACTCGCGGTCGATGCCACGGCGTTCCTGCAGGTGTTCGATGAGCCGATGGTGCACATTCATCATGCGCGGCGCCTCGGCCCGCGAGATGCCCATCAGGTAGTTCTGGGACACATTGTCCTGCAACACCATCTGCGCGACCTCGTCGGTCATCGAGGCGAGCAGCGGATTGCGGTCGGCCTCGACCAGCTGGCCCGCGCTGACCACGCCATCGAGCAGTACTTTGATGTTGACCTCGTGGTCGGAGCAGTCCACACCCGCCGAGTTGTCCAGGGCGTCGGTGTTCATCTTGCCGCCGTTGCGGCAGAACTCGATGCGGCCGAGCGCGGTCGCGCCCAGGTTGCCGCCCTCGCCGATCACCTTGACCCGCAACTGGTTTCCATTGACTCGCACCGGATCGTTGGACTTGTCGCCGACCTCGGCGTTGGTTTCGGTGCTCGCCTTGATGTAGGTGCCGATGCCGCCGTTCCACAACAGCCCGACCGGTGCGAGCAGGATCGCGCGCACCAGTTCCGGCGGTGACAGCGCCGCCACCCCGTCGGCCAGGCCGAGCGCCTTGCGCGCCTGCGGGCTGATCGGCACGGACTTCACCGTGCGGTCCCACACGCCACCACCCTCGCTGATGAGCGAGGTGTCGTAGTCGGCCCAGGAGGAGCGGGGCAGCTCGAACATCCGCTGCCGCTCGACGAAGGAGCTTGCCGCATCCGGGTTCGGGTCCAGGAAGATGTGCCGGTGGTCGAACGCCGCGACCAGGCGGATGTGCTTGGAGAGCAGCATGCCGTTGCCGAACACGTCGCCGCTCATATCGCCGACGCCGACGACGCTGAAGTCCTGGGTCTGGGTGTCGATGTCCATCTCTTGGAAGTGGCGCTTCACGCTCTCCCACGCGCCCTTGGCGGTGATGCCCATCGCCTTGTGGTCGTAACCCGCCGAGCCACCGGAGGC
Source organism: Nocardia sp. CWNU-33 (assembly GCF_046764895.1). Classification (NCBI taxonomy): domain Bacteria; kingdom Bacillati; phylum Actinomycetota; class Actinomycetes; order Mycobacteriales; family Nocardiaceae; genus Nocardia; species Nocardia sp. CWNU-33. The sequence goes on along the minus strand of NZ_JBKOQN010000009.1, from coordinate 54,527 downwards.
GAAGGCGTCGCCGAGCCAGAAACCGTAGCGCTGTGCGACGTCGTTGGCGATGTCGGAGAACGTCGCGGTGCCCTTGTCCGCGGCGACCACCAGATAGGTGTCGTCGCCGTCGCGGCGGATCACCCGCTCGGGCGGCAGCACAGCGCCGGTCGCGAGATCCACGTTGTCGGTGACGTCTAGCAAGCCGGAGATGAAGGTGCGGTAGCAGGACACGCCCTCGGTGAGCATTGCCTGCCGATCCACGCCGGGATCCCCGGTAGCAGTAGGCGGCTGCTTGACCACAAAACCGCCCTTGGCGCCAACCGGGACAATGACGGCGTTCTTCACCGCCTGCGCCTTCACCAGACCGAGGATCTCGGTGCGGAAGTCCTCCAGACGGTCCGACCAGCGCAACCCACCGCGCGCCACCGCGCCGAAGCGCAAGTGCACGCCCTCGACTCGCGGCGAGTACACGAAGATCTCGAATTGCGGCTTGGGCTTGGGCAATTCGGCGATCTCGCGCGGCTCGACCTTCACCGATATGTACGACCGCGGTATGCCCTCGGCGTCGGTCACGTAATAGTTGGTCCGCAACGTCGCCTTGATCAGCGAGAGGATGGCGCGCAGAATGCGGTCGGCGTCGAGGCTGACGACCTCGTCGATGCGGCCGCGCACCTGGGTCTCCAAGTCGCCGACATGCAACGACGTTTCGGTGTCCGGATCGAATCGGGCCGCGAACAGGTCGACGAACAGCCGCGCGATGTCCGGATAGGTGAGCAGCACTCTGGCGATATTCGCCTGGCTGTACGGAAAATCCGCCTGCTGCAAGTACTTCGAGTACATGCGCAGAATCGACACCGCACGCCACGGCAGTCGGGCGCGCAACACGAGTTCATTGAGCGCGTCCGCTTCGGCGCGGTCGTACCAGACGGCTTCGAAGGCCTCGGTGAACCGCTCGCGCAGGCCACGCACCTCCGTTGCCAAGGCGGCGACGCGGGCCGAGGACTCCAGCAGTTCCGCGTCCAGGTCCCGATCCAGGGAGCTGCGCAGCAGCTCGGGCCTTGCGACAAGGCCGAAGTCGTAGATCCAGCGTTCGACAGCCTGATCGCCGCTGGGCGGTGCGTCGAGCTGGACCTGGTACGGCCGCTCGTCGACCACCTCGACACCGAGGCTCTGCAGTACCGGAAGCACCTGACTCAACGACACCCCGGTGCCGCCGATGTACAGCGTGAACCGCCAGGAACCCGGGTCCGAATCCGAACGGCGATACAGGTTCTGGTCGATGGAACCTTCGGAGAGCCGCTCCAGCCGGACGACGTCGAACAGCGCACGGTCCGGTGTGAAGTCCTGCTTGTACCCCTCGGGGAACGCCTCGGCATAGCGCTGGACAACACCGGGATCGAGCACCGTCGAGGTGCTCACCTCGTCATTGAGGTGGTCGTCCCAGGTCCGGCTCGCCTCGGCGAGCAGTTTCTGGATGCGCAGCCGGTTGTCCTCGGAGGTGTCGGCAACCGCCTCGGAGGTGCGCGGCACGCCGAACTCGGCCTCCGGCATCCGCACCGTGAAATAAACGCTGGCCAGCTCGCTTTCACTGACCCGCGCCGAATAGTCGATGGAGACGCCACCCAGTTCACGCACCAGGATTTCCTGCATCTCCAACCGCACCCGTGTGGTGTAGCGGTCCCGGGGCAGATAGACCAGGCAGGCGACGAACCGGCCGTAGCCGTCCGAGCGCAGAAACAGCCGAACCTGTCTGCGCAGGCCGACATTGAGCACCGCGGTCGCGGTCCTGCGCATTGTCTCGACGTTCGAGGAAAACAGCTCGGTACGCGGGAACGACTGGATGACCTCGAGCATCGCCTGCCCGGAGAAGGAGTCCAGATCGAACCCGCTCTCCTCGATGACCGAACGCACCCTGCGCTCGATGACCGGAATGTCCAGGACGTTCTCGTGCACCGCCGTCACGGTGAAGACACCGATGAAAAGATGCTCACCGATGATGGTTCCCGCCTCGTCGAAGTCCGCGACGCCGACGAAGTACGGGTACACCGAGCGATGGACCGTCGCGGGCACCAAGCCCTGGGTCAACATCAGCAGTGGCCGCTCGCCCGCGTTGACGGGCACCCGGAAATCGGTGCCGACATCGGGACGCAGCACGCCGAGGCAGGTGCCCGGCAGTGCGGCCGACACGGTCTGGCCCTCCGTGGCGCTCTGCCGGTAACGGGCATAGCCGAGTACGGTGAAATTGCCACTGGCCAACCAGCGCAACAGGTTCGCGCAGTCCACCAGGTCGGTGCCGGAGAAGGGCGCGGTGCCGGCCTTGGCCGCGATTTCCAGCTCGTCGGCCAGCTTGCTCTGCACGTCGCGGATGGCTTCGGTGTCACCGGTCACCTGGCGCACATCGGCGATCACATCCGGCATCGCCCCCTCGATCCGGTCGAGCAGCGCCCGGCTGGTCGAGGGATGCAGCTGGATGTGCATCCATGATTCCTGCAGCCCGGTATTGCCGTTGCCGTCGACCTCGTGCGGCACCGCCCTGAGCAGTCGGCCCTCCGCGTCGCGCTCGACCTCGAAGATCGGGTGGATCACCTCGCTGACGCTGACGCCCATCCGGCTCAGTGACGAGGTGATCGACTCCACCAGCAGCGGCATATCGTCGGTGACCAGCTGCACCGCGGCGCCCAGCCCGGATGCGTCGTCCGGGTGATACACCCGAACCAGCGCCCGACCGGCCGGGCGGGTCATCGCCAGCTCTGTGTGCCGTCGGAAGATCTGGGTGATACCGGTGATCGCGCAGTCCACATCGCCCGCGTCGACGTGGCGGAAATACGCCTCCTCGAGTGGCCCGAGGTCGCCGCGCAACGCCTGCGGCAAACTCGCAGCCCACGCCGCACTGGACAATTCGGACGAGACCGTCATTTTTTCGCTAACTCCCTCGGATTCGGTTCCGCACCAAAGTGACGCCGGTCCGAGAGTAGCTGCGAGTCGCGAACATAGGGGTGAATTCCCTTTCGAACCCAGGGTGTTCACCGCGAACGCGAGGTTCGCCACTCGATTGCCGCAGTCGACGATCCCGGCACGGCAACCGATCGGACCGACGAAGTTATGTTGCCGCGTCGGCGATAAGACCTAACCAGTCCTCGGACTGCGCCTTCGCATGCACAGACCCCACCCTAACCAGATCCGATCCGTGGCGCGGGCCGACCGTATTTCCTTCGGCAACTGGTCCGTTCCGGCGGAGTTGTCCGTATTTCCTTCGGCAGAGTCGGCAGTTACTCGCCAGTCTGCTCGACCGCCTCGACAGGCCGCACCCGCGAGTGCGGCCTGTCGAGCCTCCGCTCAGTCGCGGGTGAGCTTGCGGTGGGTGACCCGGTGCGGGCGGGCCGCTTCCAGGCCGAGGCGTTCGATCTTGTTGGCCTCGTACGCCTCGAAGTTGCCCTCGAACCAGAACCACTTGGCGTCGTTGTCGTTGTCGCCCTCCCACGCCAGGATGTGGGTGCAGGTGCGGTCGAGGAACCAGCGGTCGTGGGAGATGACCACGGCGCAGCCGGGGAACTGCTCGAGCGCATTCTCCAGCGAACTCAGGGTTTCAACATCGAGGTCGTTGGTCGGCTCGTCGAGCAGGATCAGGTTGCCGCCCTGCTTCAGGGTGAGCGCCAGGTTCAACCTGTTGCGCTCACCGCCGGAGAGCACACCGGCGGGCTTCTGCTGATCCGGACCCTTGAAGCCGAACGCACTGACGTAGGCGCGCGACGGCATTTCCTGGTTGCCGACCTGGATGAAGTCGAGACCCTCGGAAACGACCTGCCAAACGTTCTTCTTCGGGTCGATGCCCGCCCGGTTCTGGTCGACATAGCTCAGCTTGACCGTCTCACCGACGCGCACGATGCCGCTGTCCGGATCCTCCAGCCCGACGATGGTCTTGAACAGCGTGGTCTTACCGACACCGTTCGGGCCGATGACGCCGACAATGCCGTTGCGCGGCAACGTGAACGACAGATCCTTGATGAGCTGCCGATCGCCGAAGCCCTTGTCCAGGTTCGCGACCTCGACCACCACATTGCCCAGACGCGGACCGGCCGGGATCTGGATCTCCTCGAAGTCCAACTTCCTGTGCTTGTCGGCCTCCGCCGCCATCTCCTCGTACCGGCCGAGGCGGGCCTTGTTCTTGGCCTGGCGGGCCTTGGCGCCCGAGCGCACCCAGGCCAGCTCGTCCTTGAGCCGCTTCTGCAGCTTCTGGTCCTTCTTGCCCTGGACCTCGAGCCGCTGGGCCTTCTTCTCCAGGTAGGTGGAGTAGTTGCCCTCGTAGGGGTAGGCGCGACCACGGTCGAGCTCGAGAATCCACTCGGCGACGTTGTCGAGGAAGTACCGGTCGTGGGTGACGGCGAGCACGGCGCCCGCGTACGCGGCCAGGTGCTGCTCCAGCCAGAGCACGCTCTCGGCGTCGAGATGGTTGGTCGGCTCGTCGAGCAGCAGCAGATCCGGCTTGCTCAGCAGCAGCTTGCACAGCGCGACGCGGCGGCGCTCACCACCGGAGAGGTTGGTGACCGGCTCGTCCGGCGGCGGGCAGCGCAGCGCGTCCATCGCCTGCTCGAGCTGTGAGTCGACATCCCACGCATCGGCGTGATCCAGGTACTCCTGAAGCTTGCCCATCTCGTCCATGAGCTCGTCGGAGTAATCAGTGGCCATGAGCTCGGCGATCTCGTTGAAGCGATCCAGCTTCACTTTGACCTCGCCGAGGCCCTCCTCGACATTGCCGCGCACGGTCTTGTCTTCGTTGAGCGGCGGCTCCTGCTGCAGGATGCCGACCGTGGCGCCGGGCGCGAGAAATGCGTCGCCGTTGTTCGGCTGGTCCAGTCCGGCCATGATCTTCAGCACGCTGGATTTACCGGCGCCGTTGGGGCCGACGACGCCGATCTTGGCGCCTGGAAGGAAGTTCAAGACGACGTCGTCGAGCACGACCTTGTCACCGTGCGCCTTACGAACTTTCTTCATTTGGTAAATGAACTCAGCCATATACACAAGCCTATCGGTGTGAGGTTTGGTGGAACGAAGCAGAGCTACCACTGCCGCCGAGCGCAAACCAGCCGTGCAGTCAGGCGTCTGCCGACGCGGATTCGGTGATCCGGGCCGGTACAGCAGGCATGGGCGGCGCGCCCTCCCCCAGCGCCTCGCCGTCGACCCGTGCACGGTCTTCTGCGCTCGATCGGTCACAGGTATTGCGCCCAAGATTACCCGGGCCGAATGAACGGCCTGCTTCGGTCCGGCGGAACGGCTGCGCGGTGCAGCGCGACAGGTCGGGGCCCAACGCACTGGCTCGCATTTCGAGGTCGCGCCGTTCGACGCCATCCTTGGTCCGGTATTCGTGCGACCGCAGCTGGCCGTAGACGATGATCGGATCACCCCGGCGGATCGACGCATCGACCCCGGCCACCAGCCTGCGCCAGCAGCTGATGGTCAAATACAGCGTTCCACTGTCGACCCACTCCCCGGTCGCGGGGTCGAGCCTGCGGGAATTGCTGGCCATCCGAAAAGTGACCACCTGCTCCCCGTTCGTCAGATCCCGCTTGACCGGATGGGTGACCACATTGCCGATCACCGTTGCCATTGCCTCGTACATGATCCCGCCCCTTCATTCATGTTTCGCCCCTCGGCCATCCGCCTCGGTCGCTGCCTCCCCCGCCAGGAGGGCACCTCCAGCCTGACCGATCCCGAGCGCGAGCGGACCCCCGAATTCCGAATCTGTGGACAACTTTCCCCTATGTGAACAACGGCCATTTCCAGCATTGTCGGCAGAAAACCGGACGCTCCCGCAACGATCCAGCGATCCGACGTCGCCCAGCGAAGAAACCGCGGCATTGGCATGGGCGCGCTCGCGATCCGCCCGGATCGGTTCGGAGCGACCGGTTTCCGCACGATAGCGGGGCAGCCGAGCGCTACAGGACCGCCAGATCGGTGTTTGCCCCACACAGCACCACTATCGGTCGCTCACCTTCCGCAGGAACATAAGCCCCGCTCTGCACCGCGGCCAACGCGGTCGCCCCAGCGAGTTCGACAACGACCCGGAACTCCCGCCACAGATACTCCCGGGCGGTCGTGATGGCATCATCGGTGACCAGTACCGAACGCACCTCGTGACGGCGGGCGATATCGAGGGCGATATCGCCGATCCTGGTGGCGCCGAGGGAATCCGCCGCAACACTCGACACATCGATATCCACCGGCCGGTTCGCGACGAGCGCGGCGTGCAATGTGGGGATGCCCTCCGGCTCGATGCCGATCACCTGCTGGCGGCGACCGACTGCAGCGGCGATCCCGGCGACGAGTCCGCCGCCGCCGACCGCGACGAGCACCGGCGGCCTGCCGCGTACCTGCTCCTCGAGCTCCAGGCCGACGACACCTGCGCCCGCTACGACGGCGGGCAGGTCGTAGGCGTGCAACTGCAAGGCCGCGCGCTCGGCGGCCAGATCGGTCGCATAGAGGTACGCCTCGGCGTATGTGGTTCCGTGCCACAGCACTTCGGCGCCGTATGCCCACATCGCAGCCACCTTGGTGTGCGGCGCCGATTCCGGCACGACCACGGTGCACGTCTTATTGAGGCGTGCCGAGGCCAGCGCTGCGGCGATGCCCGCGTTGCCACCGGAGGCAATGACCACCTGTGCGACGTCCGCACCCGACTCGAGCAGCGCATTGAGACTGCCCCGCACCTTGAAGGTACCGCCGTGCTGGAGGTATTCGAGTTTCAATGTCACCGGTACCGGTCCGTGCGGACCCGAGACGGTGGTGTGGAAGACCGGCGTCTTGCGGGTCTGCCCGGCCAACCGCTTACGCGCGGCACGGACATCCGATCGGAATACCCGCCGAGACGTTCGGTGCTGCGGCTCAACTAAAGCCCGCTCGATCACTTGCGCACCTCTCGGTCACGTTTTGCCAGCTCGGCGAACATCGCGTTGTGTGCGCTGAGGTCCGCGTCGTTATCACGGTCGGCGGCCCGGTCGGTCCGCTTCGCGAGTTTCGCATCGCTGCGCGACCACTGGATCAGCAGCGCGAGCATTACGACAACCAACGGCACTTCGCCGCTGGCCCATGCCAGGCTACCGCCGGTGCGCTGATCTCCGAGCAAATCGTTGTTCCAGCCCAGGCCGAGACTACGGAAGAACCACCCGCCCATGACAGTGGTCATGCTCATCAGCGCGATTCCGAAGAAGGCGTGGAAGGGTAACGAACCGAATACCATGCCCAGTTTGGTCAGCGGTTGCACCTGGCGCGGCTTGGGATCGATGCCGATCACCACCCAATAGAACAGATAGCCACTGAGCAGGAAGTGCGCATTCATCAGCAGGTGCGCGGCGTGCGAGTCGACGAACGAGTCATAGATGCCGCCCATGTACAGCGCGTAGAAACCGCCGACGAAGATCACCGACGCGACGATCGGGTGGGTCAGCAAGCGCGACACCGGGTTGTGCACTGCAGCCTGGATCCATTCCCGCGGCCCTGGAGTCCCACCGCGCCCGGCCGGCGGCAGCGCGCGCAACGCCAGCGTGACCGCGCCGCCGAGCGCGAACAGGATGGGCGCCAACATCGACAACGCCATGTGCTGGCCCATATGCACGCTGAACACGGCGGGCGAATAACGCCCGACGCCCGAGGACGTGGCGAACAACAGCACTGCGCACCCGGACATCCAGGCCAGGGTTCGACCGATCGGCCAGACATCGCCTCGGGCGCGCAGCCGTCGCACCCCGAGCAGATACAGCACCGCGAGCACGATGGCCAGCGTGCCGAACATCAGGTCGAAGCGCCAGTCGAACAGCAATCGCATGGCCGTCGGCGGCCCGGCGAGGTTGTAGCCGAGCTCCACTTCGGCGGGTGTCGGCACCGATGTCGGCGGTGGCGGAGGAGTGCGGCCGAGGCCGACGGCCAGTCCCATGGTCGCGGCGAACACCAATGCCTCTACCCCACCGAACCGGACCAGTGCCGCGCGGTCACGTGGGTTCGCGGCCAGCGCAGGCAGCGAAGCACGGCGCTGCAGATAGCCGAACGCACCCAGCGCGGCCAGCGCGGCGACCTTGGCAAGCACGAGCCGGCCGTAGGTGGTGGCGAACAGTTCATCCCAGCTCGGCACCCGGACCCACGAGTTGATCACACCGCTGAACCCGATCACGACGAATGCGATCGTGGCGGTCATCGAGAATCGCCGGGCGGCGACATCGGTGTGCGCGCCGTTGCGCATGGCGTGCGCGACCAATGCGAACAGTCCGCCGACCCATACCGCGGCGGAAACCAGGTGCAAGATCAGGCTGTTGGTGGCGAGATCGTGCGCACCGCCGGAGGATGAATGCCCGGTCAGCGCCAGCGGCATCATGGTCAGGATCGCGCCGCCGAACAGCACGGGAGTCCAGCCCCAGCGCAGGGCAAGGCGACAGCCGACCGCGACGACCAGCGCGAACACCATTGTGGTCCGCCAGGCCTCGGCCAGGTCGATCTGTCCGATCGCCCGCCACAGCTGTTCGGGCCGCCAGACATCGGCGACCGGTTGACCGGTCGTGTCCGAGACGGTCAATGGGATCAGCAGCGCCGCGCAGCAGGCCCAGACGACGGCGAAATTCGATGCACGTCGCACCGCGCGATAACCGCCGACATCCAGCAACCCGTTGGCCTGCGGCGGTACCAGAAATGCAGCGAACAGCAGCGAGCCGACGGTCAACGCCGCGGACAGGTCGGCGAGCGCGCGGATCCCGGGCAGACCGTAGGTGGTCAGCGGACCGGGATCAGGAATGCCGAGCAGGCTCAGCGCCTGCGCCGCGGACAGTCCGACCACCAGTGCGGCGACCACCGCCGCCGTCGCACCGGCCAGTGCGGTCAACATCGCGAAGGCCGACCAGGAACCCGACTTACCCGTCTCGACGTCGAGTTCTAATGGCGGGTCCTGCGCTGACGACATACAACTGAGCGTAGTTCGGTCGGTAATGCGTAGCCCGGTGGGGTTTGGGCCGATACTGTGGGGCGCGGACCCGGAGGTGCGATGTCGATCGTGTTGATTGCCGTGGTGGCGTTGTTCTTCGCCGGCATGGGAATTTATGGGTTGTTGCGGCCCAGCCAGCTGGTCGATCCACTCGGCCTGCTCGCCGATCGTCCCGATGCTCGTGCCGAAGTGCGTGCCGTTTACGGCGGTTTCGGCATCGCGATCGCCGCGGTCCTCGGGTTCGCCGCCGCCGATGTCGGTGACCTGAGATACGGAGCATGCCTCGCCATGGCGGCTGCGCTCGGCGGTATGGCGTTCGGCCGGGTGTGGTCGGCCTTCGTGGAACGCCCCTCCGCCTTCTATCCGGTCTGGTTCTTCCTGATCCTGGAGCTGATCATGGCCGGAATGCTGGTACTCGCCGTAGGTGTCGACTGAGGTGACTGGAATGTTGCTAACGCTAAGAATCTAGCAATCTGGACAGTCGCTATACTTGCTGCGCTGGACAGCACGGCCAATGTCGGCCATGGTGGATGCCACTGCCTCCGTAGCTCAGTTGGATAGAGCAAGGGCCTTCTAATCCCTGGGTCGCAGGTTCGATTCCTGCCGGGGGCGCAAAACCCGCTGTGACCTGCATAAATTGCAGGCCACAGCGGGAATACCCGAAGCGCGCAATGCTTAAACACCTACAGATATCAGACGCATAGGCCCCGCTACCGGGTGGAACACACCCGCACCCGCGGTGCCGGCCGCCCAGTCACCCCGGCGTAGCCAGCTGCGGCTACCGCAGCGTCCAGCAGTTCTGCAAGTACCTCGTCCGCGAGGACCTCCTACCGGATGATCCGTTCCTCGAGGTGCGCCGGCCAGCCGTCCCGAACAAGCCGATACAGATGCCTCGCATCGAAGTGCTCCAAAAATTGCTGATCGAGTGCGAGGGAACAGATTTCGCGGCTCGACGGGACACCACGATGATCGGCTGCGCCCCCATCGCCGGACGACGGGCGATCGGTCGCCTACTTCGGAGTCGTGGCCTGTTCCAGGAAGGGTGTGATCGCCGGGAGCAGCAGGTCTGCGCGGTACATCATGTCGTAATGGGTTGTGCCCGGCGCGACTGCTATGCGAGCGCCGCCGAGCAGAGCACCGAGTTCCTCGGCATGCTGCGGGCGGACGACGTCGGATTCGGCCAGCACCAACAGCGTCGGCACCCTGATCGCCGCGACCTGCGCGGTCCAGTCATAGCTCTCGGTAAGGAGTTGCCTGGTCTTGGTGACCAGCGCCGACCAGTTGGCCGGATTCGGGGCGGTGGCGGTGTAGAGCGCGTGTATGGGGGTCTCCAGCATGGTGTCGGGGTTCAACGCCGCCATGCCCGCCTGCCCCTCCGGCGTCCATCCGTCACTGCGGAACGGCGCCGAGATGACGACCTGCCGGCCGACCAGTTCCGGGTGGCGGCCGGCGAGTTGCAGGGCGACGCCGCCGCCCAGCGAGTAGCCGAGCACGTCGGCCTTCCCGAGGCCGAGATGGGTGATCAGACCGGAGATGTCGTCGGCCATCAGCTCGAAGCGCAGGGGGCGATCGATATCGCCGGTATGCCCGTGCGCCTGCAGGTCGACCGTGATGACCTTCCTGGTCTTGGCGAGTTCGGGCAGCAGGGCGACGAAGGTGGTATCAGCGGTGCCGAGGCCGCCGTGCAACAGCACGAGGGGCCGGCCCGCGCCGTGCACCTCATAGTAGAGCTGGAGGCCGTTGATCGGGGCGTAGAAGCCTTTTCCGTCGGCACTCGCACGGTCGGGCGCGGCCGCCGAAGTGGTGGGGCTCGAGGCGGTTTGGCTCTCTTCGGTACCGCATCCGGTGATGAGCAGCGCGGCCACAGCGGCCATGGCGTAGAACGGCTTCGTGATTTTCATGGAGATTGCCTTTGCTATTTATGGCCGGGGTTTATGCCGCGATGCCGGTGAGTGCTACGCCCGCTGGAGTCATGATGCTTTCCATATCCGGCGCCTTTCCTCCGATGACCATTCGGCCATCGCCACTGAAGTGTCGTTAGCAATGACGGCGGTCGTGTTCGAACTTCATCGCCGCACCGGTTAGGTGAAATGTGATTCAACACACAGTGACTCACTATGCGGCAGTGGTGCCTATGAACGCAGCGGCGGCACATCGGTCGAGCATCCTTTTCTTCCTGGCACGATGGGCCGGCGTGGGCGCGAATTTCGACCGGCTCGAGCCCTGGCCGAAATCTGCGTGCCGGCGCCGCGGTTGAGCGGGACGGCTGCACCGAACCGGTCCCGGTGACCGGGCAATTCCCTCCCGCAGCCGGGCCCGCCACCGTACTTTCGGCGAGGTGGAGAAACTGGTCTTCGTCCTGCGGCATACCGATAGTGATGCCACCGAGTCGTGGTGTACCGCACTGCGCACCACCGTGGCCGACCGTCTCGTCGAACTCGGGGCGGCGGGTGTCGCCGTCTACGTCCGCGATGCTGCGGTGCACGGCGCGCTGATGCGCTACGCAACGATGGATCCGCCGATCGCCGCGGTCGTCACGGTCTGGGTCGAGCAGAGCTACGGCGCCCAGGCGGCGGACATCCTCGGCGAGGTCTCTGCCGCGGTGCACGGCTATCTGGTGACCGAGTCGGTGCCGCTACGGCTGGACGATTCGATCCCGGCGCGGACCGAAGGCTTCGGCAACCTGGCATTCCTGCGCAGGCCCGCCGAGCTCACGCCGCAGGAATGGCTGAGCCGCTGGCAGGGGCAGCACACCGCGGTGGCGGTCGAGACGCAATCGACGTTCGGCTATACGCAGAACGTAGTGGTCCGGGCGATCACACCGGACGCGCCGGTCATCGATGCCATTGTCGAGGAACAGTTTCCGACCGCGGCGCTCACCGATCCGATGGCCTGGTACGGCGCCCGGAACGCGGCCGAGTTCCAGGATCGGGTCGGGCGGATGATGGCGTCGGTCGCGCGGATCGGGGCCGATCGCAACCTCGATACCGTGTCGGTGAGCAGATATCCGGTCCGCAACCCGTTCGTTGTGACGAATCCCGCTGCGGTACAGAAGAACACCGACGCATGAGATTCACCTACTCGCAGGCGATGACCGATCCGGCACATTATGTGCCGCTGGCGCGGGCTGCCGAGGCGGCCGGGTTCACCAGCATGTGTGTGGCCGACAGCATCGCCTATCCGGCCGAGTCCGACTCGACCTACCCGTACTCCCGCGACGGTAATCGCGAATTCCTAGAGGACAAACCGTTCGTCGAGGCCTTGGTGCTGTCGTCGGCTTTGGCAGCCGCGACCACAACGCTTCGGGTGCTGCCGTTCGTGCTCAAGCTGGCAATCCGGCCGCCGGTGCTGGTCGCCAAACAGGCCGGTTCGCTGGCCTGTTTGAGCGGCAATCGATTCGGGCTCGGCGTCGGAATCAGCCCGTGGCCAGAGGACTTCGCGATCATGGGCGTCCCGTTCGAACGCCGCGGCAAGCGGATGGACGAATGCGTGCAGATCATCCGCGGGCTGTGCGCGGGCGGCTACTTCGAGTTCCATGGCGAGTTCTACGACATCCAGCGGATCAAGCTGACGCCCGCGCCGACCGAGCCACTGCCGATCCTGGTCGGCGGGCACAGCGATGCGGCATTGCGCCGGGCCGTGCGGCTCGGCGACGGGTGGATGCACGCGGGCGGCGACGATGCGGAGCTGACCCGGCTCCTCGACCGGGTCGATGAACTGCGTAGCGAGTGTGATGATCCGAGGTCTCCATTCGAAATCCACGTCGTCGCACCCGATGCCTACTCCCTCGATGGGGTGAAACGGCTGGAGGATCGGGGCGTTACCGATGTCATCGTCGGGTTCCGCCCCTCCTACCGGCACGGACTCGACGTCGAGCCGCTGGCCGCAAAAATCGACCGGCTGGAGCAGTACGCGGAGACCATTATCGCCAACTCACCACGATGATCCGCGCGCGGCGCTGCCGGCGGGCTCCGCGTCAGGTGGCCGTGGTCGTCATCGGTGGAAGGTACTCGCCGACCAGCTCGCGATGCCACCATTGTCGTTCGCGCCGCAACTCATCGCGGGTTGTGTAGCGGTACACGTAAATCCGCGCCCGCACGAACCGCGGCGGAGCGTCGGGGAAGGGGCACCGGCGCAGCAGTCGCAGTGTGGCGGGGTCGTTTCGCAACAGTCGCTCGACGAAGGCGAACAGCCAGCCGCGGGCGTACATCGGCGAGATCGCGGCGAACCACATCAGCCAATCCAGCCGTAAATGGTAGGGGGCCCATTGCCTCGGCAATCGGCGCGGATCACCCGGCTTGCCTTTGAACTCGTACTCCCGCCACCGCGTCCGCTCGGTGATCTCCGCGTCTTCGGTGCCCTCGAACACCACCTCCTCGCGGATGCGGCCGATACTTCCGAAGGCCCCGTAAGCGTTGACGAGGCGAAAAGGATTGAAGGACGTGTTCATTCGTTGATGCCGGGAGATCAGATTGCGCGCGGGCCAGTAGCTCAGGACCACCACCGCGACGGTGAACGCGATCACCAGACCCGCGAACCACTGTGGTGCTCCGGGCAATGACGGCGCGTCCGGCACGGGCAGCACGGCCGCGGCCGACGATCCATCGATCGCGGTGGCGGCCAGCAGAATCGTCATCCAGTTCAGCCAGGCGAAGTTTCCGGACAGCACCAGCCACAGCTGGGTGACGATGAGGAACGCCGCTGCCACACTCGCGACCGGCTGGGGTGCGAACAGCCCGAAGGGCACGACGAGTTGAGCGAAGTGGTTGGCCGCTACCTCCACTCGATGCAGCGGCTTGGGCAGATGGTGAAAGAACCAGCTCAGTGGACCGGGCATCGGCTGGGTCTCGTGGTGGTAGTACAGGCAGGTCAGATCCCGCCAGCAGGAATCCCCGCGCAGCTTTATCAGTCCCGCGCCGAACTCCACCCGGAACAACAGCCATCGCGCCAGCCACAGCACGAGCACCGGCGGCGCCACCTGATCATTGCCGAGGAAGATCGCGAGGAACCCGGCCTCCAGCAGCAGCGACTCCCATCCGAACGCGTACCACGCCTGCCCCACATTGACGATCGACAGATACAGCACCCACAGCACCGCCCACAGCAGCATCGCTGCCCACAGCGGCACGAGATCAGGCGCCCCGGCCACGATTGCGGCCGACAGCACGACGCCGGACCAGGCGACGACTGCGAAGAACCGATCCGAGTAGTAGAACTGAAAGATGCTGGGGGCCAGTCGAAACGAGACCCGCTGCACGAACCGCGAAACCGGCAGCATCCCCCGCTCACCGATCAACGCTCGGAATTGCCGCGCGGCCACTAGGAAGGCGATCAGATAGACGACGCCCAGGCCGTGCTGGAAGACCAGCCTGCCCAACCAGTACTCGGATTCGGTGAAGGACATCATTGCCCGCTCCCCCGCACCACCCGCGGTGCCACCGAGATCGAATCCGGCAAACCCGACGCGGCGGCAGCGCACCGTAGATCACCGACTGGCGTCATACCTGGGCGGTACCCGGGAACCGGGCGGGCAAACTCAGCAGGTCAAGACCTGCATCGTGGATCGGCGTGCTCATCGGTACTCGGTACTGCCCACCCGACACCGATCCATAACAGCATCGGGAAGTAGGTCGATGAGGCTTTCTCCCGCCCCCTTCTCGAACGGTTGAGCAACAGCCCACCACCGGTAGATTTGACACGTACCGCCGACACGAATCGGCCCTTCGAAGGCAGCCCATTCCACGCATGCAAACCGGACAGTCATGCAGTGGTACTCGACATCAGCTGAACTCCCCGGTCGAACCCCTGCCCATCGCCGGCTGACCGTCCGGCAGACGGCGCGAGCCCTGCGAAAACGAACGTCAGCAGCCCAGCATGGGCCTCCATCGGCAATCCTGTACCGTCTGTGGCGGCCAGAACCGGCCTCGCGAAGACAGTCGTGAACGTCATCAGCGTCAGCCCTTCCCATTGCCAGGTGCCCCTTCTGGTCTGCGACCGGAGTCCGATCACCTGGAACCATTGCTGCCGCAATTGCGTTCTCGCACAATACTTTCCACGAGTGGGAACAGTCGAGATCGAGGAGCTGGAAGGATCCAGCCGACTCGATTGGCTGTGCGCAGGGAGGCGTCGGATTGGCTTCACGCTTGGCACGCAACAGGTCTCACCGAATCCGGGCTGCCCTGACTGCGCTCGCCCTCGGAGCGAGCATGTTCGGTGTCCCCGCCGTGGCATCGGCGGATGACGGAGCGGATCCCTACCTCGATCGTCTCGCTGAAGCAGCGGCCACTCCGACATTGTCATGGTTGGACTGCCAGGACGGATTTCAGTGCGCCTCCGCACAGGTTCCACTGGACTACAACCTGCCGAACGGCGAACAGATCGAGCTGGCGACGATCAAATTGCCCGCCGCGGATCCGAGCCGACGGATCGGAACCCTGTTCGTCAACTTCGGCGGACCGGGCCCCTCCGGCGTGGACCGGCTGCGGGAGCGGGCGCGGTGGCCGTGGCTGTTCTCCGATGAGCTGCGGGCTCGGTTCGACATCGTCTCCTGGGACTCGCGATCGGTGGCGCGCAGCGCGGCCGCGAGATGCTTTCGCGATGTCGACGAACAACAGGCGTTCCTCGGGTCCTTGCCGGACATGCCCACCGATGCAAGCGGCGAGGCAGCGTTTTTCGCCAGTTCCGCCGAGCTCGCCGATCGTTGCAAGCAGCTGGCAGGCCCTATTCTCGATCACGCCTCGACCGCCAACACCGCACGTGACCTGGACCTGCTACGCCGCGCGGTCGGCGATCCACAACTGACCTATCACGGTATTTCGTACGGCACCCAGCTCGGCGCGATCTACTCGAACATGTTCCCGAGCCGAGTGCGGGCGTTGGTGCTCGACGGATCGATGGACTTCGAGGGCAACACCAACGGCCATGGCGGCGAAGGCCCGACGGTTCCGCTCGATACCAGGCAGGATGTCGCGGGCGGCATCGCCGCGACCTTCGATGCATTCCTGCGAGATTGTTCGGCCGCCGGGCCGCGCTGTGCCTTCTCCTCCGGCGACCCGAAGCTCAAGTGGGCAGTGCTCGCGGAGCGAGCGCGGCTGGCCCCTATCAAGGTCGACGGTCAGATATGGAACTACGCGGCGGTCATCAACGCCGCCGCCGAGCTATCCAAGCCGTCGGACTACCCCGACCTCGCCCTACTGCTGCAGAAGTTGTTCGATACGGGCACCGCTATCCCGGGCGTGCGGCCGGTTGCACAACAAGCCACCTACCTGGGCAATCGCACCGAAGCCTTCTACACGATCCAGTGCAGCGACTCCGTCGTCCCGACCGATCCCGCCGTCTACAGTCGCGCCGCGGTCTCGGAGGACCAGCGAGTGAAATACTTCGGGCGCATCGGTGTCTTCGACGCGCTCCCCTGCGCGTTCTGGCAGGGCCACGACGCCGACCGGTACACCGGCCCGTGGAACCGCCGCACCGCCGCACCGATTCTCGTGCTCAACAGCAGATCGGACCCCGCGACACCGTTGCGCGGCGCCTACGCGGGCGCCGCGGAACTGGCCACGGCACAGGTGGTTGTGATCGAGGGCGCGGGCCATAGCAGCATGTACGTGCAGAGCACCTGCGCCGAACAGGTCAAACGCGAGTACCTGTTCTCGGGCCTGCTGCCGCCGGAGCGCACCGGTTGCGCCATCGATAAGTCCCCGTTCGACTGACGCCGGTCAGCCGCAGATCACCTCGACCGCCCCGACGAGCAGCGCCAATCCGCGTTCGAGTTCGTCGTCGGTGATGGTCAACGGCGGCAGGAGTTTCACAACCTCGTCGGCCGAGCCGGAGGTTTCGACAAGCAGGCCGCGCTCGAAAGCCAGTTGGCATACCTTGCCCGCCTGCGACGCGTCTTCGAACACCACGCCGTGCACCAGGCCGCGGCCACGGGTCGAGAGGCCGGGGAAGGGGGCGACGAGCTCGACCAGCGCCTGAGCTGTGCGCTCCCCTTTGGCCAGCACAGCTTTCTGCAGAGCACCGTCGGACCAGTAGTGCTCCAGTGCCACCCTGGCCGTGACGAAGGCCGGGTTGTTGCCGCGGAAGGTGCCGTTGTGCTCGCCGGGCGCCCATTGATCGAGTTCCGGTTTGAACAGCACCAGCGCCATCGGCAAGCCGTAGCCGCCGATCGATTTCGAGAGGGTGACGATGTCGGGGGTAATGCCCGCGACCTCGAAGGAGAAGAACGGGCCGGTGCGGCCGCAGCCCATCTGCACGTCGTCGACGATCAACATGACGCCGCGCGCCACACACAGTTCGGCGAGCTGCCGAAGCCATTCCGCGCGTGCCACATTGACCCCGCCCTCGCCCTGCACCGTCTCCACGATCACCGCGGCGGGTTGGTCCACGCCCGAGGAAGGATCGTCGAGGGCGCGGCGCATCCAGCCCAGTTCGTCGGCCGCATCGAGGTAGCCGTCGTAGGGCATCGGTGTCACGTGCACCAACGGCACCCCTGCGCCCGCACGTTTCGCGGCATTGCCGGTGACCGACAATGCGCCGAGCGACATTCCGTGAAAAGCATTGGTGAAGTTGAGAATCGTTTGCCGACCGGTGACCTTGCGGGCCAGCTTCAGTGCCGCCTCCACCGCGTTGGCACCGGTGGGTCCGGGGAACTGCACCTTGTAGTCGAGGCCACGCGGGGCGAAGACGGTGTCGCGCAGGGTTTCCAACAGTCGGCGCTTGGCGACCGTAGACATGTCCAGCCCGTGGGTTATCCCGTCGCCCGCCAGGTAATCGATCAAGGCACGCTTGAGGACCGGATTGTTGTGGCCGTAGTTCAGTGCCCCCGCGCCCGCGAAGAAGTCCAGGTAGTCCTTGCCGTTCTCGTCGCGCAGCCAGGCCCCGCTCGCGGTGTCGAACACCGTCGGCCAGGACCGGCAGTACCCGCGGACATTCGACTCGAGTTCCTCGAAAACGGTCATCTCGGTGTTGTTTCGGTCGACCGGCAAGCAGTCGCCGGCCGTACCGTCCGGACCGACCTGCGCAGCGGTGACAGTCATCGACGATCCTTCCTGTCGTACACGAGCAGCTCCGTCGGGTGGCGGCGACGGCAGATCTGAAGTGACTGTGTTTCTAACACTGGCGCACCGACTTCGCAGCACTTTTCCAAAAATCGCGCGGAGACCTTCCGCGCGTCCGCTAGCCCCCTCTAGAGTTGACTGTTTGTGCACGCCAGAGTGGAGGGGGAAGGTTGGCTCGCCGTAGCAGTGCACCTTCGGCGGGCGATTATGGTGTATGTACGCCTCGCTAGAGCAGGTTTCCGGCGGCAGTCACAGTACAAACTCGCGATGTTCGCCGGGCTCTTCACGAACTGCGTGTTCGGATTCGTCCGGGCCGCGGTGATGATGGCCGCGGTCCGCGCCTCGGACGGCTTCGGCGGTTACGACGAGGGCACGATCGGCGCCTATGTCTGGCTGTCTCAGGGGCTGCTGGGCGCAACCCAATTCATGGGTCCGCCATTGGAACTCGTCGACCGGGTCAAGAGTGGCGATATTGCGATCGACTTCTTGCGACCGGTCGATGTCCAATTCAGTTATCTGGCTGCCGATCTCGGCCGGGCGGCGGCCACCATCCTGCCGCGCGGCGTGCCCAGCGTGCTCGTCGGCGTGCTCACCTTCGGACTGACCATGCCGAACACGCCGGCTCCCTACCTGCTCGGATTGCTCAGCGTGCTGCTTGCCGTGGCGTTGTCTTTCCTATGCCTGTTCGCGGTCGGGCTGATCGGATTCTGGGTAGTGGAAACACGCGGCCTGCGAGTGCTGTACCAGATTTGCGGCACGTTTCTGGCCGGGTTGTTCGTGCCGGTGCACATGTTCCCGGGCTGGCTGCGCACGATGGCGCATGTCACCCCGTTTCCGTCGATCCTGCAGTCCCCGATCGACATCCTGTCGGGCCGGGTCACCGGCATCGAGGCGGTGACGGTCGTTGCCACACAGGTGTTCTGGGTGCTCCTGATCGGCGCGATGGGCCGGGTGTTGCTCGCGGCAGGGCGCCGCAGGCTGGAGGTGCAAGGTGGCTGAGCCGCCGTTCGTGCCCGCACCCGCCGGCACCTGGTGCACACCGTATGCGGCCGTGCTCGCGTCCCGGATCCGCGCTCAGCAAACATACCGATTGTCCTTTGCCAGTGAGGTATTCAGCGCCTTCCTGATCGGGCTGGTGGAGTTTGCCGAGGTGTGGGTCATCTTCCACAATGTCCGGGTGCTCGGCGGCCTCGACCTGGACGGCGCGCTGCTCTTGTTCGGGCTGAGCAATACGAGTTTCGCGCTGGCTCAGGTCTTGTTCGGCCACCTGGATTCGCTGCCGGTCCTCATTCGGATGGGCACGATCGACGCCTACTACCTACGTCCGCAGCCGTTGCTGCTGCAGCTCATCACCAGTGATATCTCGCTGCGCCGCCTCGCCCGCGCCTCGGTCGCGATCGTCGTGCTCGGCCTCGGCCTGATTCGTAACGATATCTGCTGGGGCCCTGACACATTGGCACTCCTGGCGACTACGCTGACCAGTGGTATCGCCGTATTCGGCGGCCTGTTCGTGTGCGCCGCCGGCGCACAGTTCTTCCTGATCGACGGATCCGAACTGACCAACAGTTTCACCTATGGTGGGTCGTTCGCCGCCATGCAACCCGCGTCGGTGTTTCCGACCCCGCTGAAGCTGTTGTTCGGATTCGCCATCCCGGTTTCGTTCACGGCCTATCTACCCACCATCGCACTGCTCGACCTGCCTGGACCGCCGCTGCTGCCGGCCTGGCTGGCTTGGCTGACCCCACTAGCGGCGATATGGGTATGGCTGCTCGCGCTCGGCTTGTGGCGAATCGGTACTCGGCACTATCAGGGAGGCGGCGGATAAGCATGGCGGACAGTGAATTACCGGAAGCAATCATCGATATCAGGGGCCTGACACGCGAATTCATCCTGTATCGCAAAAATGGGCACCGCTGGCGAAGACGCCGCGAAATACTCACTGCCGTCGACAGGATGACCTTCCGTATCGACCGCGGCGCCGCGGTCGGCTATATCGGGGCGAACGGGGCGGGCAAATCGACCACCATCAAGATGCTGACCGGCATCCTGGTCCCCACCGCGGGCACCGTACACACCTGCGGCCTGGAACCCGTCCGGCAGCGGCGCGATCTGGCCGCCCGTATCGGGGTGGTGTTCGGGCAGCGTTCACAGCTCTGGTGGGATCTGCCACTGCGCGAATCATTTTCGATCCTGGCCGCCATTCATCGGCTGGAGCCCGACGTCGCGCACAAACGCACGCACGAACTGGTCGAACAGCTCGAGATGGCCGAAACACTCGACACTCCGGTGCGACAGCTGTCGCTCGGGCAGCGGATGCGGGCCGAGGTCGCTGCGGCGCTGCTGCACTCACCCGAGCTGGTGATCCTCGACGAGCCGACCATCGGACTCGATGTGCTCTCCAAGCAACGGCTACGCGAGTTCCTCCGCGCCGAGCGGGCCGACCGCGGCACTACGCTGCTGCTCACCACCCACGACATGGGCGATATCGAGCGACTATGCGATCGGGTTCTCGTCGTCGATCGCGGCAGCCTGGTCTACGACGGATCGGTGAACGGACTGGCGGTCCGGGTCGGCGCCCGACGCGTGCTCGCCGTCGACCTGGCCGAGCCGACCGGTGATCTCGATAATCTGCCCGGCGCCGAGCTCCTGACCAGCGAAGGCGACGGGATTCGCCAGCGGTTGGCCTTCGATGCCGAAAGAACCACGGCTGCACAACTTCTCGCGGAGGTGTCGGATCGTGCCGTGGTACGTGACCTCTCCATCGAAGAGCCGGACATCGAGGACGTGGTCCGGCGGATCTACGAATCCGCCACCTGGTAGTCGCTCGATGCCCGGCTCTATTGCCGTGCTGTTCAGTTGTTTTCGGGTTCCCGCGCACCTTGGTCGAGCCGGAAAGGCGGATATTCGTCACGCAGCAGCGAGGTGTACACCTGCACCCGCAGCACCCACCTGTTGACTCCCATCGCAAAATCGAACAGACCCTTCGGATAGACCGCGGTGAACAACAGCGCCACCACCGCGATCAGCGTGATAATCGGCAGCAGGGGGACCCAGGAGACGCCATAGTCGTCACCGAAGGCCAGGTATCCGCCACCGACGAATGCCGAGACCACCAGGAAGTGTGGGATGGCAAGCAACCACCATTTCACCAGAACGAGACCGCGATGCAGTCGCTCCGGATAATCCACCTCGATATCGGCCGCATAGTCCGCGCTCGGCTGGAGGCTGAACGGCGGATATTTGTCGGTGCCGAGCGGTGACCAAGCGTAGAACCCCACCCGCCAGCTCCAGCGGAGCACGCCGACACCGAAGTCGAACAGCCCACGGGGATACTTGCCGGTGAACAGGATCACGAAGAAGGCGATCAGGGTGACAACGGCCCATGCGATATGCAGGAAAAACAGCACGATGTAATGCGGGATGGCCAGGATCCATTTGACCAACCACATCCAGCGCGACAGCGCTGGGTCGAGATCTCCTCTGATACGTACCGGTTCGACGGACTTACCCAGATCGACAGGATTTTCGGGTTCCATGATCGACGCTCCTTCGGGTGCTTCGACACACGCAACGGATCGGGTTGCGGAATGTCCTGATTGTCCCGTACTGGAGAGGCTCCGAAGCTACGTTCGGATACCGACACGCCAACGAATCCCCACCCGGGTGCACGCACCCCACAGTCCCCGCCCGTGGCAACGTCGTGTTGCACCATGACGCCACGGCGCGAAACACTGGGCGGCGTTTGTCCAATCGTATTGCCACGGGGGTAATCCAATGCGTAAGTCTCGTCCTTTCGTGCTCGTAATCGGCGCGTTGCTCGTCGCCGTGCTGGTGTTGTCGATGAGCGGCTGTGGCAAGAGCAAGAAGCGCCGCAGCTCGACCTCGTCCCGACCGACCGCGACGTCGACCGTCACCAGCACCCCACAGCGTCCGTTCAAGGACTGCACCGAAGCGTGGGCCATCGGGAAGCCACCGCTGCGGCGTACCGACAAGGACTACTCGATCACGCTGGACAAGCTCGACGGCGCGGAGGACGGAATCGCCTGCGCGGTGCGCCCGACCCGCTGAGACCGACACATCAGCCCGTGACATCCGCGGCGCGGCTTGTACTATCGGGAAACGTGACGTTCAGCGCGGTGCGTTTCCCGGGAACCCGGGTGGTGATCGCTTTCGCGTTCACCCTCTGGGCGCTGACGCTGGCGCTGCCGGAATGTCACCTCTTCCCGCAGACGAGCACCGATCACGCGCATATCGAATCGGTCGATCCGTCGGTGGCCTCGCCTGCGCCGGTCCAGTTCCAGATCGATCGTCATCAGCACGCGGCCGCGCCGGACCAGCATCTTTCCAACGATGTCATAGCCGTCACGCTGCCCCGCGGCGCGGCGTCGATGCTCGGCCTGCTGGTCCTCGCCGCAACACTGATATTCGCGTTGCCGTTGCCCGCCGCCCTCGGCGGCGGGCTCCGCGCACCGCCATCCCTGCTGCCTGCCTGTCGAGGCAGAGACATCCTCCTTCGAATCGGCATCGCCAGAATCTGATCGGCCAGCGTCAGGCCGGAGCTTGCCGGGGCCCGGCCGGTGTTCGTGCGTTTCCCGCACTCACACCCGCTCGCTGTCCACCAGCGACCGAACAGAATCGACGATTCCCATGCAGCACCTGGCTGTGCGCACGCACGACCTGCTAGAGCCCGCTCTCCCGACCGACACGGCCGCGCTGCCGAGTCCGGCAAGCCTGTTGACGACGGCGAATCGCTGCCAACGCCCCGCCACGATGGTCGGCAATACCCCCGTCCTCTGGATCACTGAACCACTCTCTCCCGCAACCGATTCGGCACACGCACCGGACGGCCGCGGGTTCTGGGCCAAGTTGGAGGGCGCCAACCCCGGCGGCATGAAGGACCGCACCGCCCTACACATGGTGGCGCGCGCGACCGCCCGCGGCGAGCTGACGCCGGGCGCACCGATCATCGAATCCACCAGCGGCACACTCGGTTTGGGCCTGGCGCTGGCAGGCATGGAGTACCGGCATCCGGTCCGCCTCGTCACCGATCCCGGCCTCGAACCGCTGATGCGGCACATGCTGGCCGCCTACGGCGCCGAAGTGGAGATGGTCACCGAACCGCATCCGACCGGAGGCTGGCAACAGGCACGGCGTGACCGGGTGGCCGCGTTACTCGCCGAGGACCCGCGGGCCTGGTGCCCCGACCAATACCGCAACCCCGACAACCGGGATGCCTACGCGCCACTTGCCATGGAATTGGTCGCGCAGCTGGGCCGGGTCGATGCGCTGGTGTGCTCGGTGGGCACCGGCGGCCATTCCGCGGGCATCGCCCGGGTGCTGCGCCGATACTTCCCACACCTACGGCTGATCGGCGTCGACACCGTCGCGTCCACCATATTCGGGCAGCCTGCGGGCCAGCGGCTGATGCGCGGGCTCGGCTCCAGTATTCATCCCGACAATGTCGACTATCCGGCGTTCGACGAAATCCATTGGGTCGCACCGGCCGAGGCCGTGTGGGCGTGCCGCACGCTGGCCGCGACGCATCACGCGAGCGGCGGCTGGAGCGTGGGCGCTGTCGCGCTCGTCGCAGGCTGGCTGGCCCGCACCAGCGACCGGGACGTGCGCATCGCCGCGGTCTTCCCGGATGGTCCGTTGCGCTACTTCGACACCGTGTACAACGACGAGTACTGCCGCGCGAACGGGCTGCTCGGCATCGCCGCGCCGAGCGAACCGGCGACCATCGCCCATCCGGCGGCGGCCGTTGTCGACTCGTGGACCCGGTGCACCACTGTCGTCGATCCCCGCAATCGCGAAGGACGTGGCAATCCGACGGCACCGCAGCCGAACAGGCGCGCCGATCCGGCCGCACGGTCGCACAGCGCAGCGGCAGCACCATCGCCGGTCGGCGAGGCAGCACCGGAGGTCACCCGGTGACCAACGTTTACGCCACCTACAGATCCTTCAACCGGCCGAGCCGGATGCTGATGATCAACCAGTTCGCCATCAACACCGGCTTCTACATGCTGATGCCATATCTCGCCGGATATATGGCCGGTCCGCTCGGCCTGGCCGCCTGGGCAATCGGACTGGTGCTCGGCATCAGGAACTTCTCCCAGCAGGGCATGTTCCTGGTGGGCGGCACCTTGGCCGATCGGCTCGGCTACAAGCCGCTCATCGTGGCCGGGTGTCTGCTGCGCACCGGTGGTTTCGCGGTGCTCGCCGTCGCCGATTCGCTGCCCGCGCTGCTGATCGCCTCGGCGGCAACCGGTTTCGCGGGCGCACTGTTCAACCCCGCAGTACGGGCCTACCTCGCGGTGGATTCGGCCGAGCGCAGGGTCGAGGCGTTCGCGGTATTCAACATTTTCTACCAGGCAGGCATTCTGTTCGGCCCGATCGTCGGCCTGGCGTTGATGGCCTTCGATTTCCGGGCGACCGCGACGGGCGCGGCCGTGGTTTTCGGGTTGCTCACCCTTGCCCAGCTGCGCGCGTTGCCGCAGCATCGGGCCGAACCCAAAACCGCGTCGGTGCTCGACGACTGGCGGGTGGTGCTGGCCAATCGTCCGTTCCTGCTCTTCGCGCTGGCGATGATCGGCTGCTATGTGCTGTCGTTCCAGGTCTATCTCGCCCTGCCGATGCAGGCCGCCCGCATCGTCGGTGCGGATTCGGCGTCTGTGGTGATGACGGCGGTGTTTGTGGTGTCCGGAGTGATCGCGATCGCCGGCCAGCTGCGTATTACCCGCTGGTTCATCCGACGGTGGGGTCGTCCACACAGCCTGGTCTTCGGCGTGGCGGTGCTGGCGGCCGCTTTCGTCCCGCTGCTGCTGGTGCCGGGCGACGGACTCGGAACCTGGACTGCCGTCGGCGCACTGCTGGTCACTGCTGCGGTGCTGGGTGTGGGTGCGGCAGCGGTATTCCCGTTCGAGATGGACACGGTGGTCGCGCTGTGCGGTGATCGCCTGGTCGCCACCCACTACGGCGGCTACAACACCATCGTCGGTATAGGCATTCTGCTCGGCAATCTCGGCACCGGGACGATCCTGGACGCGGCGCGCGGCGCAGGCATGAGTTCGCTTGCGTGGGCCGGGCTGATCGCGATCGGCGCGGCCGCGGCGAGCGGGCTGTATGCGCTCGCACAGTCCGGACGGCTGGACGCACCGCTACCCATCGGTCGAGCATCGATGTAGCAAACGAAATCCCGCCCCGGGTACAACATGCCCGGGGCGGGATGGCAACGTTCGCGGAAAACCTTATCCGCCGAAGGAACCCGTAAACAAAGTGTTGAAAATGCCCTCAAAAGCTGCACTACCCGTGTTGAACAGGCCGGACAGGGCGGCACTACCAGTGTCGATGATGACCGGAATCATGAAACAACCTCCTTGTTGGGTTCACATCGCCGGGCGCCCTTCTGGGGTTCCCGGCGACAACCACCTTGCCGAGCCGCTCTGATAGATCACTGATCATTTGCTGAGAGCGACCTTTGAAGGGAGGATGTTTCAAATATGCAGGTCGGTGCAGGTCAGCTCGGCGCTCGACCGGTCGCCGAATACAGGCTCACTTCACCGTCCTCGCTGAGGAAGGCGTTCACCAGCATGGTGCGGTTGGCCGCCATCTCGTCCGGCTCGGGAGCGCTGGTGGTGATCGAAATCTGTGGGATGACAGCCCAGTTCACGACATATCGTTCGGGCGGGCCATCGTCGTCGGACAGTCGCGCGAGTCGAAACACCGACACGGTCTTGCGGACGATGAGGTTGCGCACGACCTCCGCAATTCGCTCAGGGTCTTCCAGGGCGAACATGAAGCCGAATGTCAACTCGGGCGAGGACACGTAGGCAGGCACGAACATCGAGGCTAGCCGATGGAAGGGCGCTGCGCAGCTCCCGCGCCGGAACAGGTTGCTGCCCATGCGCTCACGGATTTCGCCACGACATCGATGCCACCTTTATGTGACCGATCCGTAACGGACCATAACAATTTCCAGGCAGGTTCTCTCTTTTTACACCATACGGTTGCGCAGATCCGACTATCGAGCTTTCCTGAAAGAGTCCCGATTTCTCGGGCCGTCTTCCTCATCGCAACGTCGCGGATTTCCCGGTTTCTTTGCCGTGCTGGTGGACTGTGGGGGTGGCGCTCCGAGCGCGGGTCTGCGCCGGAGCCGAGGGGTGCCCCTCCCCGAAATCCCCCTCGGCCCTGGCGTATCCAGATATCGCAATCGTTACCGCAGGGGTATGCATCATGCCTACCGAATACGTAGCAAGCCGTATCGGAACCGGAGAGCTGCCACCACCGTCAGCGCTGCTGCGCGCATTCCGCGAGCCCGACAACTCGAATCGCCGACAACACCGGGTCCTGGCTGCGGCGCGCGAACTGGTCGAATGCCATGAACGCAGGCACCGAGCCCAGCAGGCGGCGCACGCCCCCGGTGCATCCAGCGGACGGGTCGCGGCGTGTACAGAGCTGGTCGAGGACATCGACAAGCACCGCGCGGAGCTGGTCGGTCGCATCGACCATTGGGTGGCGGACAATGTCCAGCACCGCACAGGCGCCTCATTACACACCGAGACCCTCGGCGCTGTCATCGATCGAATGGCCGCGAAATGGATTGCGGCACAACAGGCTTTAGGAATCACAGCACCCGTCGACCCACACCCACTGCAAGTGGACGGGGAAGCCCACCTGCAGTGGTGCCGGTTGGCCGAGCTTGCCGACGGCTACAAGGATCTGATCACCGATGTGAACGAACACCGGCGTCGACTGCCGGTGTGGTGATCACCGGAGGTCTTCGGCCCCCGGCTCGACCACCTCGGCCTCGACGAACGCGGCGGGCTTCACATCCGCGTCGTAGGAAACGCCGGGGCCTTCATCCAGCAGATCTTCGGCGAACTCGTCCTGGTGCGGCGACTCGGCATCGCGCCGCGCCGCCGCCGCGGCTTCGTTCATCTCGATGGCATCGGTGATCCACTCACCGATCTCCCGAGTGACTTCCTGCACGGTGCCGGTGATGATCGACGCAATATTACCGACATGCCGTGCACCGGAAGTCGTTAATTCCTGGATCAAATCCTTGTTGCTTTCGAATTTCCCGATCATTCACACGCCCACTTCAGTTGGCTGCTGTTGACGCATCACGATAACACCGGGCGCGCTCTCCTTCCGGACCAAGAACGGCGGCAGTGCGAGCTTGAAAAGTTTTCCCCACACCGATCCGATCTGCTTGCTGAACGAGCCGGTGTTGTACGGAAGGCCGTACTTCTCACACAGCGCCCGCACCTCCGGAGCCAGCTCCGGATACCGGTTCGCGGGCAGGTCCGGGAAGAGATGGTGTTCGATCTGATGCGACAGATTGCCGGACATGATGTGGAACAGCCGACCGCCGGTGATGTTGGCCGAGCCGAGCATCTGCCGGACGTACCACTCACCGCGCGTCTCGAACTCCGTCTCCTCCTCGGTGAACGTTTGTACGCCGGTCGGGAAGTGGCCACAGAAGATGATGGAAAAAGACCAGACGTTGCGAACCAGATTCGCGCTGACGTTCCCGACAAGCGTGCTGAGGAACAGCGGACCCGACAGTGCCGGGAAGACCACGTAGTCCTTGAGCACCTGCCTGCTCGCTTTGCGCCACTGGCCGCTCAACAGCTTTTTGACATCCGCCCACTTCCGCTTGCCGCGCACGATGTTCTCGATCTCGAGGTCATGGCCCATCACGCCCCACTCGAAAAGGACCATCAGGCCGAAGGCGTACAGCGGATTGCCCAGTCGCAAGGGATTCCACTGCTGTCCCTCGTCCACGCGCAGGATGCCGTAGCCGATGTCGCGGTCCTTATTGTGAATGTTGGTGTAGGTGTGGTGCATGTAGTTGTGCGAGTGCCGCCACTGATCGCCGGGGCAGACGTTGTCCCACTCGAACTCGCGGGAGTTCAGATCTGGCTCACGCATCCAGTCGTACTGGCCGTGCATGACGTTGTGGCCGATCTCCATATTGTCCAGGATCTTCGACACGCTCAGCGCGGCGACCGCGGCCAGCCAGAACGGCGGCAGGAAGCCCAGATACATCAGGCCACGGCCCGCGACCTCGAAACCGCGCTGCGCCTTGATGATCGAGTAGATGTACTCGCGGTCGCGATCGCCGAGGTCGGCAACGACCTTGGCGCGCAGCTCGTCGAGCTGCCTGCCGAGCTCCTCGACCTGGTCCGGAGTCAGTACCAGCGGGCCGTCTTTCGTTTCGGTCAAAATAGTCATTGCTCAACTCCCCTTGTAGTGAAAATCAATTGCTCAGATGTCGATCTCGACGTCGCCGACGGGCGCGCTGATGCACAGCTGGATGGGCTGGTCGGGGTCGCTGTTGGTGTCGCCGGTGCGCACGTTGCGCGTGCACCCGGTGCGCCGAACCGCGGTGCAGGAGAAGCAGATACCCATCCGGCAGCCGTATTCCGGTGTCAGACCGGCCGCTTCGGCCTGCTCGAGTAGCACCGCGCCGTTGTTCTGCGCGCTGACCCCGCTCGCCGCGAAGCTCACCGTGCCGAAAGCCTCGCCCACCGCCACGGGAGCGGCCGACAGGGTGAACTCCTCGGCATGCAGCCGGTCGGCCAGCTGCTCCGCCTCGAAGATCTTGCGCACCGCGTCCATCAGTCCGGGCGGGCCGCACACAAAGGTCTGCGCGTCGGCGAACCACGGCGCGACCCGCTCCAGCTCGTCGTAATCGAAGTAGCCCGAACCGTAACTGGTATAACGCGATTCGATGCGGAAGTTCTGGTTCGCCCGCTCGATCTCCGCCAGTTCCGGGCGATGCGGCTGTACCTCGGGCGATTTCGCGTAGTGCAGGAATGCCACCTCACCGGGATAACCCTCGTCGGCGAGGGTGCGCAGCATCGAGAGCACCGGCGTGATACCGCTGCCGCCGCTGATCAGCAATATCCGCTCCGGGCGCGGCTCGGGCAGCTGGAATACGCCCGCGGCAGGCGTGAGGTCGACCACCATTCCCGGCAGCGCCCGGTTGTAGAGGTACTGCGAAACCAGGCCGTCCGGGTGCGCCTTGACGGTGAGCTGGATGTGCCGGTCACGGCGCGAGGCCACATTCACCGGCGAGTAGCAGCGGGTGTGCCTGACACCGTCGATCACCACGCCGATCTGGACGTACTGCCCGGGTGCGTGACCGGTCCACTGTCTGGTCGGGCGCAGGGTCAGCGTCACCGACCCCAGCACCGAGCGGCGCACGTGGATGATCTCGGCCCGCATCACCCGCGTTGTCAGCGTCGGGCGAATGAGTTCCAAGTACCGATCGAGGGGGTGCGGCGTGGTCAGGGTCTGCACCAGGTTGATGAGATCCACCATTCGGTTCTCCGTGCGTTGCTTGTCGGGAGCCGGGGCCCTGCTTCAGGGCTCGGGACGTGCGACCAAATTTCAGTGCACGTCTGTACACTCAACTAGTGTGACTGATGACCGGGGTCCAATGTCAACCGGCAAAACGTGTGACCCGAACTACATCTCTCGGTAGGGCGAATGGTGAACGGATGTATGCTCACCGTGATGAGCGAGCAGGCAGCAACCCGAGGCGAACGCAAGGAGCGAACGCGCCAGGCACTACTGGACGGCACTCTCGCCCTGACCGCCGAACGCGGGTTCGCCGCGCTCAGCCTGCGTGAGATCGCCCGCTCGGCGGGGATCGTGCCGACCGCGTTCTACCGCCACTTCTCCGCACTGGAGGATCTCGGCGCCGCACTGGTCGACGAGGGCGTCAAAGCACTGCGCCTCGCACTGCGCGAGGTGCGGCGCACCCCCGACGCCAGCCTGTCGGACACGGTGCGGTTCGTCTTCGAACACGTCGCGGCCAAACGCGAGATCTTCGGCTTCCTCACTCGTGAGCGCCACGGCGGCTCGGCAGCGCTGCGCCGGGCCATCGCCATGGAGTTGCAACTGATCGTCCGCGAACTGGTCGCCGACCTCTCCCGCATCCGCGCACTGGATTCCTGGCCGCCCGACGACCTCGAAATCGCCGCCGACCTCCTGGTCGCCACGGTCACCGACGGCATCGCCGCCTATGTCGCCGCGACCCCACGCGACCAGCGGTTCATCGTCGACCGCACCGTCCAGCAGGTCCGCCTCATCGCCCTCGGCATGGGTGCTTGGCGGCCGACGCAGGACTGAAGCCATTTGTGGCTGTGCCCGCCTGTTCGCCGAGGCGCCGAACGCGGCCATCCGGTCCGATCCCGGCTGATCGAACGGCTAGCTCCTGGCGGCGAACTGAATGTTGGGGAGACACGCCCTAGGTGTTCGCTCGGGCTGGTCGCGGTCCCGGCACCATCAGTAGCGCGGCCAAGCCGACAGCGAGCACGACCAGCAGACCGGCGATGCCGGCGCGGTCGGCATCGAAGAGCCAGACGAAGAGGCCGAAAAGGCTTGGGGCGAGGAAGGAAACGGCGCGACCTGTAGTGGTGTAGAGGCCGAACATCTGGCCCTCGCGGCCGGGCGGGGCAAGCCGGGTCAGGAAGGAGCGGGCGGAAGCCTGTGCCGGGCCGACGAAGACGGTGAGCAGGAGGCCGAAGATCCAGAACATCAGCGGGCCGGAGACGATGACCAGCGCCAGTCCGCACAGGAGCATCGCGCCGAGGGAGATGACGATGACGATCTTCGGGCCGACGCGGTCGTCGAATCGACCCGCGACGATTGCACCGAGGGCCGCGACGACATTCGCGGCGATGCCGAACAGGAGCACATCGGAGTCGGCGATGCCGTAGACGCGGACGGCGAGCACCGCGCCGAAGGTGAAGACACCGGCGAGGCCGTCCCGGAAAATCGCACTGGCCACCAGGAAGCCGACGGTGCCACGGTCGACAGACCACAGCTCGCGCAGGTCACGCCACAGCACCCGGTAGGACCCGAAGAAGCCCGCCTTGGCCGCGCCGGGATCGGCGCTGGTGCGCGGTAGTTCCGGCACGGCGAAGAGCACCGGAAGGGAGAAGGCGGCGAACCACACCGCGGCCAGCATCGCGACCAGCCGGATGTTCAGTCCGTCATCGGTGGGCACGCCGAGCAAACCGCGGCTGTCGCCGTCACCGGAGATGAAACCGAAGTAGCAGATCAGCAGGAGCAGGATGCCGCCGAAATAGCCCATTGCCCAGCCGAATCCGGAGACCCTGCCGACGGTCGCCGGCGTGGACACCTGGCGCAGCATGGCGTTGTACGGAACATTCGCCAGCTCGAAGAAGGCCGAGCCGAACCCGAGCAGTACCAGTCCGATCCACAGATCGTGGTAGTCGTCGTGCACGAAGAACATCAACGCCATCGCCAGGATCGTCAGCGCCGTCAGAACCGCAAGGGAGCGTTTACGTTTCGCGGTCGCATCGAAGCGCTGCCCGCTGATCGGCGCGGTCACCGCCACGATCAGGCCCGCAATGCCGAGCGCCCAGCCCAGCCACGCGCTCGCCGAGATCCCGCCGGGCAGATCGTCACCCACCTTGTCGGTGAGATACACCGAGAAGACGAAGGTGAGGATCACCGCGTTGAAGGCCGAAGACCCCCAGTCCCATAATCCCCACGCCACCACTTGCCCGCGCCCGGCCGCCTGCCCGACAGTCGCCCGCGCGTCCACCTCGGTCATGTCGCGCAGCCTAATGCGGATCCGCCGCCGCGTCGGGACAACGCTCGAGACGACCGTCCCGGCTCGCGATCACCCTTGCCGTCGCAGCCGCGCGGGACGTGCCGACGACCGGTTGGGCGGGCATCGAGATCAGCACGCCCGATGCACACCCATTCCGCCCGCAGTGCACCGGCTGTTCACCATGTGTTGCCGCCGTAGGCGAGGACTGGTCGGCTATGACGTGTGAGTCACCGCATCTACGCTGACGAAACGCATGTCGGTCTCGTCGACTTTTCTGTGCGGCACCGTGAATATAGCCACTGCGCAGAGTATCGCGACGATGAAGCATGACAGTGTGTACCAGAGATTCCCGACCGGGTCTGCCTCGCTTGTCGAACCGTCGACGGCGTCGAAGAAGTCGGGCAACGCGGTAGCCCAGAGCAACGCCATCACGCACAGATACACCAGGCTGTAGATCCGGACAAAGCTGTTAGTGTAGCACGGAGTATTCCCCTGGTCTCGCCGTAGCCGGAGCCACTGGCGGGCGAGAATCGGGACAGCGACAATGGTGACGATGACCAGTTCGGCCGCATAGAGGAATCCCCGCAGTGTGGTATTCCCCGTGCCGAAAACAGTTGCAGGGATGGGCAACACGGCTGTACCCAAAGATCCCAGTAGGCCGATGACAACGGTCCGCCAGACCAACTGCAGTCCAGAGAAAGTGCGGCCCTGGTCGACGTGACGACCGACGAACAACTGGACACAGAACGCAAGCGACATCGGCCACAAAGCCGCGAACACAACCACGCTCGGCAGCGGTACCGAATCGAACATCGGTTGATTGAGCGGGTTCTCGGTCGACCACTCCCACCACCGCAGTTGCGGTCCGAGGTGGTCGAAGATTTCATAGAAGGCGTGGTGGACGAAGCCCACACAGACGGCACCGACGAGTACTCCGTACTGGCGGAAAACCCCCAGCATTCTGACTATTTCAAAGGCCAGTGTGGCCATCAATGGGTAGATCGCGACGATATACAGCGGGAGTCGGCCCCAGAGGAACTCCACGGTGAAGACATTGTGCGCGAACATCGTGTCGACGTGTGCGTCGATGCCGAAGGCCGCGGGAAAATACAGCGGCGGTTCGATAATGAACAGGTATGCGGTCGCACCGAACCAGACCACCAGGTTGGTCGGATCACCATGCCGACGCAAGCGCACGATCGCGTATATCAGCGCGAGCACCGCGCCGAGCACGACAGTGAACTCGAGGACCGGTAAGGTCCAGTTCTCCAACCCCACAGGGTTTCGCAACTCGACAAGTCCACCGGCCTCCGCACAGGTGAAGCCGAGCGCCTTCGCGAGCTGTTCGAAGGTGGGTGCGCAATGATCGGTCATCAGTCCGCCTGGCGCGATGCGACCGTACCCGCGGTGTACCAGTGCGAGACGTCGTATCCGGCGTCGTAGCGCTCGAACCACACATCGGCGAGTGCGGGCAGCTTCTCGTGGTCCGGGTTGTGCTTCGGTAACTGACTGCGAATGACACCGACCAACGCGACGAGTTGCTCACCGAGTGGTAGCTCGTCGAAGGCGCGCAGCATCGGACCGTTGTCCTCCCCGGGCAGCCGTAGCCACTTGCGCAGCTTGTGCTTGTGCCGGTGCGTCGCGAACATCGACAGTGCGTCGATCTTCCGATCCTCCAGCGGGACATGCTTGTTGAAGCCGTCGCACGCCAACCTGATCACCTTCATCACATGCCGGAATATCGACGGGGCCATACGCATCCGGTAGGTGTCGCTTCCGACCATGGAATCGAAAATGATGAGCGCGGAACTTCGATGTTCGACTTCCTCGACGAAGTGCCAGATGAACAGCGACGCGACCCGGTCGTCTCCGGGCTGGAAGAGGGACGAATCGTTGTCGAGCATGAGTTTGAACACCGGGGTGAACGTTGCCTCCAGGTCGGCGGTATAGGCAAGCCGGTACTCGAGGGAGGTGTTCACGGTGAGGCGGTCGAATTCCGCGATGACGTCGTTGAGCGTTTCCTGAAGACCCGGAAATCGCCTGATCAGTGCATTCGCATGCTGGCGATGGGCGGTCGAGTGCTGCCCCTCCTGACGCACAAACGCGTCGGCTTCCTCCGCAATCGCGCGATCGGTTATCCGCGGCATGGCCTCGCGAATCATGTTGACGATCATCTTCTCGAAGCCGATGGCCAGGAAGGACACCGCATTGGCCATGGACGAGAAGGCCGGATTCTCTTCGTTCCAGACGAAGGGCACGTCGTAGTCCGCGAAGGCGAACCGCATCTTTCGGACTTGCAGATCGGTCACTTGGCTATACCTCGAATTTCGGAACTGGTCTGACCTGATGGCCCGCTCGGATTCGCCGAAGCCATGCCATAGTGAGGTGATCATACACAGAATCGCTTCTGTGTATGATCACAATTATCGGCGCAGGCCCGTACTGGGAGAACGACGATGGGACGGCCCCGTGGTACCGTCGAGCCCCCGATCGGGACCGTCGATGGGGTTCCCACGCGGTCGATTTCACACGCGACGGACACACAGTTCGAACCGAGGAAGCGAGCAGTGGCAGGAAGGCGCGGATGGGGCGGGAGTCCACCGGACAACGATGAAGACGCGTCTCGTCGAATTGTCGCCGCTGCTGTCGATCTGATCGGACGAACGGGTTCGGAGATCAGCATTGCCGACGTCGCGGAGTCACTCGGCGTCATCCGTCAGACGGTGTACCGATACTTCCCCAGTGCCGATGCCCTGATGAGGGCCGCGGCGATCGCGTCGGTCGACGGCTTTCTCGATCGGCTGGCGCAGCAGGTCAGCGGTATCGAAGACCCGGTCGCAGCGATGACCGAGGGTGTGGTTTACACACTGACCGAGGTGCACCGGACACCCCATCTCGGCATCCTGCTCTCGAGCACGTATTCGAACGTCCACCCCGAGAGCCTCACTTCCGAAGAGGCGCAAACCTTCGGAATGCTCATGATCAGGCGTTTCGACGTCGATTGGGAGCGCTACGGGTACGACGACACAGCGCTACACGAGCTCGTGGAATACGTCCTGCGAACGATGCAGTCGTTCTTCGTTTCACCGGGCAATCCACCTCGCAGCGACGAGGATCTGCGGCGATATCTGACCCGCTGGATGGGGGCCGCGATCATCGCCCAACTCGAGCAACGCCCGACACCTGGACCGCCCCAGCACGATTCGCGATAGCAGCCCACATCAGTGGGTCGCCCCCGGGAGTCACATCGATAGACCTGCCCACCACCCAGCCGTCACGCTATGCACCCAGTTGCATAGTACCGCGTGTAACGATTATTCTGGCCGCATGGCCCTCGAGCATGCCCTGCTGGTATCGCTGACCGAGCGGGCCGGCTCCGGATATGAGCTGGCGCGCCGGTTCGACAAGTCGATCGGCTTCTTCTGGAGCGCCACCCACCAGCAGATCTACCGGGTGCTCAAGCGCATGGAGGAATCCGGTTGGCTGACCGGCGAATCGGTGACCCAGGAGGGTAGGCCCGACAAGAAGGTCTACTCGGTCAGCGAGGCCGGTCGCGTCGAATTGGCCAGATGGATCGCCGAGCCGAGCGACACCAGCATGCCGCGCAACGAACTCGGCGTGAAGGTCCGCGCCGCCGCGCACGGTGACATCGGTGCGCTCTGCGACGAGGTCGCCAGGCACCGCGACCAGCACAACCAGCGACTCGAGCTGTTCGGACTCATCGAGAAACGAGACTTCCCCGCACCGGATCAACTCTCCGGTACGCCACTGCACCAGTACCTCGTCCTGCGCGCGGGCATCCGCGTCGAGGCGGGGTTCGTCGAATGGTGCGACGAAGTTCTGCAAGCCCTGCAACCGCGTGCGACAGCCCCGCACCCGGAACCCGGAGAAAGGTGAGACTCGCAGATGAGTTCCTTCCCCCACCTGTTCGAGCCACTCGACCTCGGCTTCACCACCTTGCGCAACCGCGTGATCATGGGGTCGATGCACACCGGCCTGGAGGATCGCGCCTGGGACACCAACAAACTGGCCGCGTACTTCGCCGAACGCGCCCGTGGCGGTGTCGGTCTGATCATCACCGGCGGCTACGCCCCGAATCGTACCGGCTGGCTGCTGCCCTTCGGTGCGAAGCTCACCAACAAATCCGAGGCCTATCGGCACCGGACGATCACCAAGGCCGTGCACCGAGAGGGCGGCAAGATCGCCATCCAGATCCTGCACGCGGGCCGCTACTCCTACCTGCCCGGCAGCGTGTCAGCGTCCTCGATCAAGGCCCCGATCAACCCGTTCCGGCCGCGCAAGCTCTCGGCCAAGGGTGTCGAGCAGACCATCGATGACTACACCCGCTGTGCGAAGCTGGCCCAGTTCGCCGGCTACGACGGCTGCGAAATCATGGGCGGTGAAGGATATTTCATCAATCAGTTCCTTGCGCCGCGCACCAATAGGCGCACCGACAAATGGGGTGGCTCGCCGGAGAACCGCCGCAGGATCGCGGTGGAGATCGTGCGCCGCACCCGCGCCGCGGTCGGCCCGAACTTCATCATCGTGTTCCGGCTGTCCATGGCCGACCTGGTCGAGAAGGGGCAGACCTTCGACGAGATCGTCGCCCTGGCAAAGGAACTCGAAGCCGCGGGCGCGAATATCCTGAACACCGATATCGGCTGGCACGAGGCGCGCGTGCCGACCATCGTCACCTCTGTGCCCCGCGCGGCCTTCGTCGAGTTCACCGCGAAGATCACCGAGCAGGTGCACATTCCGGTCTGCGCGTCCAACCGGATCAATATGCCCGAGATCGCGGAGGAAATCCTCACTCGTGGTGACGCCCAACTGGTTTCGCTCGCCCGGCCCTTCCTCACCGACCCCGAGTGGGTGAACAAAGCCAAGGGCAACCGGGTCGACGAGATCAACACCTGCATCGCCTGCAACCAGGCCTGCCTGGATCACGCCTTCCAGCACAAGACCGTGTCCTGCCTGCTCAACCCGCGGGCGGGCCACGAAACCGAGCTGAAACTGCTACCGACCCGGCGCACCAAGCGCGTCGCGGTCGTCGGCGCGGGGCCGGCCGGGCTCTCGGCCGCGGTCAGCCTCGCCGAACGCGGCCACCGGGTAGACCTTTTCGAGGCCGACGACAAGATCGGCGGCCAATTCGACATCGCGCGCCGCATCCCGGGCAAGGAAGAGTTCAACGAGTCGATCCGCTACTACACCAGGATGCTCGAGGTCACCGGTGTGACCGTCCACCTGAACAAGCGGGTCAGCGCCGAGGAGCTCATCACCGCCCGCTACGACGAGGTGGTACTGGCCACCGGTGTGCGCCCGCGCATTCCGAACATCCCGGGCGTCGACCATCCGATGGTGCTGTCCTACGCCGAGCTGGTGCGCGAGGAACGCCCCGTCGGCAAGCGTGTCGCGGTCATCGGCGCGGGCGGCATCGGCTACGACGTGAGCGAATTCCTCACCGTCGAAGGCCATCCCACCCTGAAGCTCGACGAGTGGAAGGAAGAGTGGGGTGTCGACTCCGAGGACGAGCAGGCCCGCGGCCAGCTGACCACCCCCAAGCCCGCGCCCGCGGCTCGCGAAGTCGTACTGCTGCAACGCAAGTCGACCCCGTTCGGCAAGGACCTCGGCAAGACCTCCGGCTGGGTGCACCGCGCTGCGCTGAAGGCCAAGGGTGTCGAGCACGTCGGCGGCGTGAACTATGAGCGCATCGATGACAACGGCCTGCACATCAGCTTCGGCGAGAAACGCCAACGCCCGCAACTGATCCCGGTCGACAATGTCATCATTTGCGCGGGCCAGGAATCGGTGCGCGAACTGGAGGACCCGCTGCGCGCGGCAGGCATCAACCTGCACCTGATCGGCGGCGCCGAACTGGCCGCCGAACTGGACGCCAAGCGCGCCATCGACCAGGGCACCCGCCTGGCCGCCCGCCTTTGATCCCACCGATACACGAGCCGGTGCGGCATCGGCGAAACTCGATACCGCACCGACTCGATCGACCACGTCCGAGGCCGCGGCCGGGGATTCACGACACCGAGCAGACAGCGGCCTCGACGGCTGTGAGCATGCTGTTCTCGGCCCGGTCCGTGCCGGGATGCCGGTCGACGGTGGCGGTAACCGCCTGGCCGGCATCCCTCCGGCGATCGGGCGGCACGGACGCAAGACATCGCCCCGCCGACGCGATGTGTGCGGCCGCACGAGAGTCGCCGACCACTCGACACGCATCGGATCGATGATGGTGCTCGTCGATCAGGATGGTCGCATCGCCTAGGCTCCACTCGTGAGCCTGCCCTCCCCCACCTCCGAGAATCGCGCGGTCGTCACCGGCGCCTCCTCCGGCATCGGCACCGCGCTGGCCGCCGACCTCGCCGCGCGCGGCTACTCCCTGATCCTCGTCGCCAGGCGCGGTGACCTGCTCACCGAACTCGCCCAGCGGCTCACGCTGGCGCACGGCATCACCGCCGAGGTGCGCGCGGTCGATCTGGCCGACCGGACCCAGCGCGGCGCCCTCGTCGAGGAGCTGGCCGCGCGCAATATCGCGATCCTGTGCAACAACGCGGGCATCGCCACGTTCGGGGCCGTCGCCGAACTGGATATGGCCTACGAACGTGCGCAGATGGAACTGAACGCCGTTGCGGTGCACGACCTCACGCTCGCCGTGCTGCCCGGCATGATCGCGCGCGGCGGCGGCGGCATCCTGATCAGCGGCTCGGCGGCGGGCAATATGCCCATCCCGAACAACGCCACCTACGCGGCGAGCAAGGCCTTCGCCAACACCTTCTCCGAATCGCTGCGCGGCGAGCTGAAGGACTCCGGTGTGCACGTCACCCTGCTCGCGCCCGGCCCGGTGCGCACCGAAACGCCGGACCCGTCCGAGGCATCGATCGTGGACCGCATGGTTCCGGACTTCATGTGGGTGACCTCCGAATACACGGCGAAGGTGTCCATCGATGCCCTGGCCCGCAACAAGATGCGCGTGGTTCCCGGCCTGATCAGCAAGGGCATGAGTGTGGCGGGTCAGTACGGACCCCGCTCGTTCACCGCACCCATCGCCGGTGCTTTCTACCGGAAGCTCGGCGGCTAGATTTCGGCTGCTGTTCGCTCGCATACCGGCCGGTGACAACGGATCGCCGCCGACGATTGCGCCGGGCTGAGTATCATCGACACCCGCGGCCAGGTCCACCGCGCCCTCGTCGCGGCCGACCGGCTCCACGACAGCACCGGCTCCACCATCGGCACCCAGGGCTACTACATCGACCTCACCACCGACCGCGCCGAGGAACGCCACGCTATGTGACCTTGGCGAATCTCATTGCTGCCCTCGATATCTTCGAGCGACGCGAGACTTGGACCGGAGAGGAACCGTGGCCATAGCGACTGAACCGGGCACAGTCCCGGGCCGATTCGCGCTCGGGGTAGATCGTGACTCTGGTTGTCACGAATTCGGACACCCACCTCGAGCGGCAGGCGTGGCCGAATTGGTCGCGCCTAGCACGCACCTGAAAAGATTCGCTATCGGCAAGTTGGACCATGACCAGGTAATGTCGGATTTACCGATCGAAAGCTATGTGCCGAGGTCCGAAAATGGGTGGGGAACCTGTGAAGAATATGCTGCTGGTCGTATTCGCCTGTGCCGTAGCGCTGATGGGGGGCGCGAGTCCGGCCGCGGCGGATCCGGATCCCCCGTCCGGCTTCTTCAACAACTCCGGAAGTTGTTCCGGCTCAGCCGAGAACTGGGGGAGCTTCTACGCGTGGACGTCCTCACAGGTGTTCATTTACTCCGACGGACGCATCGAGGATACGAGCCATGATTTCAGCTTCGACGGGTTTCTCGACGGTGCGGAGAACGCCGTCATGCTTTACAGCAAGGACTACACCTGGCTGGTCTTCCGAGCCGGTGACTTCGACCTCGCGGTTCCCTATGTGAAAGGCGCGGGCCTGTGGGCCCAGGACAACCGCTACGGTGGTGGCTGGACCAAGCTCTGCAGTTATTGATCCGATGCAGTTGCATGGCATCGGACCCTCCAGTGCGGCAAGGCTTTCAGCGATGGGCAACCCGAGCAGTGCCAGTGGGTTACCGCGTGCGTCGGCGCGCAAACGCCGGCGCACATTCGCGGTCAGGGCAGGATAGGTGGCGCGCACCATCGCGTTCGTCTCACCTCAGTGCCCAGTGCCCAGCAAGGGTTCGGACCGTTGACGTGGAGAGCGACCTAGGCGCGAGGACGCCCTGAAATCGGCAATACAGGATGTCTCGAGCCGCAACGGGTCCGGCCCCGCGGGCCGCCGCGCTATGGCCGGTTCGCGCAGCGCGGTAGGCGGCACTACCGCATTGACTGCCGTGGTCGCCGACCGCTGGCGGTCATGACACCAACACCAGCGGGACCTTCACCGACGTCAATCCGGAGGCGCGCCGCCTCGACCGGCCGGTACCAGCGATGGCCGGTACCGGCGCGATCGGGGCAGTTGTACATCTGCTGGCCACCGCCATCGAGGAGGGCCGGGACCTGTCCTCGATGAGCGGCATCCTGGCCGACAGCTCCTATCGTCTGCTGCCGGCCTGACGGGCCGGCCTCACTTCAGGTGCCGGGCGAAGAACCGGTTCCCGTCGTCCCCCTCGAACTGCGGGACGCCGGTGTGCCCGCCCATATTGGCGTGCAGCGTCTTCTCCTTGGAGCCGAAGGCGTCGAACAGGTCCAGGGCCAGTTGCCGGTCGTTTCCTTCGTCGTCCCACTGCAGCAGGACCTGCAGCGGAATGGTGATCTGCCGGGCCTCCTCGAACATGGTTCGGGGCACGAAACTCCCGGCGAACAGAAGGGCGGCCGAGATGCGCGGCTCGACCACCGCCAGCCGGAGGCCGATCGCGATCACCCCTCCCGAGTACCCGACCGGGCCACCGATCTCGGGCAGCGAAAGGAGGGCGTCCAGGGCGGCCCGCCATTCCGGGACCGCCTTTTCGACCAGCGGGAGGACGAGCCGGTCGACGATCTCGTCGTCGACCGGCTCACCGGCCTCCAGCGCCCGGCGCAGGTCGGCGCGGGCCTGCTCGGCGGCGGCGGAACGGGGCCGCTCACCGCTCCCGGGGAGCTCGATGGTGGCCGCGGCGTATCCCTCCGCCGCGGCGTGCCGGGCCCGGGCCACCAGTCGGGGGTACATCTGGCGCAGTCCGCCGGGGTGGCCGACCAGGATCAGCGGCGCCGGTGCGGATGCGGATCCGGGCGTCCACAGGATGCCGGAGATCTCGCCGAGGGTGAATTCGCGCTCGAGGACGCCGTCGTCGAGGCGGTGTTCAGAAGTGAATTGCATGGTCGTG
Organism: Nocardia sp. CWNU-33; assembly: GCF_046764895.1. Taxonomy (NCBI): domain Bacteria; kingdom Bacillati; phylum Actinomycetota; class Actinomycetes; order Mycobacteriales; family Nocardiaceae; genus Nocardia; species Nocardia sp. CWNU-33. The sequence goes on along the minus strand of NZ_JBKOQN010000009.1, from coordinate 13,623 downwards.
CCTTTCGGGAGTGCTCTTGAACGGCGCTCCCGGACGACCTATCGCCCGTCCGTGACCCCAGAGGGGAGCACCCATGTCGATACTGCATTCACGGGTACCACCTCCTCGTTCTCTCGCACGGCTTCCGGAAAAGTAGCAGTGGTCGCCGTAGTCCGGCAACGGGTTTTTGCGGAGGCTCCGTGGCCGGATGCCAGGGAGCCACTCGCTTAACGGCAGGTGCAGAGAATGAATCGTTCCGAACGCGCGCAACTGGAGCCATTACCGGATGTTCACACGGGCGTCTCGGAAAGCACCGGGGCCGTATGACGCTCTGCCCGTTGATCTTCCGAGGTGCTGCGCTGGCCGGTGCGCTTACCGGTCCTGACAAAATGATCGACGCGGTGGCGTCGGGCGTGTCGAATAGCGGGGGCTGCTGCGGTTGAACGGATCTCAGTCGGCGAGATAGCGCAGCATCACCGCGGTGTTGAAGTGCCTCGTCTCGGCCAGTCGGAGCTGAATGCGGGTGTTCAGCGATGGGAACAGCGGTGTGCCGCCGCCGAGCATTACGGGCAAGAGGAACAGCTGGTACTCGTCGATGAGCCCGTGTGGCATCAGCGAGGCCGCGAGGCTCGCGCCACCGACCTCGATGACGCCATCGCCTCCAGCCTTGAGCCTGCGGACCTCCTCGACCGCGTTCTCGCTGATCAGCGTGCTGTTCCAGTGGACCTCGGTGAGCGTCCGGGAGAAGACGACCTTCGGCTTCTCCGTCCAGAGCCTGCCGAACTCACGCTCGATGCGCGGCGCGTCCTCGGGCACGTTCGGCCAGTACTCGGCCATCAGCTCGTAGAGGCGACGGCCGTGCAGCGAGACGTCGATCTCGCGGTAACGGTCGTTGTGGAATTGGTGGAGTTCCTCGTCCGGGTTGGTCCAGTCGATGTTGCCGTCGCGGTCGTTGATGTAGCCGTCCAGGGACACGCTGAACCCGTAGACCAGTTTCCTCATGACCGGGTAGACCTCCTACGCGCTCGAAACTCATCGGCGCTCATCGGACAAAACTGGTCCTGACAAATTCGTAGGACATGGCGGTAGCAGATGACGCAGGTGGCGAGGCCGAGGAAGGCTTCGTGGCGACCTCGGGGTAGTCACAGTAGCTTTTTTGGTCGGGTCGGGGCCGCTGTTGGCGACGTAGGCCAGCAGGGTCCCGTTGCTGTTCTGCGCACACGCCATCGAGTACGCGTACTGGTGCGCGACGCAGGCGATGTCACGTTGTCGTTGTTGGGATAGGGATAGTTGCCGTCATCCTGTCGGTCCTGAGTCGCCTTCTCGGGTCAGCTTCTGCAGTTCGACAGCGGCACGACCAGCTATGGACGGATCGGGGTTATGCACGGCTTCCTCAACGAGATGGTCTCTGCGCGCTTTCCTGCGATGCTCCAGCAGCTCCCGAAACAGCGCTGCGAGGGTCTCTTGGTAGGCGTCGTCGTAATAGACCGGGAAGGTGTTCGACGGCATCGGTCGGTCGAAACCCTCGACTTCCCAGTCGTATTCGGCGTCGTACAGCCATTGCCGTAGTTGCTCGTCGGTTGGACGGTCTGCCGTCACGAGGTCACCCCTTCCGAATACCCGGTGCCGATTGTTGTATAGACCCTGGAACTAATTGCGGAGCAGGGTCACACCGGCGAGCACAGAGACCGCCGAAGAGATCCTCGAAATACTCGTTCAACGGATCTCAGGCGCAGGACACTAGCTACTTGTCCCTGAAATAGGGCCTGGGGTGCGGCTGCCTCGGACGTGGCCCGCCAGTCCCTCGCGGAGTTGGCTCGGCGTGGTGTCGAAGCGTCGACGGAAGGCCTTGTTGAAGCTGCTGGCCGAACCGAAGCCCAGGTCCGAGGCGATATCGGTGATACTGCAACGCTGGTAGGCGGGGCTGCGCAGGCGGTCGCGCGCCAACTGCAGGCGTTCTTCCCGGATGACTTCGCTCGGCGTGGTGCCTGCGGCGCTGAACGCCAGTTGAATTTGACGCAGTGACCAGCCGAGCGCACCGGCCACGCGCGTGCCGCTGAGGTCCGGGTCGCCGGCATGGTTGTGGATATACCGGCGGGCGGTCGCTTCCACATCGGCGAGCTGGGTGGATGAGCTCGCCGGATCGCCGAGAATCTGCATGCACAGCAGATCTACCAACCGTTCGGAGACGGTGTCGAATTGGCGGTCGGTGAGTGCGGCGCATTCGGTGTACAGGCCGCCAACCATCCCGGCCGTCACGCGCCCGAGTCCGGTCGTGAGATCCAGCGGGCGGGTGGGCGGCGCGACGTGGTTGAGGCGATGCTGCACCTCCTGCCGCGGAATGGTGATGATCAGCCCTCGCGTGCCGTCGGACATGGACATCGCGAAGGGCTGGTCGATGGCCACCAGGCACATCGTTGCCGGAGTGAGGATCCCGTGCCCGTCGTCGGAACCGAAGGTCAGCCGCCCGGCGAGAGGAACGATCAGCCGATAGTCGTCATCGGGGTCGGCACGGATGAGCTTCGGGTTGCGAAGGTAGGTGACGGCGTCCGATTCCCATCCGACGAGCTGGTAGGCGTCCGTGCGCCGCAGTCGAGTGTGCCCCTGGAAGTCGGTGCGGCTCGGGAACCGGTAGCCCAGTCGGCAGTGGTACATGTTGATCAGATGGGCCCAGTAGTCGGCGCGCTCATGTGGATCCACCACACTTGTCGTGGCCGAGTCGGCAATAGCCGCTTGGTCCATGAATACCGTCTCCCGGCTCGGCGATCATTGGTGGCCTGGGCACCAACCCAATTCGAGAAGAAGTGTACGGCGGAACCCGCGCGGACCACAGCCGGATCAGCACTGCCGCTTTTCGAGTTCTGCGCACTCGGACAATGCTCGTGCGTTCCGAGACAAGCGGGTATGCGCGGGCGGTGGCTACGGTCCGAATAGCTGATGCCCGGATCGGCAGGTGTGGCTATCGGTGCCGACCCGATTCAGCTGGTTGCGGACGATAATAAGGAGTTCAAATGCGCAGAATCGTGGTCGGCGACGACGGAACCGGACAGGGGCGGGTACTGGCAGACGACAGTATCGACCCGCTCACACTGGCGCTGCTGCCCGGCGCTGAGATACATCGGATGTGGGAACTCGACGAGCTACCCGATCTGCCGGTCGACCGGATGCCTTCGCAGACCGATACGCGCTACTTCCCCGTCCCGGGCGGGCTGCGTTTCGGATTCATCTCCATACCTCCTGGGCTGACCTATGAGCCCGACGCCGACCTTTCCGAGGAAGCACTAGCTGCCGTCACCGCGGAAGCGGAGATGAAACTACCTGGGATGATGGCGGCCTTCGACCCCGCTGCGCCCGGCATGCACAGCACCGCGAGCATCGATTTCATTGTCGTGCTCAGCGGCCAAGGCCGAATGCGCCTCGGCGACGGCGTCGATGTCTCGCTGCGATCGGGCGATTGCTTGATCCAGAACGGCACACCACACGCATGGTTCAACGACGGTGCGGTGCCATTCGTCTTCAGTTACACCCTCTGTGGCGTCGCCGACCGGAATGTGCCGACAAAACCATGACTCACCCCCAGCAGCGGAGGTCCCCTGGATGAGGTTCGTCGGAAGTCGGTGGCACTGCTTCGAATACACGCTGGTGGCGGACAGTCCGTGCGCTGTAGCTGTCGATCCCTCGACAGTGGGGGCGGCGTCGGTGTTCTTCGATTGCCTGGTAGTGCGAGTCGTCGTCGAACCCGGCGACTATCCCTTGACCGACGAGGCCGTTCACGCGATCCGGTACCTGTGCGTCGAGAGCGAGGCGGCCTATATCGTCCTCGCCGGAATCCCGCACTTCGTGACCCCGGGTAGTCGATTTACGCCGGCCGCGAATCAACTGGATATCCTTACCCACGTCGCCGACACACTCGACGTGCTTTCGGATTTCGCCGAACGACTGGAGGAATACGGGGAACGCGTCCACCTGATGCCGTTTGGATGGAAGGTCGCCTCGCGGGCCGAAATATCGGCGCGGCGATGGGATTTGCCTTCCATCACCGTATCCGCCTCCAGGGATGTTCACCGGGTGCCGGATTCAGCTTCCCTGGACATCCGTTCGGCCAGTGCAATGTTCGCAGATTCGGTTCTCGGGCGCGGCGCGATACCGATGGCGACGGAGTTGACCAGCGCCTTCGGTCTGGCCAGCTGCTAGGAGGATTTCAGCCTGTCCCAGCAGCGCGCCCCTGCCCACTCGTCGAACTGGCCACCGACATGCTTGCCGTCGTCGGCGAACATCTCACCGACAATCGCCTCTGACCGGGTACCGAGCCAGCCTGCACGGTAACCGGCATGTGGATGCGGAAGCTTCCGGTGAACCGGGCCGGATAGGCCAGTCGCAGTACGAGATCGTGACCGGCAAAGGTGACGTCGATATCCGATGCAGGTATCCATGCTCAACGATGCCGACGACACGATCCGAACACACCCAGGAGATATCAAGCAATCCAGCCCCGGCATCGATTCCGAGTGCCTGGTGGTGCATCGCTCGCACGAGCAACGTGATGCGCCGGTTCGGCGACGCGCCTGCAGGCCGACTCCCCGTCGCACCGGAGCATGCTCGACGACGTCGATGAGCCCAGCTAACGCGCCCGGGTCGCGGCAAAGTAGTGCGTTCGGTATCGGCCACGAATCACCCTCGGCCGCGTGTATGGAGATTCGGTCAGGATTCGGGCGTGGTCTCGCCGCCCTTGCGAGTGAGCGCGGCGAGGGCAGCGAGGTGGGCATGGTAGGCGGTGCGGGCCTTGGGGGTGAGGGCGAGCCAGGTTCTCGGTTTGCGGCCCACGTAGCCCTTGGTGACTTCGAGGTATCCGGCGTTCTCCAGCAGAGTCATCGCTTTGGACAGGGTGGATTTGTTGAGTTCACACAGGTCGGCGATGACCAGGAATTCGGCTTCGGCGCAGCCGTCGAGGAATGCGACGAGTTTCAGGCGCGGCAGGGAGGCGAACAGCTCGTTCAGTTCTTCCATGGCGCGGTCCGCGGTCGCGTCTTCCACGGCGCGGTCTGTGGTCGTGACTGCGAGTACCAGACCCATCCACCCAGAATCACGCTGGCCAGCAGTCGTAGCCATACGCCCAACCCCGAGTGCACGAGAGCGAGGCACGGCACTATCACTATCGCCAGCCACGACACCGCTTCGTCCTTCCACTGGGACGGCGGGCGAGGGATGATGCCGCGCGCACGCCGGGTGGCGCGCATCCAAAACGCAACCTTCAAAAGCGCGAAGCTCGTGGCGATTGCGGCGATGATGAGGATCGCTGTGAGCACTGTACTCAGATCTTCCTCGACTGCGGTGTCGAGCAGCATCACAGTGAGCGCTGTGAGCAAACCGGCGACGCTGGGTCCCCAGCTGGGCACGGCAGCGGCCTCGTGTGCCTGCCGAGTCGCGGCGGCGGCGATGTCCAGTGCCTGCTGTGGAGTCTGTGCGTCTTGCATCAGCCGACCGTACGCCAACCGGTTTCCATTTGGCAACTGGTTTCCTGATTTGGGACCGACCTCACATCTCGAGCCGCCCATCGGTAGCGCACGTCGGCCGGCGCCAGATGCCTCCAGCTCGTTGATCTTCCGAGGTGCCGTCAGCGGACCCATGCAGACTCAGTGACAACAGCAACCTGTAATCGGTGACCTCCAGGGCGGCATCACAAGACGTGCGCTCACACCGCCCGATCGCAGGTACCGACGACGCCGGGCCCAGCGGTTGGGCTTCAGGTAAGCGCCTGGTCGGCGGCCTGTTGCGATCTCGTCAAGATCAGGCGGCGATACGTCAAGGTCGCATATGCCGGTGGTTCGGGCAGCTGAAATCGGCGTAGTCCTGACAGCGGCCCCGCAGGTGGAGAAAGCGGGGGCGACACAGGAGACATCGTGACGCTGCTCGAAATCTTCCCGTCGCTGCGGTCGGGGGGAATGCCCCCGCGGCTCGACTCCGCGATCTGGCCACGGGACACGCATTACGACGATGCCGGCCGAATAACCGTTGGAGGTGTCGCGCTCGCCGATATCGCCGACCAGTACGGCACGCCCACCTATGTGCTCGCCGAGCGTGAGATCAGGCAGCGTTGCCGGGCATATCGAGCGGCCTTCCCCGACGCCGAGATCTACTACGCGGGCAAAGCGCTGATGATCACGGCGGTCGCCGACTGGGTCACCTCGGAGGGACTATCCGTTGATGTCTGCTCGGCGGGCGAACTCGCCGTCGCGCTCGCCGCGGGCGTCGATCCCCAACGAATCATCTTGCACGGCAACGGAAAATCCTTCGACGAACTGGAGGCCGCTGTCCAGGTCGGCGTCGGCCGGATCGTGGTCGATTCGCTCGCCGAGATCACGCTGCTCTCCGCACTGGCCACCGGCTCGCAGCAGGTCATGCTGCGGCTGTCCCCCGGCATCGACGTGCACGGTCATCCCGCCGTTGTCACGGGGGTCACCGATCAGAAGTTCGGTTTCCCGCTCGGTAGCGAATCGGCCGCTGAAGCCGTCGCCCGCATTCTGCGCCAGCCGACATTGCGGCTGGTCGGCTTCCATTGCCATCTCGGCTCGCAGATCTGCGATCCGGACTACTACGGCGAGGCCATTCGACGGATGGTCACCGAGATGGCGCGCGTCCGTGACGAGCACGACCACCTGCTCACCCATCTGGACATCGGCGGCGGACACGGTGTCGCCTACCGCTGCGGCGACGCCGAAATGAATCTTGCCGAACTGTCCGCGATCGTCGAGGACGCCCTCGACGCGGCCTGTGCGCGCCGCGGTTTCCCGCGCCCGGTCATCGCCATCGAGCCGGGCCGTGCCATCGTCGCCCGCGCAGGCGTCACGCTGTACCGGGTGCGCTCGGTCAAGCACATCGACGGCGGACACACCTATGTCACGGTCGACGGCGGGATGAGCGACAACCCACGGGTCGCGCTGTACGGCGCGCAGTACAGCGTGGTCGTCGCCAACCGGCATCCGACCGGCCCACAGATGACCGCCACGGTCGCGGGCCGGTTCTGCGAGGCGGGCGACATCCTCGCCACCGATGTGCAGCTACCCGCGGATCTGCGGCCCGGTGAGGTGCTGGCCATGCCGTGCACCGGTGCCTACCACCACAGCCTCGCGTCCTCCTACAACAGCGTCGGCCGGCCGCCGATCGTCGCGGTGCGCAAGGGTATCTCCCGGGAATTGGTGCGCCGGGAAACTCTGTCCGACCTGCTCAGCAGGGATATCGGCCGCTGAGAAACGGCGTTGACCACGGCATGTCAGTGATTCGTCAAGATCTCCGATCGGGTGGTCAAGGTTGCGCTAACGACAGGTCGAGCGCCCCTCCTGGCGAGGTACACCTGAGTATCCCCCGCAGCTATCGCCAGCGGGCGCACACAGGAGAACACCGTGACGCTGCTCGACCTCTTCTCGTCCACCCGGTCGGTGCCGGCCGCACGCCTCGACACCGCGATCTGGCCCCGCGATTCGCATTACGACGAGTCGGGCCGGATCGTGGTCGGCGGTGTCGCGCTCGCCGATATCGCCGAGCGGTACGGCACCGCAACGACGGTCCTCGACGAGCACGAGGTCAGGGGCCGCTGCCGTGCGTATCGGAAGGCTTTCCCGGAGACCGAGATCGTCTATGCCGGACAGGCATTGCTGGTTCGCACCGTCGTGAACTGGGTCACCGACGAAGGTCTTTCGGTGGCTGTGCACTCATCCGACGAGTTGGACGTCGCTCTGACCGCCGGCATCGACCCGAAGCGAATCATCATGCACGGCAACCGGGAATCCTTCGACGCGCTGGTGACTGCGGTCGATTGCCGGGTAGGGCGGATCGTGGCCGGTTCGCTCGCCGAGATCAATCTGCTCGCGGCGGTGGCCACCCATCCGCAGCGAGTGCTGCTGCGCTTATCCGCCGATATCGACGTCGATGGTCAGCCGACGGACATTGCTCGACGGCCCGACTTCCCGGTCGGTGCCGCGGCTGCTGCCGCTGTCGGGCAGGTGCTGAGCAAGCCGATGCTCGACCTGATCGGCTTCCACTGCCAGGTCGTCTCCAAGATCTACAATCCCGACTACTACGGCGAGGCGATACGGCGGATGGTCGCGGAGATGGCGCAGGTGCGCCACGACCACGGCCGGATCCTCACCGACCTCGATCTCGGTGGCGGGCACGCGGTCGCCTATCGCAGCGGCGACGCCGAGATGAACCTGACCGAACTCGCCGCCATACTCGAGGACGCACTCGATGCGGCCTGTGCCAGACAACGCTTCCCGCGCCCGAATATCGCCCTCGAACCCGGCCGTGGGATCGTGGCTCGCGCCGGCGTGACGCTTTTGCGGGTGTGCTCGGTCAAACACCACGACGGCGGGCACACCTGCGTCATTGTCGACAGCGGTGCGCGCGCGGGCACGCGGCCCGCCGCGCTGGCGGCCACGGTGCTGGCGAATCGGCGGGCCGCCGGACCGCACCGAACCGCAACCGTCGCGGGCCGAGCCGGAAACGAGATCCTCGCCACTGATATCCGGCTGCCCGCCGACCTGCGCCCCGGTGACCTGCTCGCGGTGCCGTGCAGCGGCGCATATCAGCATGGACACGCCCTGTCCGACACCGCACGACTGCCCGTCATCGCCGTCGACAGCGGCCGCTGCGTCGAACTCGTACGCCGTGAACCTGACATGCTCGATCGCGACGCCGGCTGACCCACTGCGCCGACCAGACGCTGACCAACGTCACGACCGGCACTCGCGCTCCGGGCTCGGCCGACGGACTGCACCAGCTTGGGCACGCTGCTCATTCCGATCCGGCTGCTGCTACCCCCAGCCCGATGCGCAGCGGGTTGCCGGCTACCTGAACACAACCCGCTCAGCGTTTGCGGGTGCCGAAGATGCTGCGGCTGATCTCGCGACCCGCCACGGTGGCGGCCGAACGCAGGAAGCTCTTCACGGCCGGGTTCTTCATGATGCGCTCGGCGGCCGAGTCCTCCTCAGCGGCCCTCGTGGAACGCCCGGGCGCCGCGGGAGGTTCCGCATTCTCCTGTGCCGCGGCAACCTTCGCGGCGAGCATCTCGTAAGCCGATTCCCGGTCGATGGTCTGGCCGTACTTGCCGAACAGCGAACTCGACAGCGCGCGGGACTTGATCGCTTCGTCGCCGATGGTGTCCATCAGCGAGCGCGGCGGCGCAATCCTGGTCCACGCCACCGGAGTCGGCGCACCCTTCTCCGAGAGCACGGTGACGATGGCCTCGCCGGTGCCCAGTGAGGTAAGCGCCTGCTCCAAATCGTAGGTGCCGGTCTTGGGATAGGTCCGCACCGTCTTGGACAGCGCCTTCTGATCGTCGGGTGTGAAGGCGCGCAGCGCGTGCTGGATACGCGCACCCAGTTGGGAGAGCACGGCATTCGGGATGTCCGTCGGCAGCTGGGTGCAGAAGAACACGCCGACGCCCTTGGAACGGATCAGTTTGACCGTCTGCTCCACCTGCTCCAGGAAGGCCTTCGACGCGTCGGCGAACAACAGGTGCGCCTCGTCGAAAATAAAAACCAGCTTGGGCTTTTCGACATCGCCGACCTCGGGCAGAGTCTGGAACAGGTCGGCGAGCACCCACATCAGGAAGGTCGAGAACATCACCGGCCGCGCCGCCTGGGCACCGAGCTCGAACAGGGTGATCACGCCCTGCCCGCCCGCGACACGCAGCAGATCCGCCGGATCCAGTTCCGGCTCACCGAAGAAGGTGTCGCCGCCATCGGCCTCCAGGTTCACCAGCGCGCGCAGGATGACCCCGGCGGTCGCCGCCGAGACCCCGCCGATGCCCTTGAGGTCTTCCTTGCCTTCCGGACTCGTCAGATGAGTGATGACCGCGCGCAGATCCTTCAGATCCAGCAGACCCAGCCCTTGCTGGTCCGCCCAGTGAAAGATCAGTCCGAGCGTCGATTCCTGAGTCTCGTTGAGCCCGAGCACCTTACTGAGCAACACCGGACCGAAGGCGGTGATGGTCGCGCGGATCGGCACCCCGATGCCACCGGTGCCGAGCGAGACGAACTCCGTCGGAAATCCGGACGGCTGCCATTGCCCCGCACCGGTTTCCAGCCCCCGCGCGCTCAGCTTCTCGTTCGGCTGACCGGGTTGGGAAAGACCGGAAAGGTCGCCCTTGACATCCGCGAGCACCACCGGCACTCCGGCGCGCGAGAGCTGCTCGGCAATGCCCTGCAGCGTCTTCGTCTTACCGGTGCCGGTGGCGCCCGCGACCAGGCCGTGCCGGTTCAATGTGCGCATCGGAATCCGCACCAGCGCAGTCGGATCGACTTCCCCGTCGACAATCACGGAGCCGAGCGCGAGCGCCTCGCCGTCGAATGCGTAGCCCGCGGCGATCTGCTGCGCGGGCGACTGCTCCGCCGAAATCGCGGTGTCGGATGCTGCCGCTTTCGTAGCTTGGGCCACCGCGGCGGTCACGGCAGCCGTCTCCGCCGTGGCGGCGGCCTTTGCCTGGGACTCGGCTGCCACCGCCACCGCATCGGCGCCATCGGCCGCACCCGAGGCAGCCGCGGCCTCCTGTTCGGCCAACTCGCGCTCTGCGGCTTCCGCGGCGGCGGCGGCCTCCGCGGCGACCCGCGCCGCCTCCTGCGCGGCCTTGCGGGCAGCGGCCGCTTTCTCCTGGGGAGTGGTCATCGCGCGTCCTCCGTCTTGGTCTGACTGTGACTGCTTTCGCAGTGTTAGCTGTCGTGCCACAAACGCCTACGCCGAACTCCCGCAAACTCTATCGCCGCTGGTCGCGTACGGAGGGCTCAACCCAGCCATCACCGGAGGACACCGCTAGTGTTGCTCGGGTGTCCGACAAATTCGTGGTGTGGATGGATTGCGAGATGACCGGCCTTCGTCTCGACAGCGACAAGCTGATCGAGGTGGCCGCACTCGTGACCGACAGCGACCTCAACATTCTGGGTGAGGGCGTGGATATCGTCATCCACGCCGACGACGAGGCGCTGGCCGCCATGCCACCGGTGGTCGCCGAAATGCATGCGCGTTCCGGTCTCACCGAAGAGGTGCGCCGCTCCACGGTCACCCTCGCCGAGGCCGAACAGCAGGTCCTCGACTACATCCGTGAGTACGCGCCGCTCGCGGGCACGGTCCCGCTCGCGGGCAATTCGATCGCCACCGACCGTGGCTTCATCGCCCGCGACATGCCGCTGCTGGATACCCACCTGCACTACCGAATGATCGACGTGAGCTCCATCAAGGAGCTGTGCCGCCGCTGGTACCCGCGCATCTACTTCGGCCAGCCCGAGAAGGGGCTCACCCACCGCGCCCTCGCCGACATCAAGGAATCAATCCGCGAGCTCGAGTACTACCGCCGCACCGCGTTCGTCGCCGCACCCGGCCCGTCGACCGCCGAGATCTCCGCCATCGCCAACGAACTCGGCAACAACAAGAACGCAGCGGCCGCCCAGCCCGACGCCGAGTAACCCCCGCCGCTGGCACCGGATCGGCGGACCCGCGAATGGCCCGGTGTGGTCGGGCGCATCGCAAACCCCGCGGCGCGCCAAAAGCCCAGTACAAACGGCACGCCGATAACCGATTAGGGACTCCAGGGGGTTACACGCTAATATCTACCGCGCCGGTGATTCACCGGCGATGGTGGCTGTAGTTCAGTTGGTAGAGCACCAGGTTGTGATCCTGGCTGTCGCGGGTTCGAGTCCCGTCAGCCACCCGATGTATCGGCGTGCGAACCGCTCCTCACAGAGCGGTTCGCACGCCGAACTTCTTCTCAACACCAACAAGCTGGTACGTCGGTCAGTACTTCTGGGATGATCTTGGGTCGTTGATCTTCAGAACTGCCGACAATGGCCGCCCGGAACCACGCTCAACGCGGCATGAGCGCGCGTTCGCGCGGCCCCACAGTTGTGGTTGATCAAGCTTCGGTTCCCGCAATCAAGCCGCTGTTGACTGCTCGGATCCACAGAGTGTGGTGCCATTCGTTGGCGTCGGGACCCGGCCTGGTTGTGACTACGGGATTGGGCCGGTCTCGATGAGGTGCAATAGAGTCCACGCGAGGCCATAACAGTCGTCTGGCCCGAAGCACTGGGCCAGTGCAGCGGCTTCCTCGCCAGTTACCGGACGGGTTATCGCTTCGAGTTGGGCTTGGCGGTACGAAATCTCCTCTTCCCTCGCATCCCAATCGGGCAATGGGCCCGCGGCAACGAACGCAGCAACATCGGCTCTCACACCGCTAGTTTGCTGGATCTGACACCAACCTGTGCGAACAGCGAACTATTCGGCAGAAGCGGACGTTCGCCGACCGTGCGCCATCCGGCATTTCCGGACGTTCGTTCGGGCGGGATGCCACCATCGCAGCTTCAAACCTTTCGACATGTTCTATCGACACTGCTCCGGGGGGCTGGTCCGGCGATTCCGTCTGGCTGGGCAAGTGTCGGCAAACGATCATTCTCGATAACCCAGCGCGAATTGCCGACTATCACATCCAGACGGCCGGGCAGGATCGAATACGAGGCTGCGAGCGCGCTCGTCTCGGAGCATTATCCCAGCAAACGCCCAGACAGGGGTAGACATGCGTATCGGTCCCACTCGAGCCGCCACTATCAACGGGTTGGGGTTGGCCACCGCAGCGAGCCTGGTAGCTCTCGCCCCAGCAACTCCGGCCGAGCCTCGGATCCATCCCGAACCCGCAGCAGTTGCTCACTTCGGCTCGCCGATACACCAGCGGGGTTTGGGTCGGCTCACCGTCGAGACTAACGGCACCGCAACTCTGATCACTCTCACCGCCACCGGTGGCGAACCGGTGGTGTGGTCGGCCACTACCGATGCACCGTGGCTACGTCTGAGCCGCACCGGCGGGGTGCTGCGACCCGGCCAGTCAATAACGATTGTGGTGGAAATAGACACGGCGAGTGAGCCGTCCGGCAGGTGGAGCACTCGGGTGGCGATCGCACCCGGCGGGTCGACTGTAACCGTTGAGGGTGAGGGCAAAGGGTCGGGATAGTCCTCCCTCTGCCAACGACCCGCCGGTAATGCTCACTCACCGGTGACGAGTGGAAGATGTCGGGGTCTCAGCCGACGCGGTGGCACGGTCGGGTAGATGCCACCGCCGCCTAGAGACGTCCTGAAATCGGCATGAGTGCTCACTCGAGTCCGCTAGAGCCAACATCCAGGAGACCTCCGTCGGTAGCCCAGCGACTTGAATGCACCACGCACACAAACCCAGGAATAGCCGCCGGTGGCAGCAACTGCCAGCTGAGACCAAACCACCGCGGCCAACATGGCGCATTCCGTGCTCTCGCCTCTGCGCGTGCTCGAGGCCGCAGGCACACGCTCGTCGCCCAGGGCCCGGGATGAGCGTGCCGGGCTTGCTGTAGCCGGCCGGGACGAGCTCGCGGACCCTAGATGGGGAACGCCAGGAAGAACCAGCAAAGCCCCGGCATACCGGGGCTTTTTCGGGGAAGCTCTCACAACCAGGTAGGGTCGCCGAACACCGCGCCCATGTCGTCGACCTCGGGTGAGGTGGCAAGCACATACGTGAATTGCCGGATACTGACCGGACCGGTGCAGGTGTTGATCTTGAGATGGAAGTCCCGAATCACCGTCTGAATAAGCTTTCCCGGAATCATGTCCTTCTCGGTCACCGCGACCTCGGCG